>CANITX010000072.1 GCA_947470575.1 Rhodospirillales bacterium
AGCCTCGGTTACCGGCCACCGGCCCCGGAAACCGCGACGCCGCCATTGCCGCCTTCCGGTTCCGCTTCGCTCCACCTACAGCCGGCAATGGCCAGGGAGGAAGCAATGCACTAACATTCAACCCGGACCACCTAATGGGGGCCGATCATGGGCAACCTTCGGCGCAGCCCAGCGCAACATGCAGTTGCCGATAGACGCCGACGCCGATAACCACCCTGCCTTCGACGTGCTATTGGCTCTAATCCGAAAAACACCAACGATTTATTCCGCCTATATAGGCCACGTCGATGGCAATTTTCTGCAGGCCATCGGTTTGAATGAAAATCCCGGCCTCATCCGCGCCCTCGATGCACCACAAGAGGCCTATTACGCACGGCGCATCGTGGCAGCGACTGACAGAGAACGAATTGATATTTGGAGCTTCTATGATCGCGAGGACAAATTTCTTAGCCGTCGCAAGACATCTGACGCGGCTTACGATCCCCGCACGCGCCCGTGGTATTCTGGGGCGCTCGGAAAGGGCACTCCCTTCCTGACATCTCCGTACATCTTCAATTCGACCAAGTCCTTAGGCATTACTGTCTCCCACGCACTACTGTCAGAACGCGGTGTTTTCGGCATCGATTTAACCTTAGACAGTCTATCAACATTTCTTTCCCACCAGGATTTCTCCCGGAATGGGCGGATTTACTTGTTCGATGACAACTTTCAACTATGGGGAGCCTATATACCCGGCCAGGCCGCACCGCCGCCATTAGCAGACGTCCGCGAATTTCCACAACCGGATGTTCGAAGACTGTCGCAATTCGCACATGCCGAAAAGAAGACAGCCATTCGAGTGACCGAAGATGCTACCGGCGTGATGCTGGACTACGTGGCACCGATGATCGAGAACGGCGTCAACCTGACAATTGGAATTACGGCACCACTTTCGGATTTCACAGCCCATCTAGGCGGCAGGATGAATCGCATTCTGTTGGCTGCCATACCGGTTCTCGTCGTGGGTTTGCCGCTGGCGTTCTTCACGGCCACCTACCTCAGCCGGGCATTGCAACGTCTGGCCGGTGATGCCGAGCGGCTGCGGAAATTCGATTTCACCGGCCCTCCTAGCCGTCCATCTTTCTTCCTCGAAATCGATTCATTAGGTAGCAGCTTTAACCTGATGAGGAGCGCTCTACACACACGCACGGCGGCGTTGACTGACACCCAAAAGCGCCTAGAAAAGCTCGTCGAATTGGGCATCAAGCTATCGGCAGAACGTGACTCCGTCAGCCTGATGGAAGCAATCCTTCGCGGTGCAAAGGAACTCTGCAATGCCGACGGCGGCACGCTTTATCTGCGCACCGATGACAACACGCTCCGCTTCACCACCATGTTGACGGATTCTCTCGGCATTTTTCTTGGCGGCATGTCGGGCGAAAGTATCACGTTGCCACCAGTGATCATATACGATCTCGCAACCGGAGCTCCCAATCACAACAACATAGCATCCCACGTCGCTATCTGCGGCGAATTGGTCAACATTCCCGATGCGTATGAAGCCAAAGGGTTCGACTTCTCCGGTACCAAGAAATTCGATAGCAGTACAGGCTATCGTTCAACATCCTTCCTCACCGTACCGATGAAAAACCGTCAGGGTCGCGTCATCGGTGTTCTGCAACTACTCAATGCTATGGAACGGGAGACCGGCAAGGTCGTTCCCTTCGCCAAGGAGACGGAAGGGTTCGTTATGGCGCTAGCAACACAAGCAGCCGTTGCCTTGGAAAATTCACTACTGCTTGAAGAACAGAAGGCCTTACTCGACTCCTTTATCGAATTGATTGCAGCTGCCATCGACGCCAAATCGCCCTACACGGGGGGCCACTGTGCCCGGGTTCCACAGGTCGCCAAATGGCTCGCTGAGGCAGCCTGCGCATCGGACTCCGCACCGTTCCGCGATTTCGCCCTCAACGACGACGACTGGTACGAATTCCACATCGGTGCCTGGCTACACGACTGCGGCAAGGTAACCACACCGGAATATGTCGTCGATAAGGCCACCAAGCTGGAAACTATTTACAATCGCATCCATGAAATTCGCATGCGATTCGAAGTGCTGATCCGCGATGCCCAGATCGCATATTGGCAGGGGGTGGCAGAAGGTGGCGATGAAGCGGCACTGTCATGTCAGCGCGAGGATCGTCTGGCCCAAATCAGAAGCGATTTCACTTTCATCGCAAAGGCCAACGTCGGTAGCGAATTCATGAATGACACCGACAAGAGACGGATCAGAGCTATCGCAAATCAGACCTGGGTACGTTACTTGGATGATCGCCTTGGTCTGTCCAATGACGAGGAGAGGCGGTATACGGAATTGCCGGCACCGCCATTGCCGGTAGCCGAATACCTGCTTGCGGATAAGCCCGAGCACATCATCTATCGAAATGACAACGGAAATCCTTGGGGTGACAACCCATATGATTTCAAGATGAGTGTGCCAAAATATGAGTACAATAGAGGAGAAATACATAACCTATGCATCGATCGCGGCACTCTGACCCCTGAAGAGCGGTTCGTGATCAATGATCACATCGCCCAGACCATCATTATGCTAAAGCAGCTGCCTTTCCCAAGGCATCTTTCCCGCGTGCCGGAAATCGCGGGCGGGCATCACGAAACCATGATTGGCACGGGCTATCCTTGCAAACTAAAGAAGGAAGATATGTCGCTGGCCTCGCGCATTATGGCCATTGCCGATATTTTCGAGGCACTGACAGCGTCTGACCGGCCCTACAAGAAGGCAAAAACCATATCGGAATCCCTACGCATTCTATCCGCTATGCGCGACGACCATCATGTCGATCCCGACCTGTTCGAGCTTTTTCTGACGTCTGGAGTCTACCAAAAATACGCTGAAAAATTTCTAATGCCCGAGCAGATCGATGCCGTAAATATTCGTGACTATCTGCATGACCGGAAACAAGATGCCTAACGAACACACTGGATGCGGTTCGCCATAACCCTGCCGACTTCGATAATACCTCGCTACCGTCAGTCTGTGCCAAGCCTTCTATATGAAATCCAAGTCCGACCACGCCGCAGCCTGTTGATGTAGATCGGCCTCGGCGACCAAGTGTTTGAGCAAATCGCGACTGGATACCAGCCCCCGTATATGTCCGTGTTGGACAACGGGCATATGGCGAAACCCCCGCTCATGCATAACGCTCATCACCTTACGCACATCGTCCGCCGGCGTGCAGGTGATAACCTTGGAGCTCATCATCTCACCCGCATTGATCGTGGCCAAGCGAGCGACATCCTCGGCAACAAAGCGCACGATGTCGCGCTCTGATATGACGCCAAGCAACCGCCCTCCAGGCGAACTGACGATGACCAGGCCAATCCGCTTGCTGGAGAGAATCTGGGCCACCTGAATTGCAGTCGCTTCGGGTGGCACGGTAATAAGTGCACCGCCCTTCTCGGACAGAACCTGTTCGATGATCATGGCGCACCTCATAAAATCGATGTGCAAACGACATGGTCCATATTGGGCCGTCATAGGAAATTTTTATCCTATCCATATGGAGAACAATTTCAATTAAGGACATACCGCACTGGCGAAGCCGGTGTTTTTCATGAGCCTCAAGCCGACACGTTGTCGTCTCCGCACCCCGGGTGGGAAGGGCTGTCCTTCCATCGACTCATCGGCGCACAGCGCCAAGCCCGTTTAGCACAATTGCGCCAACCACCACGGCACCGCCAATCAGCGTCGACACACCCGGCGTCTCGCCCACACCGACCCATGCCCACATCGGTCCGAGCACGGTCTCAATCAAGGCAAACAACGCAACCTCGGCCGCCGGCAAGTAACGCAGGCTGCGAAAGTAGAGTGATAGGGACAACGGAATAATGATACCGCCAAGAAATGCCAGGATGGCAATCGAATGCGGTGACATTCCCGCCAACTCGACGTGAGGCCAGCAGAAGGCAGCCGAGGCGAAACCGGATAAGCCCAACGCAATAGTAGCATCGACATGAGGAAAGCGCCGCAAGACCACAAGATTGGCAGCGATCAGTATGGCCGTCAGCAGAGCTATGGCATCGCCTTCACGGCTGCCCGCAGCGAGCCCGCCGTAACTGTTCCCCACGATCAGACCAATGCCGGATATTGCCACTGCAATGGCAAGCCACGTGGCTGAGTGAACAGTCTCACCGATGAACAGCCGCCCCAGGACGGCGCCAAACAAGGGCGTGGCAGCAAAGATGACCAGGGTATTGGCTACCGTTGTCTCCGCCATGGCGGCAACAAAGGCAATATTGGAAAGCGACAACAATAAGATGGAAGCCATTCCACCCCAACCGAGCCGGACCAACTCCGTTGGCAAGGCCCACCTATGCCAGGCCAACAGAATTGAACTAAGCCCGACACCCATCGCCAGGGTACGTATAAAGGCCGCTTCCCATAATCCTGCATCTCCCGCCAACCGAAGCAGGAGTCCATCCGGACTGATGATGAGAATGCCCATTGTGGCCAGCAGGATGCCACGGCGGTTGCGAACGCGAACATCTTGGATCAAATCCAGGGCATCCAAGCAGCGCGCCTCAATGGCATCGATGACGAGGACGCGCTTAGCCCGTGCGGGTATGCAGAAAAATTATGTGGTGGGTCTATAATCCACCAATCAATTTGAAAAATTCCTGTGGTAGTCGGCAGATGAAGCTCAATGGCGCAAGGTCGACATAGCAGTCCGGGGTGTTGTTGCTTCGCGCAGCGAACCCAAAGCGGCACGCACGGCCAACAACTCCTCGCGCACCGCATCGACGTTGCTGCTTTCCCGTTCGCTCATAGCAAGCCGGCGCTCGATGTCCTTGAGGCGCTGATCGATTCCCGCAACAGCTCCTGCCACGTTGTCGACGCTCTTACGCAGCAGAGTGCCTTGGCTACGCATGAGCTGTGCGGTCTCGCCTCCTGCCCTATTCCGGGCATCCGCTGCGAGCCACAGAGCAGCAAAGCCGATCAACATCGATAACCCACCGAGCAAGATACCGAATCCAAGCATGGTTCAACCCTCCGCTACCGGATTAGAGAATCGATCCTCAGCATGCCTTAGGGCCGTTAAGAAAATCTTGCCGGACAGGTAATCTACATCACTTCCCGCGCTTCGTGCGCCAAGCAGCAACGTCTCGACGCGAGGCTTCGCCGGCCGGATATAGTCCGACGATTGTCCGCCCGTTCATCACCACTTCCTGAACAAAATCCTCTTAGAGCGACATCTCAATGGACTCCTCGGCAATTTCGTTGGCAAGGTAGGCAGGGATGACCACCACCGCTTCTCCGTCCCCGACAACGATATCGCCCGGAAAGACAGGCACACCCCCACAGGCGACGGGCACGTTGATATCAACGGCGTGATTCATGCACAGATTGGTACGCGCTGCAGGCCGCTGGTGATAAATGGGGACGGGCATCCCGGACATTTCCGGCGTATCACGAAACCCGCCGTCGGTGACAATACCGGCGGCGCCCCGCTTCATCAGCCGTGACATCAGTATGCCTCCGGCAGACGCACCCGAGGCATCCTTGCGGCTATCGATCATCATGACGTGCCCGGGCGGGCAGGTTTCGATGGCCTTGCGTTGTGGATGTTCGGGGTCCTTGAAGACATCGAGTACGTCGATGTCTTCGCGTGCTGGAATGTAACGCAGCGTAACGGTCTCGCCGACCATGGTCGGGGCATTGGCATTCAGGGGATGGACATTCTGTACCTGAAGATTGCGCAAGCCGCGTTTGAACAACAGGGTGGTCAAAGTCGCCACCGAGACATTAGCAAGATGGCGACGGTTTTCAGCCGTCAGCGGCGTTGCGGCCGGCAATTCGGGCATGCGCAACTTCCTCCGGATTCGGTGAGGGTCTGCATCTCGTTGTCAGGTGGCAATTGGGAAAGACGGCATAGCGCCCACTACCCTACGTAAAGAAGGATGAAATGACGATATATCACCGTATTCAACGATACGAGGATCTGGCCAACAGTATTTCATCGCGCTGTCCGAAACATGCAAGACATGATCGGCCTATTTCTGGGTTAAACCCTTTGTATTTGTATTCGTTCCACCCCACTGTCATATATTTATGAAGTAAGGTGCAAAGCGTTGGTATCGAACCCAATAAGGTAGAGCGTCGCGATTCGCTCGAGGAAGCAGCCTTGCCATCGGCCGTACTAGGCGGCGTTACCTCACTCCAGGCTTTATTGCAGCAAATGCTCAGCCCGCTCGGACGAGGCATGCACCGGTTTGTCTTCGACGACGCCAATCTGCCGAATTGTGGACAAGGTGGCTTTGCCATCCCCTATAACGGTGTCCGCTATACATACGAAATGCCGATGCCAGGCTGCCCAAACGCCTGAGCCATAGGGCCCATGGCCTGCTTACCGACCTGCTTGACGGCTTTCAAGCTCCAAGGCTATGGGACAGTATGAGCACACCTGACAAAGCCGGCACCGTCGTCCTGGTCGAGATACCACGCCCCGGCGTCGCCCTCATCCGCATCAATCGTCCGGATAAGCTGAACGCACTTAATCTGGAACTGCGCCAAGCATTGGCCGAGATGTTTACCTCTCTATCCGAGGACGAAGCGACCCGAGCCATTGTCGTCACAGGGGACGAACACGCCTTCGTCGCCGGTGCGGACCTTGCCGAATTCACCGAGGTCGATGCCATCGGCCAGATGTTGCGCGCCACCGAACGGTATTGGGAGCCGATCCGGCTATGCCCCAAGCCGGTGATCGCTGCTGTGCGCGGTTTTGCGCTGGGTGGCGGCATGGAACTGGCTCTGCATGCCGATATCATCGTCGCGGGCCACAGCGCCCGCTTTGCCCAGTCGGAACCCACCGTCGGCCTGATGACCGGAGC
Source organism: Rhodospirillales bacterium (assembly GCA_947470575.1). Lineage (GTDB taxonomy): Bacteria > Pseudomonadota > Alphaproteobacteria > Rhodospirillales > CAMCUA01 > CAMCUA01. The sequence goes on from CANITX010000072.1 coordinate 6,889, forward strand.
GGGCGGGAGCCAGCGCCTGATGCGGGCCGTCGGTAAGTACAATGCCATGCGTCTACTGCTGACCGCCGAGCGCATCACCGGCGCGGAAGCTTGGCGTATTGGCTTGGTCAGCGACCTGGTCGATGACGATAAGGTTGTTGACCACGCGGTCGCCCTTGGCGAGCGCATCGCTGCCATGCCACCCCTGGCCATGCGCCAAATCAAGGAGGTGGCTCTTGCCGGCGCCGACGCACCTCTGGAAATGGCTTTGCGACTGGAGCGCAAAGCCTTTCAACTCTTGTTCGACAGTGCCGATAAGAGAGAGGGCCTGGCCGCCTTCATGGAGAAGCGCAAACCGACCTTTCGGGGATGCTGAATGACGTCGATGCCGCCACGATAGCACCTGACCCACCGGAGTGGCGCGCCGACGACGATGCAAGCCGCCCTCTGCCGTCAGGTATAGGCTTCAAGCGCCTTGCGAAGACTTTCCGGCAGCGGCAACGACTTACCCGCCCGCGCATCGGCATAAACGCTGATCAGTTCACACGTTGCGAAACAGCGGTCATCCTGGAACGCCGCATGGCCCAAAGTGTATGAACTATGGCCAAGCCGCAGCACCCGCGTTCCGACGGCCACATCGCCTGGATAGTGAGCCTGCCCGACAAATTCAATGATGATGCGGCGGATGACAATGCCGACGCCGGCGCTGATATCCAAGGGGGGGTGGATATCTTCGCGAAAGCCGACACGCGCTGTCTCGAAGAAATCGCCGACCGCCAGATTATTGATGTGCTGCATGCGGTCCATGTCGGAGAACCGCAAACTGATTGTCGTCCAGTGGCGATAGGACGCGGTGTCGGAGGGATCGAGGGCTTCAGCGCTATTTTTGGGTTCTGTCATGGCTTGGCAACCGTGAAAAAGGGGGTAGAGAACTTCTGAAATCCGAAACTTCCTATCGCCGGTAGCAGCGTCCGGCAAGGGCAATCCGCGAGCCTGCCCCTGGCATCAAAATCAGCATCTCTGCAGAAATTCCTGGCGTCGATAACAATCGGTCAGTTACTGACCATTCATCCGCACACGTTCTTTACGACGTTCAAGTGCGTCCTAGCGGGAAAGATAGCTGCTTGTTGTCGAGGGCCAGACGAATGGTATGTGCCACCTCATTTAACCGATAGGGCTTGCCGACAAGAACCTGACCCTGTTCAAGAGAACCTTGCCGGAGCAACACCTCGTCAGGATATCCGGATGTGAATACGACCTTTAGGTCAGGACGGCGCACGCGCGCCTGGCGGGCAAGTTCGGCGCCGTTCATCCCGTGCGGCAGTATCATATCGGCGAACAGCAAGTCGATCCGTTCCTCACCTGCCACGATAGCTAAAGCCGACGGACCATCCTCGGCCGTAAGCACCCGATATTCGAGATCGCTCAATAGTTCGAACGCGATACGCCGCAGCTCCTGATCGTCTTCGACGACAAGAATAGTTTCGTGACTTCCGCGCACAGCATCGGTCACCTCCGAAACAGTAGGCTCCGGTTGCCCCAATTCAAATACGCCAGGCAGAAGAATTCGGACGGTTGTACCAATGCCAAGCTCGCTCTCGATTTCAAGATGCCCCCCCGACTGGGTAACGAAGCCATAGACCATGCTCAAGCCAAGACCCGAGCCCTTGCCGATTTCTTTCGTGGTAAAAAATGGCTCGACGGCGCGGTCACGAACCTCCGGCGACATACCGGCACCATTGTCCGAAACCGTAAGGGATACATAAGGCCCAGGCGTCAAATCTCGATTGGAGCCAGCGGTAGCGACATGAGAACGGGTTTCGATGGTCAATCGCCCTCCTGGCTCAAGAGCATCGCGCGAATTAAGCGATAGATTGAGGATGGCATTCTCTAGTTGGCCTGGATCAATCCGGATGGCCGGAACGGAGGGATCAAGGATCGTTTCGACTTGAATGTCTTCGCCCAACGTTCGGCTCAACAGTTCGACCACGCCGTCGACCAGATGATTGACATCAACCACTTGCGGACGAAGTGACTTTCGCCGAGAGAACGCCAAAAGTCGATCCGTCAACTCTGCGCCTCTATGTACCGCTATATCGGCATTTTTCAAACGCCTTGCAATTTCCGGATCGTCACCGGCGGCAGCATCGATCAACTCGAGATTGCCGAGAATGACATTGAGCAGATTGTTGAAATCGTGCGCGATACCTCCCGTCAACTGACCGACAGCTTCCATCTTCTGTGCCTGATGCAGCCGTTCTTCGACATTCTTGTAGTCGGTCATATCGCTGGAGATGACGCCAATCGCAACAATGCGCCCATCGCCATCGGCGATAGGAAATTTGACTGATAGCACAGTATGCACTTCGCTGTCGGCGAACTTCCTCGTTACTTCGTTTGTAGTGGAGCGGCCAGTAGCAACGATGGAAGCGTCTGTATTGTCAATATCCAAGGCCTGGACAGGAGGATAGAAATCCCGCGCCAGCTTTCCCAGCATCTGCTCAGGGGTTAGACCAAAGCGCCCGGCATAGGACCTATTCACTAAAAGGATTGGACCTTTCGGCACGCGAATACAGATACCTGAAGGTGAATTATCGACGACAGCGCGCAATTGTTGTTCGATGTCACGACGCGCCAGATCGGCCTTAATTTCTTCAGTGATGTCCTGAACTTGGCGAACGGAACCGAAAGCGCGACCATTTTCATCGCGCAACATGGAGACGCTGGCTGAGACCCAAATAACGCTGCCATCCTTATGAACGTAGCGTTTACGAACCCTATAAGACGATCCGTCCTTGCCCGAATTGTCGACAAGCCGGCTTCGCGCCGCCGCACGATCCTCAGAATGGGTCATGATACTAGCCGATGCCCCAAGGAGTTCGGCTTGCGAATACCCGACCAACTCGCACAACGCTCGGTTGACATACTGGTAGAAGCCATCTTCGTCGGCAATTGCCGCAGGAAACGGGCTATGCTCGAAGGTGCCTCGGAACAGGGCCTCATTTTTTCGCTGGACTGCATCGGCGCGCTTGCGCTCGCTGATGTCGATCACTGAGGACAGAATCGCGTGTTCGCCCCTCCAGCTAATGACTGCGGCCTGATTCTCCACCCACAAATAACTGCCATCCTTGCACAAGGCCTGATATTCGTAACATAGCGGTGCTGGTGCGCCGCGCGCGCGCGCTTCTCGATATGCTCTCAGACGCTCGACCTCATGCGGGGCTTTAAAGGCGTCGCTGCGGCCTAAGGCAAGAAATTCGGCGGTACTGGAATAGCCCAACATTTCCGCCATCCGCCTATTGGCAAAGAGGATACGTCCGTTGCTCGTTACGATGACACCCAGAGCCGAACCCTCGACGAGCAGGCGGAATCGCTCTTCGCTATCGCGTAAAGCTACTTCGGCACGTTTCAGATCCGTAACGTCGGAGGCGACAACAACGGTTCCGCCATCGCGCGTACGCCGCTCCGCCAAGCGGAGCCAACGACCGCCCGAAAGTGCAAGGGAAGGAATACCACGGGCGGCACGAAACGATTGGAGGTGCTCGCGCACAAACCCGTCCGCCGTCCCATTCCCGGAAGCAGGGAGACTACCACGCGCCATGGCAGCCAAAACTTCCTCTACGTGCGTTCCGGGCAGGCACGCTGATCCGATCTCAGGTAGACGCCGATAACTGTCGTTACAGAGCACCAGCCGCTCATCCGCGTCGAACAGGGCAAAGCTGTCAGGCATGGCGGCTATGGCATCCAACAGACGCTCGTGCGCCATACGGGCGACGTCCTCGGCTTGTCGCTGTACGGTGATATCTTGGATATGTGCGATCGAATAAAGCGGTTGGCCGTCGTCATTGCGGACAATGACGTTGAGAAGCAGCCCGCGAAGGACCGTGCCGTCCTTGCGTAGGTATCGCTTCTCCATACGGAAGCGATCAACCGTCCCGTTCCAAAGTTGATCGCTCAGGCGCTGGTTCTCGGTGACATCCTCCGGGTGAGAAATGAGGCAGATGGACATGCCGCGCATTTCACCCGGAGAGTATCCAAGCCAAGCAGCCATCGCTTGGTTGACCTCAATGAGGCACCCATCTTCACCGATCATTGCCGCGGGAAGGCCAGCCAATTCGAATACGCGATGATATCGCGATTCGGCTTTACCGGCATTGGCCTGCACGTCTTTGACCTCGGAAACATCGATCACGCTGCCCACGATTCGGCGAACGATACCCTGGTCATCAACATCCGGATGCAGCGACTCACGCAGCCAAACATGCGTTCCGTCTGGACGGCAAAATTGATATTCGAGAACATGCGCTTCGCCTGCTGCAGCCCGGTGAAGGCCAGATTGGTGTGTCGCCCTATATTCGGGAAGGATGCCTTGCATCCAAGAGGACGGTTCGGCCACAACGTCCGCAGCCGAAAGCCCAAGGAGATCGGCAAGATTGGGGCTTGCATAAATTGGCGCGAAATCTTCGGCACCCGCATAGACAAACGTGGCAGACTGACTGTAGCGCAACAGCCGATCCCAGTTGCTTTTCTCCGAACACCTCAGGGAAATATCGATGACGTCTTTGGGCATGGACGTTCCTGAACCGAAAAATTGTGCAATAGTGTCACAAAAATTCCTATCTTTTCCAACTACACTTACAGATAACCTCGAAATTCCAACAGCGTCCGGTACTTTCTTTTAACAAATCCCAACAATGTCGGCGTGAGCCCGAAAACCAATCGCAACTTCCAATATCGAGCCGTTCGCCATGCCACCTGGCCCTATGGCCGCCACGCCGGGTACCTTGCAAAAGCTACCGACGGTCGAATCCACCGGTGGCGAAGTCCTTTACTTACAATCTTTTGATAACGTGTTGCTCCGGTGTGCCCGATGGTCTGCCCTCCATTCGCCAGGATCGGGCTCTGCCCTATATTTACAGGGACGAACCGAGTTCATCGAAAAGAATCTTGAGTCAATCAACGAACTGCGTCGTCGGGGTTTCAATGTCTGGGCCTTGGACTGGCGGGGGCAAGGCCTTTCCGGGCGCCTATTGGCCGATCCGCACAAAGGGCATGTCCTCGACTACAGCGACTATTTGCAAGATCTGCAATTGCTGGTCAGGCACTACTTAACGGATCGGGCAGTTGGCCCGATCATCCTGCTCGCCCACTCCATGGGAGCTCATATCGGCCTACGTTTCATGCATGAACATCCCGAGGTATTCGATCGAGCGGTGCTATGCGCTCCAATGCTCGGCATCCGTACCGGCATCGTCAGCCTCTGCGCTCGCCTGATGGCTGTGGCTGCTACGACCCTTGGCGCAGCCCAAGGCTATGTTCCCGGAACGGGACAGTACGATATCCGATCCATTTCCTTCGAGGGCAACGCTTTGACATCGGATCCCGACCAATTTTCCCGAACGCATGCCTATATCGCGGCAGATTCGCGTCTTGCGCTCGGCGGACCGACCTTCGGATGGCTGGCGGCCAGCTTTCGTTCCATCGCTCAGCTTCGCCGAGATGCCAAGGATATCCGCAATCCAATCCTGATCGTGAATGCTGGCGAAGAGCGGGTCGTCGACAATGTCGCCGGGCATCGCTTGCTGCAACGTGGCCTACCCCATGCCCAACTGATGACCATCGCCGACGCTCGCCATGACATCTTATGCGAACGCGATGGCATCCGCGAAATATTCTGGCGCGCCTTCGACGATTTTACGGGTCGTGGAGTTTTAGGTTAGCTGCCGGAGCACCTCGCCGTTGATACCCTCCAGCAGGCGGGCGATGGCGGTGTGATCGACGCCGGGCTCCAGAGCGTCGTCGGCCTGGTTCCAGACCGCGACACAGGCTTCGGCCAACGGTAGCTTCAAGCCGCTTTGCCGGGCGAGACCCAGCGCGGTTCGGAGGTCTTTGGCCATCAAGCTCAACGCGAATCCCCCCGCGAAGTCACGGGACAGAATCTGCTGGCGAACTTTCGACTCGGTCGAGTTGTTGCGCCCGGTCGAGGCATTGATGATGTCGATGAGGCCGGCAGGATCGAGACCGAAGCGTTGTCCAGCGATCACAGCTTCGACGGCCGCCAATAGCCCCGCTGCCGACACATAATTGTTCAATGCCTTGGCAGCGTGCCCAGCGCCAAGCGGTCCCGCATGATGCACAGCCTTTCCCATGGCCAACAGGACATCGCGGCACCTGTCCAAGGTGGCGGCGTCGCCGCCGGCCATGATGGCCAAGGTTGCCGCCTCTGCGCCTTTGACTCCACCTGAGACCGGGGCATCGAGCAAGCGGATGTTATATCTCGCCAGATCGGCACCGAGATCACGGGTGCCGAAAGGGTCTGAGGAACTCATATCAACGATGACGGCGCCGGCACCGAGTCCGGCAAGAAGATGGTCGTTGCTGCCTTGCGGATCGCCAAGCGCGACGCGGCGGACCACCCTGCCATCGGGCAGCATGGTGATAACAACGTCCGATTTGGCCGCGAGATCGGCCAGGCTCGCCGCGGGATGCACGCCCTCAATACCGGCGAGGCGCGTCATGGCCGCGCTGTCGATATCGTAGACCGTCGGCGCGAAGCCCTTTGCGGCCAGATGTCGAACCATAGGATGGCCCATCATACCCAGGCCGACAAAGCCCAAGCGCAGTTTGCTGCTCATCGTGCCATTCTCCTCGCAGCCATCATTTGCCGTCGATCTCGGCAAACAGGGCGGTGGCATTGCGGAAGCTGTCGACTGCCGCCGGTAGGCCGCAATAGCCGGCCACCTGCAACAGCGTCTCGCGAATCTCTTCGCGGGTAGCGCCGTTGTTCAGCGCACCGCGCAAATGGATGCGCAACTCGTGGGGCCGGTTCAGCGCCGACAACATGCCGATGACGATCAGCGAACGGGTCTTGCGGTCCAGCCCCGGCCGCGACCAGATGCCGCCCCAGGCCCAGGCGGTCACCATTTCCTGGATCGGTCTGTTGAAATCGTCGGCGGCGGCGATTGCCTTGTCGACGTGCTCCGCCCCCAGCGCCTCGCGGCGAATGGCTAAACCGACGTCGTAGTCCTTCTCGATCATGTCGTGGTCTCCCTATGTCCCGCGTTACCAACGGGATGAATGACGCGTTGCCCAGCATAGCGGCGACGGCGAAACATCGCCACGGACCTTGCCACGCGCGATAGGCTGCTCTGTAATACACGGGATCGAGAAATCTCCCGACGGAGGATCGGCCGTTGCACAGGTATTTCTCTCTCGCCGTCGTCCTTGTCCTGTCGATGGCGCCAGCGGCGCAGCTGGCTGCCGAGCCGGTCGATCTGGAACTGATCCTAGCCGTCGACGTTTCAGGCAGCATCGATCCCGAGGAAGCCCGCATGCAGCGCGAAGGCTATATCGCCGCCTTTAGCAACCCGCAAGTGATCGACGCCATTCGCCATGGCTTCCATGGCCGTATCGCGGTACTGTATTTCGAGTGGGCGGGGCTCGGCTACAATCGGCTGCTCGCCGACTGGACGATCATCCACGACGACGCCAGCGCTGCCGCCTTCCGCGCCATCTTGCTGGATAACCCGCCGGAACGGATGCCGCGCACCTCGATCAGCCAAGCCATCGACTATGCGCTGCCGCAGTTCGTCCGCAGCCCCCACCAAGGCAAGCGCCGGGTCATTGACATCTCCGGCGATGGTCCCAACAACTGGGGCCGGCCGGTGACCGAGGCCCGCGACGAGGCGGTGGCCGCCGGGATCACCATCAACGGCTTGCCCATCGTCAACGACCGGCCGAGTTTCGGCAGCCCGCAGGCCGCCAATCTGGACCTCTATTACACGGACTGCGTCATCGGCGGACCTTCGGCATTCATCATCGTCGCCCAGGGCTTCGAGGATTTTTCCCGCGCCGTGCGTCGCAAGCTGATCCTGGAGATCGCCGGGGGAACGCCCGAAAAGAAACCTGAAGCCGTCCGTTTCGCCGACCTGGATGGCGGCTGGATCGAAGCGCAGAACCGCCAGAGCCGCGTCGCCCCCTCATGCGGCAACGAAATTCGTCGCTTCCTGGATAACTGAAACCTTCCAGCCTCGGCCGAAAAGCATCGGGGGCGGACCCTGCGGCCCGCCCCCTCGGCTATTCCCGTTCGGCGAACCGGTGTCTCAGGCGACTTTCGCCCTGGCCTTTTTCTTCGCCGGCGCCTTGCGCGCAGCGCCTTTCTCGGCAACGACCTTGTTCTCCAGGGCGCCCAGGCCCTGGATTTCGATACGTACCGTGTCGCCGTCGCGCAGCAGCCGTTGCGGCTTGGCATAGATGCCGACGCCGCTCGGCGTGCCGGTGGCGACGATGTCGCCCGGCTCCAGCGTACAGATCTGCGAGATATCGGCGATCAGATCGCGGACATCGAAGATCAGCTGATTGGTGTTCGACGACTGCATGACCTTGCCGCTGACGATGGTCTTGACGCTCAGGCTGTGCGGATTCTTGATCTCATCGGCGGTGACCAGGGCCGGGCCCATGACGCCGAAGCCGTCGAAGGCCTTGCCGGCCATCCACTGCGAGGTGCGCTTCTGGAAGTCGCGCGCGCTGACGTCGTTGACGATGGTATAGCCGGCAACATGGTCGAACGCCGCCTTCTTGCTGATGTTGCGGCCCTTCTTGCCGATAACGAAAGCAAACTCGCCTTCGTAGTCCGGCAGTTGGACAACCTTGGGCAGCACGATCTTGTCTTCCGGGCCGACGACCGACGTCGTGAATTTGTTGAACAGCGTCGGCACCTTGGGAATTTCATGCCCGCCTTCGAGCGCGTGATCGCGATAGTTGAGGCCGACGCAGATGAACTTGCCCGGGCGCGGCACCGGCGCGCACAGCCGCACCTTGGCACGCTCATGGACGACGCTGCGCAGCGCCGCGGGGATGGCCTTGGCGCCCTTCAACTCGCGGGCCACAGCCTTGAGCGCGGCG
>CANITX010000073.1 GCA_947470575.1 Rhodospirillales bacterium
GTAGCCGCCTATGAAATTTCCAGCACCGTCGTCCGCATCGCCCACCTGCCGGCCCTCGGCCTCGGCGCGGCGGCGACCGTGTTGGTCGGGCGGGCCCTGGTCGACGGCCAGGCCCGGCGGGCCCGCGACACGGTCCGCGCTGGCTATGCTGTCGTACTGGCCCTGATGGCGGTCGTCGCTCTCCCCTTGCTCGCCTTGCCCGAGGCGACCGGGCAATGGTTCTCGTCGGAAGCTCGGGTGCTGGATCTGTTGGCCACCCTGTTTCCGATCACCGCCGCCATCGTCGTCGCCGACGGCGCTCAAGCGGTGCTGGCCGGCAGCCTGCGCGGCCATGGCGACGTGCTGGTGCCGGCCGGGCTGCACATCCTGTCCTTTTGGCTGATCGCCGTGCCGCTCGGATTCTGGCTGGGCATTCGCCTCGATTGGTCGATTGACGGATGCGCCGCGGCTTTGGCTGCGGGGCTGGTCGCCGCGACCTTTGCCTTCTCCATTCGACTGCGCTGTTTGTCCCCGCTGAGCCCGAAGCATGTTTGACGTTTCGATTGAGGAAAATGCCATGGCCCAAACCGATACGCCCATCGCCATCCAGCTCGACCGGGTCCATAAATGGTATGGTCAGTTTCATGCCCTGAAGGATGTCAGCCTGGGCGTCCGCAAGGGCGAGCGCATCGTCGTCTGCGGACCGTCGGGATCGGGAAAGTCGACGATGATCCGCTGCATCAACCGGCTGGAGGAGCATCAACAGGGCCGCATCGTCGTCGACGGTGTCGAACTGACCGGCGACCTCAAGAAGATCGGGCGCATCCGCGGCGAAGTGGGCATGGTTTTCCAGCACTTCAACCTGTTTCCTCACCTGACGGTCTTGGAAAACCTGGTGCTCGCACCGATGGGCGTGCGCGGCGTGCCGCGCGCCGAGGCCGAGGCAACGGCGATGAGCTACCTGCATCGCGTCAGGATTCCCGAGCAGGCCGGGAAGTATTCCAGCCAATTGTCGGGCGGCCAGCAACAGCGCGTCGCCATCGCCCGCGCCCTCTGCATGAATCCCAAGATCATGTTGTTCGACGAACCGACCTCCGCGCTCGACCCCGAGATGATCAAGGAGGTCCTCGATGTGATGATCGAATTGGCGCAATCGGGCATGACGATGATTTGCGTCACCCACGAAATGGGCTTTGCCCGCAAGGTGGCCGACCGGGTCATCTTTATGGACGGCGGCGAGATCATCGAGGAGAACGCGCCAGAAGCGTTCTTTCGTCATCCGCAGAACGCCCGGACCAAGACCTTCCTCGGTCAGATTCTGGCTCACTGAAGCATGTGGAGGAACCTGCCATGAGGGATGCGCCGTATCCGGACCCGACCGCCGCCCTGCCCGGATCGATCCTGCGAGACGATGTTGTGCCAGCCGGCGGTTATTGGAGCCGGCGGCTGCCCCGGGGCGACGGACTGCGGATTGTCGATCTCGAAGGCAGGCAGGCGGTCGACTTCCTCGCCTACGATGCCAACGCACCCAAGGCGAACCGTTACAATGTCGGCAATACCGTCAAATTCGCTGGAACCATTTACCTGACGGCAGGCCACCAGCTTTTCGACGATGCCGCCCGCCCGATGATGACGATCCTTGCCGACACCTGTGGACGTCACGACACCCTGGCCGGGTGTTGCAGCGCCGAAGCGAACCTAAGGCGCTACGGGAAGCAAGCTACGCCGAACTGCAAGTCGAACTTCATCAAGGGGCTGGGCGAGCACGGACTTTCGCCGCGCGACCTGGTCATGAACGTGAACTTCTTCATGAACGTGCCCGTGCGGATGGATGGGACGACAGCGATCGACGAAGGTTGGTCCCGGCCGGGCGACCGCATCGACCTACGTGCGGAGATGGACTTGATTTGCCTGATCTCAAACTGTCCGCAAGCGGACAATCCCTGTTGTGGCTACAATCCGACGCCAATCCGCATCATCCATTGGCATGGCTCGGTCGATACTGCGTAACTGGCGGCTCTGGGCGGGCGGCGCACCGCGAGGTGTGACATGAAGCCCCGCCGTCGTGCCGCCCCGTCTTGGGCGGCATCCATGTTCGAAACATAGGAGTGCGACGACAATGACAATTCCTGGCCAGGGGCATCGTGCCAACCGTGCCGGACTGTTCCCCGCCTGCGAGCAGCGGCGGCGCCATCATCCGGACTTTAACGCCCGAGAAACCCAGGGTTGGAAGGCCCTCGAGGCCGAGGGCCGTTTGTCCGATAAAGGCTGGCGGCGGGAGCAGGCCTGGGCGCTGGAAATGGGCCTGCCGGGTTCCGAGTCGCTCACCGATAAATCGATCCCGACGTTTTCCCGTGGCGAGCTGCCGCATTTCGCCGGCATCAACACCTTTATGAAAGCACCCTATGTGCAGAATGTCCGCGATGTCGGCAAATACGATGCCGCCATCGTCGGCATTCCCTTCGATTCCGGCACCACCTATCGCCCAGGTACGCGATTGGGCCGCAGGGCATGCGCCGCATCTCGGCGCTCTACACGCCTTACAACTACGAACTCGGCGTCGACCTGCGCGAACAAATGACGCTATGCGATGCCGGCGATGTTTTCACCATTCCGGCCAACCTGGAGAAAAGCTTCGATCAGATCACCCGCGGCGTCTCCCACGTCTTTTCTTCCGGGGCGCTGCCGATCATGTTGGGCGGCGACCATTCCATCGGCTTTCCCTGCGTGCGCGGCGTCGCCCAGTGTACCTCGAAGCGTATCGGCATCATTCATTTCGACCGCCATATCGACATCCAGGAAAGGGACCTGGACGAACGCATGCACACCACGCCCTGGTTCTGGGCGACCAATCTGCCGAACGTCTCGGCGTCCAACCTCGTGCAGCTCGGCATTGGTGGCTGGCAGGTGCCGCGCGAAGGTGTCGCCGAGGCGCGCAAGCGCGGGACCAATGTGCTGACCATGAGCGACTTCGAGAAGCTCGGCATCGAAAAGACCGCCGAGATCGCCCTCGAACTGGCCTGGAAGAACGCCGACGCCGTCTACCTCAGCTTCGATATCGATTCTGTCGATTGCGGTTTCGTGCCGGGCACCGGCTGGCCGGAGCCAGGCGGCTTCTTGCCGCGTGAGGTGCTGAAGCTGCTCGGTCTGGTCGTCGCCCCCGGCATCTGCGGCATGGAAGTGGTCGAGGTCAGCCCGCCCTACGACACCTCGGACATTACCTCGCTGTTCGGCGTCCGCCTCGTGGTCGAGGCGCTGGGTACCCTGGTCGCCCACGGCAAGATGGGCGCTCATAAGGCCATCATCGACAAGCCGGTGGCCTATTAGGCCGCCGCTCGGAGGGAAGTTCCATGCACGATCATTCGCATCCGCACGCGCATCCGCATTCACATCACGGTCACTCCCATGCACCTGGGCCGGGGCACAATGCCCCCGGTATCGCTCAGTGGCAGACGCCGCATGCGCCCGATGCCGCTCCGCCGGTACCGGAGTCGCCGCCGGAACCGGACTTCGACTTGGTCGAGCAGGCTTTCGCCCAGTCGTTTCCTGTCGCCGTCGACCCGACCAGCTTCCTGCGTCTGGCCGGCGTGCCTTTCGTCGGCGAGCGTGCCGACGGTAGTCGGTTGTTTCTGCTGCGCGTCGAACAGGATGAAACGACCGACGTCGGTTCGGTAACGCCCGGTCTGGGAAATGCTGGTTTTCGCTATGCGCCGATGCCGCAGCGCCTGGTCTCGCGCCGCCGCCGTCTGGCGTTCGTCTATTTCGATGGCGAGTTCCTGGTACGCCTTGACCTTGCCGAGGCCCGAGGCCTGAAGGATCACAGCCAAATGCCGGATACCGGCCAGATGGCCGCCAAACCGCTTGCCTAGCAGTTCGCATCGGCGCGGCTGAAGTACGCGGGTAGGCGCCCCCCGTGTCGGTCAGAGCAGCTCCGTCACTCGGCTGCCCCAAGCCAACAGCAGCGTGTCCTTGAACCTATCGGCAACGAGTTGGAGGCCTATCGGTAGGTTGCTGGCACCGCGCAGCAGCGGGAGTGTCAGGCAAGGAGCGTGGAGTGCCGTCCAGGCGGCGTTCATGATCGGATCGCCGGTGCTGCTGCGCCCGCGCGGCGCCTCGCCGGTGGCAGCCAGACAGATCACCGCGTCGAATCCCTGCATCAGGCGGGAAAAGCGCTGCCGGTGGTCTTCGACAAGCTGAAGGGCGCGGCGGTGATCGGCGGCGTTCCAACGCGCCGCGCGTTCGATGCCGACGGCCAACGACGGATCGAGCTTGGCGCGGGCGGCGATGAACTCCGGCATCAACGAACGGCGCATTTCATAGTCGTGAATGATTCGCGCGGCGGCCGTCACCTCGGAAAAATCCGGGTCCATTTCGACGTCCGCGATCGACAGGCCGGCGGCACGCAGCCGCGTTACCGCTGCCTCGATGGCTTGATGGGCATCGGCTGAGGCGACATCCCAATGCGGGCCGCGAACGAAGGCAAGTCGTGGAGATGCCGATGGTGCTTCGGCGGCGTCGCCGACGACAAGGGCGTCGAAGACCCGCGCGGCATCGCGGACATGGCCGGCAAGCAGGCCGACGGTATCGAGGGATTCCGCTAGGGCCTTCACGCCGGTGCGCGGCAGGCGCCCATAGGTCGGTTTGAATCCCACCACGCCGCAATAGGACGCCGGCCGGATCACCGATCCCAAGGTCTGGGTGCCGAGCGCCACCGGCACCAGGCCGGCGGCAACGGCAGCGGCAGAGCCTGCCGACGAACCGCCGGGAGTATGCTCGACATTGCGGGGATTGCGGGTCTCGGTCGGCGGCCAGGTGGCGAATTCGGTGGTTGCCGTCTTGCCGACGATAAGCGCGCCAGCGGCCTTTAAAAGGGCGACCACGGCGGCATCCATGGCTGGACGATGATCGCTGTAGAGGCGCGAGCCGTAGGCGGTCGGCATGTCCGCGGTGTCGATGATGTCCTTGACCGCCACCATCATGCCGGCCAGCGGCAGGTCCGTGCGGCCTTCCATGTCGCCTGCGGCGGCAATTACCTCGTCGTTGGCGATGTAAACGAAAGCCCGCAGCTCGGCATTGGCGGCGCGAATACGCAACAGCCTGTCGCGACATATCTCCTGCAGCGGCATCGACGTTCCATCCGACGGAGTAGCGGTACGGCCGGTTAAAGCCGCCCGACCATGACACGGATCGGCGTCGGATTGTAGCCGTTGCAGGGGTTGTGCATCTGTGGGCAGTTCGAGAGCACGGCCAGCACGTCGCATTCCGCCCTCAGGTCGACGTGACTGCCGGGCGGCGACACGTCGGTTGCCACGCCGGCCTCGCCGTCGGGGCCGATCGGCACCTGCATGAAGAAATTGATGTTGCTGACGATGGCCTGGCGGTCCAGGCCATGTCGCGCCAGTTCCTTCAGGAAATTGGCGTAACAGCTATGGGTGCCGCGGATGCCGTAGCGCAGCCAATTGTTGGCCTCGCTGCAGCAGCCATAGACGGTATCGTGCTGGCCGAGCGTGTCGTCGATCACGGTGAACAGGGGGGTGCCGCTATCGGCATACAGCACGGTTCCCTTCCCGATATAGGCGCGGCCCTGAACCTTGACCGTGTTCATCGAATTGTAGCGGTCACCCAGGTCGTCGGCCTTGTAGCAGAGGAAGTCGACGGCCTGCTGTCCTTCGAGGTCGATCAGCCGCAGCACATCGCCCGCCTTGATAAAGCGGCTCCAAGGCGTGGTTGCGGGCACCACATAATCGTAGGTTACGTCACGTAAGGTCGTCATCATCGGGAAGTCCTCCGCGCGACAACTCGGCTCACGCATGTACGTAGCGTTGCAGGAATTGTCGGGCTCTCTCGGTCTTGGGCTTGGTAAAGAATTCCGTAGGCCGGGCGATTTCGACGACGCGACCGAGGTCGAGCAGAACGACTTCGTCGGCGGCTTCGCGGGCAAATCCCATCTCGTGGGTCACGACCAGCATTGTGCTGCCTTCTTCGGCCAATATCTTCATCACGGCGACAACCTCGCCGACCAGTTCCGGGTCGAGGGCGGATGTGGGTTCGTCGAACAGCAGCAGCTCGGGGCGCATCGCCAGCGCGCGGGCAATGCCGACTCGCTGCTTTTGACCTCCGGACAGATGCGCCGGAAATGCATTTTTCTTATCCGCCAGTCCGACGCGATCCAGCAGTACTTCGGCCTCGCCGATAACCTCGTCGCGCTGGCGGCCCTGCACATGGATCGGCGCCTCGATCAGGTTTTGCAGAACGGTCAGGTGCGGCCACAGATTGAAATGCTGAAACACCATGCCGATGCGCGAGCGCGCCCGCGCCAGTTCCATGCCGTTCATGGGAACGACGCCGCCGTCGCGAAAACCCATCAACTTTCCTGACAGCAGGATTCTTCCCTGGTCGGGCGGTTCCAGCCAGTTGACGCAGCGAAGCAGCGTGGATTTTCCGGAGCCGCTGGGTCCGAGCAGACAGACGGTCTGGCCCTTTCCGACCTGCATCGAAACACCGTCGAGCACGATGTTTGTGCCGAAGCTTTTTGTCAGTCCCCTGATCTCCAGGACCGGCGGGGCTACCGCTGGCGGCATCGAGGTGTCGGGCATCAGCGCCGCTCCCGCGCCAGCCGCTCGACGGCGAAGACGCCGGCCTCGACCAGACTGCAAATCATCCAATACAGCAGCACCGCGGCCAAGAACGCGGCGAAGGGCACGTAGTATTGGGATTGGATGCCGCTTGCCACATGGGTCAGTTCCGGGACGGCGATGATGGAGAGAAAGGCAGTATCCTTGATGATTTGAATCATCTGGTTGCCCATCATCGGCGCTGCGATCAGGAATACCTGCGGCAGGATGATCCGTAGGAAAAGTCGCCATCCCTGAAACCCGAAGGCCGTCGCCGCCTCGATGCCGTCGCGGGGAAGACCGCGCCAGACCCCGCGCAGGATCTCGGCCATATAGGCGGTGTTATAGAAGACGATGGCGACAAGGCCTGACGTCCAATTGTCGAAATTGAGCCCCAAGCTGGGAAGCCCGAAATAGACAAGGTAGGCAAGCAACAGGAAGGGGACGCAGCGAAACAAATCGACAAACGCCTGGGCCGACAGGCTGACCGGGCGGCTGCGTGCCATCAGCAGGACGGCAAGGAGCGAGCCGAGCAGAACGGACAGAATCATTCCCAGAACGGCAAGGCCCGCCGTATTGAGCAATCCGTTCAGCAGCTGCCCTGAATTGGCCCAAACGATTGCGAATTCGCGAATCATGCGCTCGCTCCGGCCCGACCGTAGGTCCGCTCCGAAACGCGCTGGAGGCACACGAAGCCGAAAACCAGAGCGATATAAAGAACGGTAGCCACCAGGAACGGCGGCAACGGCTCGTAAGTCGTGGCGCCAATGCGCACGGCGGCGCGTGTAACCTCGACAATGCCGACGACGGCGATCGCCGGGCTGCCCTTGATCAGCAACGTCATCTCGTTCACCAAGCCGGGCAGGGCGCTGCGCCACAGCTGCGGAAATACGATGCGGCGGAACGCCCCGGAAGGGCGCATGCCAAACGAACGGGCGGCTTCCAGTTGATCTTTCGGAAAACTGACCAGCCCGCCACGCCAAACTTCCGAATTGAAGGCCGAAGTGTTGAGCGTCATGGCCAGCACCGCCGCCGAGACAGGGCCGATGTCGATGCCAATGCTCGGCGAGGCGAAGAAGATCAGCAAACACAGGGTCACCAGAGGCGTCGAGCGGATGAGGCTGACGTAGACAGCGGCGACGCGTCTTAAGACCGGCACCTCGCCCCAACGGACCAACGCGATGCCGAGGCCGATCGGCACCCCGAGAAGGATGCCGGCAAATGACACGGCCAGTGTCACGCCGGCACCTTGAAGAAGCGTCATGAAAGCCGCGGCCGTCATGCCTCACATCCGCATGCTTTGGATCGGGTTCACGGACCGCCGCCAGAGTCAGTAAGTTGGCGTAAAGGAACTCGGGAGGTCCGGAAACGACTTGCCAAGCCACTTGGCCTGCAGCTTGGGCATGTTGCCGTTCTTCTTCTGCTCTGTGAGAAAGGAATTCAGCAGAGCCAGCAGTTCCGCGTTGCCTTTTTTGACCGCCCAGCCGGGGTAGGATTCGCCGGAAACAGGCTGGCCGAGTTCGAATACATCCGGCTTATCGGTCGTCAACGATTGCAAGTTGATGATCGTATTGATGACGTAGTCGACACGCTTGAGCGCCAGATCCTGATAGGCTTCGGGGTAGGACGTATATTGCACCACTTTGCCGATTTTGCTGCCCGTCTTGGTCAGCATCTCCTCGAGTTCGGGCAGACGTTGCAGCAAGCCGCTGCCGGCCTGGATGCCGAGCGTCTTGCCGGCAAGGTCCTTGATCTCCTTGATCGAGGTGTCGCCCTTACGTTTGACGTAGTAGTGCCGGGTGTCGGCGATCGGCATGGTGAAATCGAGGGACTGGACGCGTTCCTTGGTGATTAGCGCCGCGGTCACGGCGACGTCGTACTTGCCGGTGCTGACGCCGGCCAGCAATCCGGTCCAGGGGATCACTTCCTGGCGGATCTCGAAAGGAACGAACTTGCGCAGCTCCACCAGAAGTTCGTTGTCGTATCCGGTCGGCTTGCCATTTTCCATGAATTCGAAGGGTTTGAAGTCGTCCTCGGTGGCGACGATCATATAGCCGCGGCTTTTGATTTCTTCGAGCGTGGCGGCGGACGAGGCCGTGGACACTGCAAGCAGGGCGAAGCTGGCAAAGGCGGCGAGCCGAAGGCCCGCGGACCAATGGCGGAACGGTTGAGAGGTACCCATTTGAGCAAATCTCCTAAGGTGCAGCCCGCCGATCGGGCATCGACCGTACCTACGCAAACACTATGCCAATGGGCATGGCGAAGATCGGCGATCATGGCAAACCTATCCACGTGGGGAGATTCAGGGCCTTCTCGTCTTGAACCCTTGAATGCGAAGCCCCGAAAGACTTCCTAAAGCCACATCCGTTCGATCCCATACTTGGTGAACTTTATTGCACCTGCTTTGTTTTCATACAGGTGCCACCGGTCGCCGGGCGATGACATCGATTTCGACGCGCGCGTCATAGGCAAGGCCGGTGACGCCCACACAGGTACGGGCGGGAAGTCTTCCGGCCGCGAAGTACGTCCGGTAGGTCTCGTTAAGGCCGGCGTAATCCTCCTTGAAATGCGTAAGATAGATGCGCGCATGGGCGACATGCTCGAAGCCCAGGCCAATGCCGGCAAGCACCGTTTTCAGGTTCTCCATGACGTTGCGGGTCTGGCTGGCAATACCGATCGGCAAGGTACCGGGGCTTCCGGGCGTATCGGGCATCTGCCCCGTTACGAAAACCCAACCGTCCACCTCGACCGCATGGCTGAAGGGGGCGACCGGTCGTGGACCGCCGGAGACCATGTGAAACAACATATTCTGCTTCCTTTCGCATGCGAGATGGCGACAAGAACGGCAAAGCAAATCCCGGGCCATGCCGTTCGGCAGCGGTGGCATATCGCTTGCACGATACACATTCCGGACACAACCTCGAGAGACCCGACGTGCGTGCCGCCGCGGATGATCTGATAGGCTATTGGAACAGGTGACATGATCCGGCCAAATGACGAAGCCGTCGCCCGCATTGCCGCGGTCGTCCCGGTGCTAAGGGAGCCTGCGATGGCAAAGGAGGCGCTCGGCCTGGCGGAGGGCGAACTGGCGCATGCCGGCCCGCACTTTCCGCCGGGAGAGGCGCCACCGCCCGTCGTGCTCAACGCGCTGGCCGGTGCTGCCGTGCATGAAGGTTGGGCCGGGGATATGGAACAGGCGCGTCGCATGGTACTGGACGGCGAAATCCGGCTGCGCGCCAACCACGACCTTGGAACCGTCTCGCCGATGGCCGGCGTGGTCAGGCCGAGCCAACGGATCTTCCGGGTGGAGGACCGCGTAAGCGGCGCCTGCACTTTCGCGACGCTTGCCGAGAAAGGCCGTCAGGTTCTGCGCTTTGGCCACTATGGAGCGGATGTCGCGCAGAACCTGCGCTTCGTGGAAACCGAAGTAGCCGACGCGATTGCCAATGCGTTGCCGGCGGAAGGTCTCGAGATTCTACCGCTGCTGCGCCAGGGCGTGGAGCTCGGCGACGACGTTCATCAGCGCAATGTCGGCGGCATGCTGGCTTTTCTCGCCGCCTTGCCCCGGTTGGATGCCAGGGTTCGCGGTTGGCTTGCCAGTCATCCGCAGCACTTCCTGAATTACGCCATGGCGGCAGCCAAACTCTGCCTTGGCCGTGCCAAGGGCATTTCCGGCTCGACGGTCGTGACGGCCATCAGCCGCAACGGCGCCGTGTGCGGCGTGCAGATGGCCGGCACGGGCGATCGTTGGTTCACCGCCCCTGCCGGTCTACCGGTGGGCGGCTTCTTCGCCGGCTTTTCGTTGGCCGATGCCCATAGGGATCTCGGCGACAGCGCGATCATGGAAACCTTCGGTCTCGGCGGCTGCATCGCCCACGCCGCGCCGGAAATCGCGCGAACCATGGGCCGGTCCTGGACCGACGCCACCGAGGCCGGTTTGCGCATGCGGAATATGTTCGTATCCGCCCTGCCGACGATCACGCCGGCACTGGCGGGGGCCGGCGGTGTCGGACTAGGCCTGGACGCGCGTTTGATCGCTCAATCCGCTGCGGGGGTGCGGATCCACACCGGGATTGCGCACAAGGACGGACAGACCGGCTGGATCGGCATCGGTGTTGCGGAAGCGCCGCATGCCTGCTTTGCCGCCGCCTTAGAGGAACTGGACCGTCAGCAGGTGACACTGCAATGACGGCGGTACGCATCGCCATCGTCGGCGGCGGCTTCACCGGTGCGGCGTTGGCCGTCCATCTGGCGCGCGTATCGGCGCAACCTCTGGCCATCGATATCTTCGAGCCTCGGGAAACCGTTGGCGCCGGCCTCGCCTATGGATCGTGCGGGATCGAACACAGGATCAACGTGCCTAGCGACTGCATGATCGTCTTCGCCGAGGATCCACAGCACTTCTCGCGCTGGCTCCGGCGTTCCGGAATCTGGGCCGCCGATCCGCAGGGACTAACCCCGGACGGCGATCATTATCCCCGACGTCACGCCTTTGGTGCCTACATGGCCGATCTGGTGAAGGAGACGGCCGCAGGCAATGCCTCGGGGTCCGTTCTCCGGCACCGGCGCGTCGCGGTGGCCGACGTCAGGGAGAAGCCGCGTTCCCTTGAAGTACTCTCCGACGATGGAACGGACACTTACGATCACGTGGTGCTCTGCGCCAGTCATGGAACGCCGGCCTTCCGCTGGCCCCTCTCGGCGGGCGCCGCGGACCTGCCGCACCTCATACGAAACCCCTGGCGACAGGACCAACTTGCGGCGGTTCCGCGCCGTGCCGCCGTTTTCATCCTCGGTACGGGTCTTACCATGGCCGATGTTGTGGTCACGCTGCGCAGCCATGGTCACCTTGGTCCTATATGTGCCGTTTCCCGTCACGGGCTGTTGCCGATGCCGCATGCGGCTTTCGACGACGATTTCGATCTTTTCGGAGCGGCGGACCGCCCCGGGACGGCACTCGCCTTGCTGCGCTTCATGCGCCGGCGGGCCAGGGATGCGCAACGGCAGGGGTTGACCTGGCATGTGGCCATCGATGCCCTGCGTCGTCAGCTTGCGGCCTATTGGCCGGCATTGCCGATGGCGGAGCGGGCGAAGATCGTTCGCAAGTTGCGGGCGTATTGGGATGTCCACCGCTTTCGGATGGCGCCACAGGTGGCACGGCACATGGAACAAGGACGGCGGGAAGGCTGGTTGCACATTTTGGCTGGTCGCATCGAAAGCATTGGACGCGATGGAGATCGCTTCGCCGTGCACTGGATACCGCGCGGCGGCGGGTCGCGTATTTCGGCCGCAGATACCATCGTGAACTGTACGGGGCCGGACAGCGACATTAGCAGGTCGGAGCTTGCCGTCGTGCGTGCCCTGGTGGAGCGGGCCTGCATCGGGCCCGATCCTCTGCGGATCGGGATTGACGTGGATGCGGAAGGGCGGGTGCTCGACCGGAACGGCCGGTCCCACGCCCGGTTGCGGGCGGCAGGTCCGCTTGCCAGATCGATAGTCGGCGAGGCGACCGGGGTGCCGGAGGCGTCTCAGCACGCACGTATCGTGGCAACGGCGCTGGCAAGTGCCATTGCCAGACGCAACGGGCTTCATGCATTGCCAGGAGACGCAGCTTGACGCGTTACATCGAGGTCCCCACGGCGGCGCCATCGCCGAAGACAGCCCGCTATTCCCATGCCGTCGAGGCCGGCGGTTTCCTGTATGTCACCGGCCAACTGCCGATCGACCCGGACGATCCCGCCGCTCCGCTGCCCGCCGCCATCGAGGCACAGGTCGAACTTGTCTTTCGCAACCTGATCCTGATCGTCGAAGCAGCCGGCTATCGTCTAAGTGATGCCGTGTTCGTCCGCATCTACCTGGCGGATTTCGACCGCGACTACGTTGGCCTGAATGCCATCTACCACAAGTACTTCAACGACGATAAAGCGATGCCTGGCCGTACGACCGTCGGCGTTGCCAGGCTGGGCCGTGGCGCGCTGGTCGAAATCGACATGGTTCTCCATGCCTCGGGGCGGAGCTAGGCGGCGTCGGTTTCCAGGCGGGATGTTCTGAAGACGTAGTCTCGCGCCTTGGCCACGGCGCCGAAGATGCCGCCTTCGTTGGTTACCGTGTCGAGCGCCGCCATGTGACTGGCCAATTTGGTCGCCGCGCAGGCGTCGCCGATCAGTAGGCACTCATAACCTCGGTCAACGGTGTCGCGCAACGAGACCAACGTCATTCTGCCTTGCGGCCGCCATCGATGGCCTGGCCCAGGACGGCGACGGCAGCGTTCCGGCTCAACCCGCTTTCCCGTACGAGCGAACGCCATGTGAAGAAGCTTAACGCCAGATGCAGGACCGCGCGCTGCTTCGCGGTCAGCCCCGCGCCGAGCACGTCCCGGCAGGCGGCAAGATAGGGCCCAAACCGCATGGTTGCGATCTCTCTCGTCAGATCGTGGTACTCCGCATCGCGCAGCACGCATGCGGCCAAGTCGGCGTTGCGTTCGTACCAGTCATAGACTTCGCTAAGCCCCGTGCGCAGCCGCCTGGCCCGATCTTCGATCGCCCGCCAGGCTTCCGGGTCGGGCAAGGGACTGCGCTCCACCGATAGCGCCGAGCAGGCGAGGAAGAGCTCCCGCGCGGTGGGAAAATGGGCGTAGAGCGTATGCCTCTGAACGCCGGCACGCTCCGCGATCATGCCGATCGTCGTTAGAGCGGGACCGATGCTGCCATGCAGCTCGACGGCCGCCTCGACGATGCGGCGCCGAGTTTCCGCCTGATGCTCAGCCCGGCGCTTGAGGGTGTAGGTCCGTGTCATCTCAATTTGATTACACTATCATGTGTACTCATTATTGACAAGGTCCATATATTGGAGATACATAAATGTACTCTCAAATTGGGGATGTAACCCCGCTTATCTGGAGATGGCCATGGAAACCAAGATCGCTGAAATCGCCGAGGGCATCTTTCGGCTCTCGACCTTCGTGCCCGATATTGCCCCGCCTGCCGGCTTTACCTTCAATCAGTTCCTCGTGCTTGCCGATGAGCCGCTGCTGTTCCACACCGGGTTGGGCAAGATGTTTGGGCTCACCCATAAGGCCTTGAGCCGCATCATTCCACCTGAACGGTTGCGCTGGATCTCGTTCGGGCATTTCGAGGCGGACGAGTGCGGCGCATTGAACGAGTGCCTTGCGGTCGCGCCGCAAGCGCAGGCGGCTCAGGGGCAGACCGGCTGCACGGTATCGCTCAACGATATGGCCCATCGTTCGCCGCGCGAACTCAAGAATGGCGAAATCATCGACCTCGGCCGCGGCAAACGGGTCAGGTACATCGATACCCCGCATACCCCGCACGGTTGGGATGCCGGCGTGATTTTCGAAGAGTCGACGGGAACCTTGTTATGCGGCGATCTCTTCACCCAGCTCGGCAATGGTGCCGCGTTGACGGAAGGCGACATCGTCGGACCGGCGATCGCCAGCGAGGACCTCTTTTCGTATTCCTGCTTGAATCCGAGCATGGGAACGATCATCCGCGGTCTTGCGGAACTCTCGCCGCGCACGCTGGCGTTGATGCATGGCCCTTCCTTTACGGGTGACGGCGCGGCGGCGTTGCATGCCTTGGCCGATGATTACGATCGCCGCATTTCGCAGCGTGGGTCTCCCGTTGCGATCGCTAGTGCCGCTTAGTCATAATGCCGGATGAGACAGAGATGCTCCATCGTTCCAGGCGGCGTCCGGATAATGGGCGGTCCATCTTGCTGGAAGTCCGTTCGACCGGCACGTCCAGACTCCGCTTGCCTGTCGTGACGACAAAGAGCCCTGAACAAGCGAAGTGAAGTTGTTGCTCAGCTAGTTTAAGAAGTCGCGTAGGCGCTTCAGGCGCAGAGACGGCGAATATCGGATGTACATCGTCACCGTCAGGCGGATGATCGCCAGCGAACCGTTAAAATAGCGGAACGAATTTTTCATCGACTGAGGCTGCGGAGACCCCGTTCCTCCCTCAAGTCGATTTCCTCTGACAATGCCTTCGACCCGTGCGATGCGGCGAAATATCGACAGCCGGTCACGCGATCAGCCGATCCGAGCGACCCCGGTAGCCTCGGCTCCCAGGGCGTGGCCCAGGCGGCGTAGGTTGATGCTCACATGATCCTTCATCGCGATGACAGCCGAAGACGAGGTTAACTGATCGGACCGTCGTAACGATGCCCGGTCAGGTGCGCGTGCACGGTGGTCCGTTCCATGTGCCTGATCTTGCTTCTGTCGAAATCCCCGAGCGCCATGTGCAGCAGGCAGCGGTTGTCCCACAAGACCAGGTCATGCTGCTGCCAGACGTGCCGGTAGACGTTCTGCGGACGTGTCGCTTTGTCGGTCAGGTAGTCGACCAGTACCCTGCTTTCCTCCGCCGTCATGCCTTCGATGATCCGGACCTGCCTGTTGATATAAAGCGATTTTCGGCCCGTTTCCGGATGGACGCGGACGATCGGATGGGCTGCCGTGGACACCTGGTCGAGAGACTTCTCCCCCCTTTGAACGGCGATGATGTCCGACCCTTGCATGTGAACGCCATGCAGCGGTTCGAGCATTTTCTTCATGCCATCCGACAGCGCGTCGTAGGCCATGTACATGTTGCAGAACATGGTGTCGCCGCCGACCCCGGGCAGTTCGATACAGCGCAGCAGCGATGCCATCGCGGCGGCCGGCAGATGGGAGTTGTCGCTGTGCCAGTCCTCTCCGTTGAGACGGGCTGTCGGCGCCTCGGGCTTGTTGATCACAAAAACGACTTCATGGTTCCCCTTGACCTGTCGAGAGGGGGCCCTTCCCTCGTTTTGATCGAGCGGTCCGAACCGCCGGCTGAAGGCCGCATGCTGCGCCGCGTCGATCGGCTGGCCCCGGAAGAGCAGGACCTGATGTTCGAGGAAAGCCTGGTGAATGGTGTCGAATTCCGAATTGGTCAGTTCTTTCCTAAGATCGATACCGCTGA
>CANITX010000074.1 GCA_947470575.1 Rhodospirillales bacterium
AACACCAGACCGTCCTGGCCGGCGCGGTGCTTGGCGGCGCTCGCCGCCAGTTGCTCGACACCGGAAAGGTGAATGAAGCCGTCGGCGATGTCTTGGGGCGAGCCGACGTAACGGCCGGCAGCCTTGCCACGCTCCCATTCCTCTCGATGGCAAATATGGTAGATGGAATCGCTCCGCATGGTCCAAGGCTAGCGCATCGCGACAAATGTGTCCCGATTCCAAAATTCATGGGTTTTCGCGTCGGAGCGAATTTCCTTATAAATCAGCATCCCGCTGATTCCTTGCCTCCACCGGGGCATATTGCGACATCCAGGGGCAGGACACCGGATGACACGGCGCGCCGGCATGATAGTTTGTCGGCCATGTCCCAACACGCTGCCGTACTGTTTGCCAACGATGCCTTCTACTTGGCCTTTCGCAACCGGGATGCGAAAGCCATGAACGAGGTTTGGGCGCACCGCGAATCCATCACCTGCATCCATCCCGGCTGGCGGCCGCTGACCGGGCGCCAAGCCGTCATGGAAAGCTGGCGGTCGATCCTCGCCAATCCCGCCAGCCCCGATGTCCGCTGCATCGGCGCCGAGGCGCACGTTATCGAAGACGCCGCCTATGTCCTATGCTACGAGGTAACGCCTCAGGGCTCCCTGATCGCCACCAATATCTTCATCCGAGACGGCGGCTCCTGGCGCATGGTCCACCATCAATCCGGGCCATCTCCAACGCCGCCTCGTAGCGCCACCGCAGCCAACGACACGCCTGAATCCCTACAATAGCTTTTGGATCGATCATGCCTCCAGAGACGGCAAGCCAGCTATGCGCCGCCTGAAGATGACCATCGGTACCGTCGTCATCACGGCCGAGTTGTTCGAAACGCCAACGGCCGATGCGCTTTACGCGGCGGCGCCGTTTACCTCCCGGGCCCGCACCTGGGGCGAGGAAGTCTATTTTCCGGCGCCCGTTACCGTGATGCGCGAGGCCGATGCCCGAGCCGTCGTCGAAGCAGGCGAACTAGCCTTCTGGACGGAAGGCGACAGCATCGCCATCGGTTTCGGACCTACGCCGATCTCCCGTGGCGCCGAAATCCGCCTCGCCTCGCCGACCAATGTCTGGGGCCGTGCGATCGAAGACGTTCGCTTATTGGCGGGAACGCGGGATAACACTGCCATTACCGTCGAGCGGGCATAGGAGCCTTGTCCGCCGTACGGTCATCATGACGTCTACCGCAGCCGCCGAAGCCACGGGCAGCCATCTGCGCGGCATCCTCTGGATGATCGCCGCGACGATGATGCTGAGCTGGGTCAGCGTGATTTCGAAAACACTGACCGCCGATCACCCGATCGAACAAGTCCTTTGGGGGCGGTTCTTTTTCAATACATTGCTGCTCGTATTGATTTTTCGCGGCGCCACCGCGCGGCTGTTGCAAACGCGGGCTCTGACGCTGCAGTCCGTTCGCTCCGCGATCATGCTGCTGCTGATGCTGTTTCTTTTCCTATCGTTTCGGCTCATGCCGATCGCCAGCGCCATGGGCATCGTCTCGATATCGCCAATCCTGGTCACGGTCATGGCTGTCTTTTTACTGCGCGAGAAGGTCAGCGCCTGGATGTGGTTGGGGGTATTCGGCGGCTTTGCCGGGGCGATGATCATCATTCGGCCAGGCAGCGGCGTGATGACGCTTGCCGCCCTCGTCCCGTTTGCTGCCGCTTTCGTTCACGCCTCCTATCAGATATCCACCCGCTACATGGCCGGGCGCGACCCTGTCTTAACCACCGTCCTCTATACGCCGCTCGCCGGCACCCTCTATTACACCGCGATCCTGCCCTGGCATTGGTCGCCGCTCAGCGCCGTCGAATGGGCGATCATGGCCGGCATGGGGATCGTCGGCGGCGCGTCGCATTTCGCCATGATCAAATCTTTTGAATCGGCACCCGCCAGCGTCGTCGCGCCCTATTACTACTTCATTCTGCTATCGTCGGGGACCATGGGCTTTTTGTTTTTCGGCGAGATTCCGGACCTCTGGACATTCGTCGGCGCCGCAGTCGTTGCAGCGAGCGGTCTGTACATCTGGCACCTGGAACAGCGGCGGCGGCGACAAGCCTGACGCCTGGCTCAGCCGATTCGTCCCACATCGACCACGATGGTCTGGCCGGTGATCGCCGCATTGGTGCACAGGAACAGCATCGCATGGGCGATTTCCGAGGGCTCGACGAGCCGACCCAGCATGGTATTGGCAAGAGACGCACGCTTGCGCTCCTCCGGCCAAGGGTCCGTCCACGGCGAACGTGTCAGGCCGGGCGCGACGGCATTCACCCTGACGTCAGGCGCCAAAGCGCGGGCCAGATTTCGCGTCAGATTAATGAGACCGGCCTTGCTGGCGCTATACGCCAAGCTGCTGCCGGCGATGCCCAACCCTGCGATAGAAGCTGTGTTCACGACGGCACCGCGGGACTGTCTCAAGGCGCCGGCGGCCGCCCGGGTACAGCGAAACGGACCGATCAGGTTGGTTCCCAGGATGGTCTGCCACCGGTCTTCGGTCATGCTGTCGAAGTCGGCGAAGGGAATAGGCTCGATGCTGGCCGGCGTTCCGGCATTGTTGATCAGGATGTCGAGTCCTCCCAGGCGCGCGATGGCGTCGTTCACCATGCCCGCCGCACCCTGGGAATTGGATACGTCCCCCGCCACGGCGATCACCTGATGTCCTTCCGATGCCAGCCGCTTGGCGGAGTCGGGTCCGCGCGGATCGTCGGGCAGATGGTTGAGGGCGACGTCGGCGCCGGCGGCCGCCAACAACTCGACCACCGCCAAGCCGATCCCGGATGCCCCGCCCGTAACCAAGGCCTTCTTACCCGTCAAATCGATGGTGATCACCTTTTCCGCTCCTTTTCGCTCACCCGAATGTGTAGCCGCCCCCTTCCCTGGCACGACCTACAGGCGATTGCAATCGGCCGCTGGTGGCGTTATGGCTGAAGCATGAACCGAGACAGCCGCCCCCTCACAGCGCGCGCGGCGGGATATATACGCGCCGGTCTGGTTTTCGCCATCGTCTCCACTTTCGTCGGAGTCGTGCCGCGCGATGCTTTTACCGCCGGTGGCGGCGCCTGGGAAAATCACATGGCGGCCGCCGACGAGGCCTATGATCGCGGCGATATGCCGGCCGCCGAGGCCAGCACGCAGGCCGCCATCGATCTATCCAAAGACTTCGAGGAACGCGATCCGCGCCGCACGGTGGCACGCAGCCATATGGCCGATCTTCAGCGGGTACAGGGACGTTACGATCAGGCGCGCGAGATTTATGTCGCCGTGCTCGAAGACGAACGTCGCCTGTACGGC
Source organism: Rhodospirillales bacterium (assembly GCA_947470575.1). Lineage (GTDB taxonomy): Bacteria > Pseudomonadota > Alphaproteobacteria > Rhodospirillales > CAMCUA01 > CAMCUA01. The sequence goes on from CANITX010000074.1 coordinate 3,328, forward strand.
CCCAATCATCGTTTCGTCGCCGCCGCCATCGCCAACTTGGCCAAGGTCTATCGCGACGAGGGCAAATTCAGCGAGGCCGAAAGGCTTTACCGCGAGGTATTGGCCATCCGTCTGGCCGATCCCCGGCCCAGCCGGACCTTGATCGCCATGAGCAATAACGGCCTGGCGACCATCCTGCGAGCCGAAGGGCGCTATGGGGAAGCCGAGCCCCTGCATCGCCAAGCATTGGCGGAGATCGAACAGGTGCTCGGCAAGGAACACACCCAGGTGGCCTACGTTCTTGTCGATCTGGCCTTTCTATTCTACGAGCAAGGTCGCTACGCCGATGCTGAACCTCTGTATCGCCAAGCGCTGGCCATCCGTGAAAAGGCCTTGGATGCCAACCATGCCGATGTCGCTGCCAGCCTGGGATACATGGCCTTTGTGCTGAGCGCCCAGGGCAAGGACGCCGAAGCGGACGGCTATTCCCGCCGCGCCCGTCAGGCGCTGGCCAACATCCCGGCTGCGCGCCGTCCCAATTGAGCGCCCCTAATTTGCGCCTCGTCGTATTCCTCCGGCAACGATTCCGACATGCCGCCAGTGTGTGCATGTTGTTGGCGATCGTCGGGTGCACGCCTTATCTCTTGTTCGATCCACTCGATACTGCCCGCGACCTTGCCGCCAAGTCGGGATGGCGCGAAGCGCGCTTGGACGGCTCTTATTTCACTTTGGCTGCCTTTCATTCGCCTTCCGTCGCGCAGGCTGACACCATTCACATCTACATCGAAGGCGATGGAAGGGGCTGGCGGGGTCGCACCGTTCCACCCCGGGACCCGACGCCCCTCGATCCGCTTGTCTTTCGGCTGGCGCTCGCCGATCCGGCACCCGGCGTGCTCTATCTCGCAAGGCCGTGCCAATTTGTGCGTGGCAATGAACTGAAGAATTGCGATCCGGCCTATTGGATGAGCTATCGCTTCGCCCCGGAAGTCATCGCCGCCTCCGACAAGGCCATCGATGGCTTTCTGGCAAGCCTTCCGCCGGCCAAAGCACCGCGCCGGCTGGTGCTGTTCGGCTATTCGGGGGGTGGCGATGTCGCCGCGCTTCTCGCCGCCCGTCGCCAGGATGTTGCTGCTCTTGTCACCATCGTCTCGCCGCTCGACCACGCTGCCTGGACCAAGTGGCATGCTGTCGATCCCCTGTCAGCCTCGCTCAATCCGGCGGACTTTCCGGAGCTGCGCCGAATTCCCCAAGTTCATTTCCTCGGCGGCAGGGACGAGGTCGTGCCACCGGCTGTCGTCCGCCCCTTTCTTGCGAGGCAGGTGGCCGAAGGAGCGAACGTCCAGACGATCGAGATGCCGGCTCATGACCACGAATGCTGCTGGGCCACGAATTGGAAGGCGTTATTGGGTCAGCTTACCCTGCCTTAACCGGCTGGCTTCGCCTACAGTTGGAGACGAAAACCGGCCGTGCCGTCGGCTTCGATCCGTTTGGGCAAGTCCAATTCCCATTGCAGGTAGGCCCGCATGCCGGCGAAGTCGCCTTGGTGGCGTGCATGGTTCCAGAACAGATAGTCGATGCGATCGACGTCAAGGGGCTCTTGCGACACAACAAGGCAAAAGCCCGCGGCCGTCCAGGCCCGGCCATCGCCCGGTAATACCCGAACCTCTGCCCCCGTTAGTTCGATCAGGTCGCTGGCGACCAGAGCGGCGGCAGCAGAGTCGGCTCCAACGATCAGAATGCGATCGGCGGTCAGTACCGCATCGGGCAGCCGATGCAACTGGGCACGATTGCTCCAATAGGCTCCCTCGGGATGCCCCGAGCGGAAAGCGGCACTGCTGTCGGCCGAAACAATCTTGCCCCCCTTGCCCAACCAAGCAGCCGCCTCCAGGGGCGTCAGGCTGGAAACCGCCGGCAGGTCGGATGCGGTGATCTGTGGTGTCGGTCCTGAGGCCAACGGCCCGCTTCCCGGCGGAACGGCAAGAACGCTGACGTCCCAACCCATCTGCTTCAGCCAATGCGCGGCGACCGTGGCGCGCACGCCATCGTCGTCGGCCGCGACCAATCGGGCGCCGCGGACGCCGACCCATAAGTCGAGAGCCTGAACCAACTGCCCGCCCGGCGCCCAGATGGCGCCGGGCAGATGGCCTGCCTCGTATTCCGCCTTGGTGCGTACGTCGAAAACATAGGTCGTGCGCGCGGGGTCGTCGGTCAACCAAGCCGCCACGATGGACCGGCTCACCAGGGAGATGGTGTGCTTGGCACGTAACGCTGCCGCGCGATCCAGGGCAGCCCGAGTGGCAGCCTCGCTCCGTTCCGGCAGGCCATCCGCCGGGCTGGTTTCCAGTTCGAACCCAGCCAGCCGCCAGCCCTGGGTGCCGCCGGCAAGCGAGACGACACGGTTCGAAATACCGGCATTGATCAGTCCTTGGGCGCCGATAATGCTGCGCGTCCGGCCGGCGCAAGAAACCACGACCAAGGTCTCCGGCGACGGTATCAGCTCGTCCGCGCGGGCGATCAATTCGACACCCGGCGCGCTCCGCGCTCCGGGGACATGGAACCGCGAAAATTCCTCCGGCGTACGCGTGTCCAGGATGACGTAATCGCTCCCCGATTTCTTGATGTCCTCAAGCTCTTTGGCCGAGATCGCGGGCGTGTGCGCGGCGATTTCGAGAACCTCGGCAAAGGCCTTGCTGGGAACGCTGGTACCATCGAACAGATCGAAACCGGCTGCCCGCCAAGCCTCGGCACCACCCTGCAAGATGTGCAGATCGCCATAGCCGAGCCGGCGCAAATGGCGGGCGGCCTTGGCGGCAGTACCGTCGCCGGCATCGAGCAGCACGATGCGAGTCGACGGGCGCGGCACGCGCAACCGGAATTCCGCTTCCAGGCGACTGTAGGGGACGTTCACCGACAGCAGCGGATGTCCCAATCCATGTTGCCCTTCTTCCCGCACGTCGATGAAAGCGATCTCGCTCTTGTCGACAAGCCATTGCCGCACCGTTTGCGGCGCCACTTCGTCAACGGGGGCATGATCGGGAAGCGCCATCTATCGGACCTTTCGATGGGAAGGGAGAGAAAAGAACAAATAAGTGTAGGCTCAACCTGCGGAAAAGACACGACTGTCGCCCCGATCTCCGGCGTGGGCCATCCGCCTTATTCATCCTGTATTCACACGGTGAACGGTTCAATGGCGGGCCTATTCGGACGCTAGTTCCTGGTCATTTGTCCAACATTCGCCTCGAACAGCCATTCAGCCTATAATGAACGATCGAATTTTGCCTGCGGCACAGGGTTGCCCGCACGGTAGCAACCGCGGAAGTTGGGAGAATGCGATCGTGAAAAAACTGATGATCGGTGTCGGCGGCCTGGTCGTACTGCTGATAGCTGCGGCCGTTATCGTGCCCCTCCTTATTCCCCTCGACGCTTATAAACCGCAAATCGCCAAGGCAGTGCGCGACGCTACCGGGCGGGAGCTGACCATGGGCAGCATCCGCCTGTCGTTGCTGCCTCGTCTGGCCGTGGAGGTCGACGACGTCGCCTTTTCGAATGCTCCGGGCGCCAGCGCGCCGCAGATGGCTACGCTGAAGCAATTGGCGCTTCAGGTACAACTTCTTCCCCTGCTGTCGGGGGACATCGCCGTCGACCGGTTTGTGCTGGTCAACCCGGTGATCAACCTGGAGGTGGATCAGAACGGCAAAGCCAACTGAGTCATGACGCCAGCAACGCCGGCGGCGGCAGCTACCCCTACGCCCTCGGGCTCCGGAAGCAGCTCTGGCTCGGGTACTTCGATTTCCAATCTTCGCCTGGGCGACATCCGCTTGGTGAATGGCACCATCGTCTACACGGATCGCGCCGCCAAAAGCACCGAAACTGTAACCGGCATCGACGTGGCGATTGCCCTGCCGAGCCTCGACTCGCCGTTGAAGGCCAACGGCGAGCTGAAGTGGAAGAACGAGACAATCAAGATCGACCTGACCGCAGCCAAGCCACGCGCCTTGATCGACGGCGGCGCGTCGGCGTTGCAAGCCAGCGTCACATCGGCTCCGGTCAACCTCGGCTTCGATGGTTCGCTCACCAATGGCCAGCCGTTGGCGGTCGCCGGCACGGTCAAGTTGGACGTGCCCTCCATCCGCAAATTGGCGACCTGGGCGGCTCAACCCCTGGATATGCCCGGTAACGGACTCGGCCCATTGTCGATCGCCGGCAAGCTCGACATGAAGGGTCCGCGCATCGCCTTCAACGATGCCCAGCTACGCATCGATGAGATACGCGGCACCGGCGGCGTCACCATCGATACCAGCGGCAAGGTGCCGTCGATCGGCGCCAAGCTGGCGGTCGAGACACTTGACCTCAATCCCTACTTGCCGCCCGAGACCGAGGCGAAGCCCGCGGCCGGTGCGCCGGCAGGCGGTGGCTCAGCGTCCGGAACCGGTCCCGCCGATTGGAGCGATCAGCCCATCGATATGTCGGGGCTTCGCGCCGTAAATGCCGATCTTGCTTTTGCCGCGCAAGCCATCCTCGTGCGTAAGATCAAGGTCGGCAAAAGCGCCGTGCAGGTTACCCTGAAGGACGGCAAGCTGGTCACCAACCTTTCCGAACTCAACCTATACAACGGTACCGGCAAGGCCCTGATCACCGTGGACGCCAGCAAGGACGTTCCGACCATCGAACAAAGCCTGACGCTGACCGGCGTCCAGGCCCAGCCGATTCTCATCGATGCCGCCGACTTCAAGCGACTGCGCGGGACCGCCGAGGCAACCGCCACCCTGTCGACACGCGGTCGCAGCGAACGCGAGCTGGTGTCGAACGCCAACGGCAATGGCGCCATCACCTTCAAGAACGGCGCGATCACCGGCTTCAACTTGGCCGCCCTGCTAAGGGACTTCAATCCCGCTGCGCTGCAGAAGGGTTTCGACGACGCCCAAGAGACGGACTTCGCCGAACTGGCCGGCACCTATACCATCAAGAACGGCCTGCTCAACAACCCGGACCTGCGATTACTGGCTCCGCTGCTGCGCGTCCAAGGGGCCGGCGACGTGAACCTGCCCAAGCGTACCCTGGATTACAAGACGACGCCCCGCCTTGTCGCTTCCCTGCAGGGCCAAAGCGGCGCCGAAGACAAGTCCGGTTTTTCCGTACCCATTGCCATCACCGGTCCGTGGGCGAATCCCAGCATTCTGCCCGACATGGCGGCACTGCTGCGCGATGGCGCCCTGGACAAGGCAAAGGGCGTCATTGGCGGCGGTGCCGGCGGTATCGGCGATGCCTTGAAGGGGATTACGGGCGGTGGGTCGTCGACCGCACCGGCACCATCGGGCACGAAGCCCTCTAGCGGCTTGCCGAACCCAGCCAACGCGATAAAGGGGTTGTTTGGCAAGTGACCTCGATATCCCCGCCACGCATGCGCGCTGGGACGGCTTGCCTTCGGGCCGTCCCAGCGGCCCTTCTGCTGGCGCTTGCCCTCATCCAACCTGCACACGCTCAATCCGGGAAGCGCCCGGATGGAAGCGGTAGCTTGGGCACGATGATCGATGAGACGACCAACACTGTCCTGCGCATCTTCGGGGCCTTTCTAAAGGCCATTCCCCAATTCGAGGCGCCCGAGGTGCTCCCCAACGGCGATATCATCATCCGGCGCAAGCAGCCCGGCAGCATGCCGGAGAATGACGAAGACGAACCGGAAGAAGGCGATACCCGGCAGATTTAACCTGGCCCCGCCGTTCGCGGCATCACGTCCGTGCGACCGTGAATTCGCGCACGAAATCCGTGTTGATGGTCACCCCTAAACCCGGGCGGTCGGGAAATCCGATGCGTCCATCGACGACCGTGAACGGCTCCTTGCCCAGATCGTGCATCAGCGGGTTGTGGCCCAGCGAATACTCGACGTAGAAAGCTGCCGGCGCCACGGCGCATACGTGCAAGCCGGCGGCGAACATCAAGATGCCGCCCCACATATGGGGTGCAAAGCGGATCTGGTTGGCGGTGGCGATAGCGGCGATGCGCATTGCCTCGGTAATACCGCCGCAGATCGCCAGGTCGGGCTGAAACACATCGACCGCCCGCGCCGTGGCCAAGGCGTTGAAATCGAAACGGGTAAATTCGCTCTCGCCGGCGGCGATGGGAATATCGGTGGCAGCGCGTACCTCGGCGCAGCCGCGCAGGTCGTCTGCCGTCACTGGCTCTTCGAACCAGGTCAGGTCGCAGTCGGCCACCAGCCGGCAGAACCGCTTGGCTTCCGCCACCGTACAGGTACCGTGCGCGTCGGTCATGATGGCAACACCGGGGCCCAAAGCCTCGCGCGCCGCCTTCACCCGGCGCGCCGAGGTCGTGATATCGCCGTCGCCGGAACCGACGCGCATCTTCACCGCCTTGAATCCGCCCTTCTCGATGTAGCCCTTGAGCTGGTCGCCGATGGATTCCGCCGGCGCCCAGCCGCCGGAAGCATAGGCCGGCATATCGTTGCGGCAACGGCCGCCGAGCAGTTGCCAGACCGGGACCTTCAGGCTCTTGCCAAGAATGTCCCACAGCGCCATATCGATGCCGCTGATCGCCGAGATGGTCAGTCCGCGACGGCCGAGGACCGGGAAGACATGCCCGCGTTCGGCGGCGAAATGGAAGCGCGTCCCGTTGTAAAGCCGTTCCCAGTGGCCGGCGATATCGCCGGCGGGAAGACCGATAAGCTGCGGTCCCAATTCCTTTTCGATCAAGGTGACCAGGGCATCGCCGTCGCCGTGACTGCCGACACCGGCCTTGGCCTCGCCGTGGCCGACGATACCGCTATCCGTTTCGATGCGTACCAGAACCGTGTTGAACGAAGCCATGCGGCCGAAATCGCTGGTGTGGCGCTTGTCTTCGGGAATGGGCACGCTGATCCAATGGGCGGTGACGGCGGCAATCTTCATGGCGGCGGCTCTCTCGATGATGACGGTTCAGTATGTTATCAGGCGGGCCACCCATGGGGAACGCCCAGCAAGACGGGCTTCTCATAACGAAAACGGGGGCCCGAAGGCCCCCGTTCGCAAGCGATACGATGCGGATCAGAACAGATTCTGCGCCGACACCATGCAATAGAGCATGGGGATCGACAGCATCGTGTTGGTACGTGAAAACAACATCGCGGTACGGCCGGCCGCTGCCTTGGCGGCGTCGTCGGCTTCCTGCATACCGAGCGCGATCTTCTGGTTCGGCCATATCACGAACCAGACGTTGAACCACATGATGGTGCCCAACCACATACCGATACCGATGGCCGTCGCCTTGGCGCCGGCACCCATCAACCCGATGGTGATGGCATCGAGCAGATAGCCGTTCAGCCACGCCAGGATCAGACCCGTGGCGATGGTCGACATCGCCGCCCAGCGGAACCAGAACAATGCCGCCGGAGCGATCACCTTGGTGATGGCCGGGCGTTGGGCGGCATCGATCTTGGGCATGTTGGGGATCTGGACGAAATTGAAATACCAGAGCAACCCGATCCACATCACACCCGACAGCACGTGTATCCAGCGGAAGAAAAACGCCCACCACGCATGGTTGAGCTCAAGTCCCGCGCCGTGCCATCCCATCAAAATAAGCGCAACCACAATGGCCAGCACGACGCCGGCGATGATGGTGTTTCTAAGATTGGAAAGTATTGCAGCCATGGCTTGTTTCCCTGATCCCCCAGTTGTCTCGAGAGCGTTGAAAGGCTAGTCCGTCAAATCCTTCATATTCCTTAATAACATCATCCCGAAACCGGAAGCAAAAGCAATAGCGCGCGATGCTCCAACTGGGTTTCCGATGTTGGGAGGAAATCGGTAGGGAACGGGCTTTATAACTGTCGCTATGCGCTGTTCCGGGTCGAGCGGATTGGAAGGGGCACCAGGAGGCCCGGACATTCCGACGCCCCGCACCTTTCATGCCCCGGACGACTCGGATAGATTGCCGGCGCCGATGGGGCCGACCGCACCGCCCGGGGAGAAGGGATGACCGACACCGTTCGCCTACTTGACGAAGCCAACCAGGGACGCTGGGACGCTTTCGTCACGGCCTGCCCCGCTGCTTCGTTCTTCCACCGGGCCGGCTGGAAGAAGGTCATCGAAGACAGCTTCGGACAGAAAGCTCTCTATTGTTACGTCGAACGTAACGGCGAGATTGTCGGTGTCCTGCCCCTCGTGCACGTCAAAAGCCGCCTCTTCGGCAACCGCCTGGTGGCGAATGCCTTCTGCGTCGATGGCGCACCGGCGGCCGCCGACGACGCGGCCTATGCCGCGCTCGATGCCAAGGCCGAAGCATTGCTGGGCAGCCGCGATGCCGACTACATCGAATACCGCAATCCTCGGCGCACTCACCCCGACTGGGGGCGCAAGGACGGCTTGTATGCCACCTTCGACCGGCCCATCGCGGCGGATGAGGATTCAACGCTCAAGCAGATTCCCCGCAAACAGCGGGCCGTCGTGCGCAAGGCTCTCGAATCGGATCTAACCGACACCGTCGATACCGATGTTTCCGACTTCTATGCCCTCTATTCGCTGAGCATGCGCAACCTCGGCACGCCGGTGTTCTCGCGTCGATACATCGAAAACCTGATGCGCGTGTTCGCCGGCGATATCGATATCCTGACCGTGCGCCAGGGTGGCAAACCGCTGACCAGCGTGCTCAATTTCTACTTCCGCGACCGGGTGATGCCTTACTACACCGGGGCCTCGCCCGACGCCCGGCGCACCGGCGCCGCCGACCTGATGTACTTCCGGGTCATGCGTCGTGCGGTGGAAAAAGGCTTCGCCCACTTCGACTTCGGGCGCAGCAAGGTCGACACCGGCCCCTACGCCTTCAAGAAGAACTGGGGGTTCGAACCGCAGCCGACGATTCACGAATTTCGCATGAAGGGCAATCTTCCCCTGCCCGACATCAATCCAAACAATCCGAAATACAAACTGATGATCGCCGCCTGGCAGCGCCTGCCGCTGCCCGTCGCCAACCTGCTCGGGCCTTGGATCAGCCGCGACGTCGGCTGACGGAAACCGCAAATGGAACGCCTGCTGCCCCTCGCCGCTGCCGTCGGCGCCCTCCTTAAGCAACGCAAGGAAACGGTGGGCGTCGTCGAGTCCTCGGCCGGGGGATTGATCTCGGCGGCCCTGCTGGCAGTGCCGGGAGCCTCGGCCTACTTCCTGGGTGGCGGCGTCATTTACACCAACGCCGCACGCACCGGGCTGCTGGCCATCGATCTTGCCCAGCATCCCGGTATGCGGTCCTCCAGCGAGCCCTATGCACTGTTGGCCGCCCGTACCATCCGCCAGCGGCTGAATGCCACCTGGGGCCTGTGCGAAACCGGTGCCTCGGGGCCGAAGGGCAACCGCTATGGCGATCCGGCCGGCCATACCTGCATCGGCATCGCCGGCCCGCTGGAGCAAGCCTCGACGTTGCGTACCGGCCTTGCCGAGCGGCAAGAAAACATGTGGCGGTTCGCCGAGCGGGCGTTGGCCGACTTTCAAGCTGCCTTGAGTAAGGGCTAAACCCCTCGCGTTACCGCCCGTTTGACCTTTACGCCTGCACAGGGGTACCCTTTTGGCGAGTTAAAGTACGCGGAGGGCGAACCCATGACGATCACCATCAATCCCCTGCATCCCGATTTCTTTGCCGAGATCGGCAACGTCGACCTGCGCCAGCCGGTCGAGCCGAAGACCTTGGGCGAGATTATCGCGGCACTGGACAAATACGCCGTCGTCGTCTTCCACGATCAGCACCTTAGCGACGATCAGCAGATCGCCTTCAGCGCCCAGCTCGGGCCGCTCGAAACCACCCGCCAGACCTTGCGCGCCGATTACAAGCCGCGGCTCAACACCCATATGTCGGATATCTCCAACCTGGATCATCAGAACCGGTTGCTGGAGCGTGAGAACCGGCGCTGGATGCAGGGGCTCGCCAACCGGCTGTGGCATACGGACAGCTCGTTCAAGCGGTTGCAGGCCAAATATTCGCTGCTGTCGGCCCATGTCGTGCCGCCGAAAGGCGGCGATACCGAATTCGCCGACATGCGGGCCGCCTACGATGCGCTTTCCGACGACATGAAGCGGCGGATCGAAGGCCTGGTCGTCGAACATTCCATCTTCAATTCCCGCGCCACCCTGGGCTTTACCGATTTCGTCGAGGAAGAGCGCAAGGGACTGCCGCCGGTTCACCATGTCCTGACCTGGACGCACCCGGGATCGAAGCGCAAGACCCTCTACCTGGCCTCCCACGCCGGGCGGATATTCGGCATGCCGGTGCCGGAAGGGCGCATGCTGCTGCACGACCTGATCGAGCACGCCACACAGCCGAAATTCACCCATACCCATCGCTGGAAAGTCGGCGATCTGGTCATCTGGGACGATCGCTGCACCATGCATCGGGCACGCGACTTCGACATGTCCACGGTGCGCGACATGCGCCGCACCACCGTATCCGACGTCGCGCCGACCATCGAACAGGCCGGCCTGACGGTGCCGCGTGAGGCAACGGCCGCCTGAGTCCGTCTCACGGGTGGTGCGAGGCAACAGCCCCGCGCCGCGCCGTATAAAGGATCGAAGCGAAGATGATCGCCGCGCCGACCCAGGTCCAAAGGTCGGGCGTTTCGGCCAGGAAGAAGAATCCGATGGCCGTGGCGAACAGCATCCGCGAGAAATCGAAGGGCAACACGGCGCTCGCCTCCGCCGTCGCATAGGACCGCACCAGGCAGAGGTGGCCGGTCGTACCGAGCACGCCCATGGCCGCCGTCCAGCCCAGCAATTCCCACGTCAACGGTTGCCAGACGAATAGCGCCGGGACGACCGACGCCGGCAGCGCCAGCATGTAGATGTAAAGCACGATGGTCGCCGGCGAGTCGGTACGCGACAGCGACTTGAAGATCATCACCCCACAGGCGGTCAGCACCGCGGTAGCCAGAGCGCATGCCGGATAGAGCAGCGGCACGGCGGCCAGGGTCGCGCCGGGCCTGAGGATGACCAGCACCCCGCCGAAGCCGACCAGCACGGCGACCCAGCGCCGCACCCCGACCTTCTCGTGCAGGAACAACGCCGCACCGGCGGTGGCGAACAGCGGTGCGGTAAAGCCGATGGAAACCACATCGGCCAGGGGCATGCCGCCGATCGAGACGACGGAGGTCACCATGGCGCTGACGAACAGCAGCGCGCGCAGGCAGTGCATGCCGACCCGCGGCGTCTTCACCGCCATCAAGCCGACCCGGGTCAGCCACGGCAGCATAACGAGCAGGCTGAAGGCGTTGCGCAGCGCGACAATCTGCAGGACGGGCAAATCGCCGGAAACGACGCGCACCATCGCCAGCATGGCGGTTAGCTGCAGGCAGGCTGCGATCATCCACAGGGCGCCGCGCGTCGAGGCTGAAAGACCGCTTGCCATGATGTCCGAAACCTCAGGTGGGCCGGCCACCGGTCCCTATGCCGCCTGAACCGCCAACGGTCCGTCGCAGATCACCGTGGTGCGGCGCATGTCGCGCACCTGGGTCAAGTCGTCGAAGCGGCGCACCCGGTGCATGGTCTGGCGATTGTCCCAGACAATAAGGTCGCCAGCCCGCCAGCGATGGACACAGACGAATGCCGGCTGGGTGGCGTGCTCGGTCAGGTCGCGCAGGAAGGCCTTTGCCTCGGGCACCGGCCAGCCGACGATGCCGCCGGCATGGGCCGACAGGAACAGCGACTTGCGTCCCGTTACGGGGTGGACCCGCACCAGAGGCTGGCGGACCGGGGCGAAACTCGCCCGCTCCTCCGCCGTGAATTGCGTGAAGCCCAATTCCAGGCGCGGTGTCATCAACGAATGCTCGCAGACCAGGTCCGCGACCTCGGCCTTCATGGCTGCGTCCAGGGCGTCGTAGGCGGCACGCATATCGGCGATTTCCGTGTTGCCGCCCGAGGGCGGAACGGCCCGACCGGAGAGAAAGGAATACTTGGCCGGCACCACGCGGAAGGCGCCGTCCGAGTGCCACAGCCGGTTGGCCAGGCTGGACATGCGGCTCTTGTCGTCCCGGCTGCGCAGCCGGGCACCTTTGTCGAGATTGGAAACATCGGCGAAGGCTGCATCCAGTCGCCGGTCTTCCGCCCGCGTCA
>CANITX010000075.1 GCA_947470575.1 Rhodospirillales bacterium
AAGGCTGACGAAGGCAGACCTTGGATCGCCAGCGGATATCGGGCCGGCGCCATGGATGCATTGCCGCTGCGCCACCCCGGATCGGTGGGACCGCACCAGAAGACCAGAAGGCTGCCGCGCCGTCCCCGTGCGTTGGGGGTGACGGGCCTATTTGTCAACGCCACCCGTGCGAACGCGTGCGAGGCGGCTTTGCGAATGGTGCCCGGCGACATGTCGCGGCGACGTCTTTCGCAAAGATCCAGACCGCCGGAGACAACCGGTCGGCCCGCATACGAAACAGCAAAGGGTGTACACAATGGCGCAAGCCGAAATCATGGCCGTCGAGCCGACGGCATTCACGACCTCCGAGAATTTCGCCGATCTTCTTGCCGAATCCCTGGGCGACTCCGAGGGCTTCGAAGGTACCGTCGTTGAAGGTACTGTCGTTGCGGTACTGAACGACATCGTGGTCATCGATGTTGGACTGAAGTCCGAAGGCCGCGTGCCGCTGAAGGAATTCGCCAGCCCCGGCCAGGACACCGTGCTCAACGCCGGCGACAAGGTCGATGTCTTCGTCGAGCGTTACGAGGACCGCGAAGGCATCGTTATGCTGAGCCGCGAAAAGGCACGCCGCGAGGAAGCCTGGACCCTGCTCGAGAAGGCCTATGGCAAGAACGAACGGGTCAAGGGCGTCATCTTCGGCCGGGTCAAGGGCGGCTTCATCGTCGACCTGTCGGGCGCCGTCGCCTTCCTGCCGGGCAGCCAGGTGGATATCCGCCCAGTACGCGATATCACGCCGCTGATGGGGAGCCCGCAGCCCTTCCAAATCCTCAAGATGGACCGTTCGCGCGGCAATATCGTCGTATCGCGCCGCGCCGTGCTTGAGGAGGCCCGTTCCGAGGCCCGCTCCGAGCTGATCGCCAACCTCAAGGAAGGCCAAGTGCTCGACGGTGTGGTCAAGAACATCACCGACTACGGCGCCTTCGTCGATCTCGGCGGCGTCGACGGTCTGCTGCACGTCACCGACATCGCCTGGCGGCGCATCAATCACCCATCGGAAGCCTTGCAGATTGGCCAGACCATCAAGGTGCAGGTCATCCGCTTCAATTCCGAAACCCAGCGCATCTCGCTCGGCATGAAGCAGCTGGAGAGCGATCCGTGGGAAGGCGTGCAGGCCAAGTATCCGGTCGGCACCCGCTTCCGCGGCCGGGTCACCAACATCACCGACTACGGCGCCTTCGTCGAACTGGAGCCGGGCGTCGAGGGTCTGGTCCACGTTTCGGAAAGGAGCTGGACCAAGAAGAACGTGCATCCGGGCAAGATCGTTTCCACCAGCCAGGAAGTGGAAGTGATGGTGCTCGATACCGATCCCGAAAAACGGCGCATCAGCCTGGGCCTCAAGCAGTGCCTAACCAACCCGTGGGATGATTTCCTGGCGAAGTTCCCGCAAGGCTCCGAGATCGAGGGAGAGGTCAAGAACATCACCGAGTTCGGCTTGTTCATCGGCTTGCCCGGCGAGATCGACGGCATGGTCCACCTGTCCGACCTGTCATGGGAAAAGACGGGCGAGGAAGCCATCGCCGACTACAAGAAGGGCGACATGGTTAAGGCCAAGGTGCTCGACGTCGACATCGAGAAGGAACGCATCAGCCTGGGCATCAAGCAGTTCCAGGAAGATCCGTTCGAGAACGCCATGACCGGCGTGGCCAAGGGCGACGTCGTCACCTGCACGGTGACCGGCATCCGCGACAACGGCGTCGAGGTGAAGGTCAGCGACGGTGTTGAGGGCTTCATCCGCAAGTCGGAACTGGCCCGCGACCGCGGCGACCAGCGGCCCGACCGTTTCGCCGCCGGCGAGAAGGTCGATGCCAAGGTCACTCAGATCGACCGTGGCGGGCGCCGCCTGACGTTGTCGATCAAGGCCTTGGAAGTAGCCGAGGAGAAAAAGGCGATGGAGGAATACGGTTCCTCCGACTCGGGCGCCAGCCTGGGCGACATCCTGGGCGCGGCCATCCGCGAAAAGCGCGATGCCGACAAGAAGTCAACGAACGATCCGGCCGACGACAAGGCCTGAGATCGCGCGGAACGGAAGCGACGGCGGGCTCACAAGGCCCGCCGTTCGTGTTTCGGTTGCCTGACGGAGACCCGACATGGCATTGGACGCAGATAACATTGTCGATCGGCGGCGGCTTAAACGTCGCCTGACGTTGTGGCGTGCTATCGCCATCGTCGCCCTGGTTGCCGGCACCGTTGCCGCCGTCGGCCGATTTTCGGGATTCAAGACCGGCCCCCACGTGGCCCGGCTCACCGTATCGGGCCTGATCGTCGAGGATCAGGACCGTATCGATGCCTTAAAGGCAGCCGGTAAGGACCAAAAGGTGCGCGCCGTGATGGTCCGCATCGACAGTCCCGGCGGTACCGTGGTTGGCGGCGAAACCCTGTTCCTGGCGCTGCGTGATATCGCCGCGGTCAAGCCGGTGGTCGCCGTGATGGGGGAACTAGCCACCTCGGCTGGCTATATGGTGGCGCTGGGCGCCGACCACATCGTCGCCCGATCCGGTACGCTGACCGGCTCCATCGGTGTGCTGATGCAGAGCGCCGACCTGACCGGCCTGCTGGAAAAACTTGGTATACGGCCCGAGGCGGTCAAGAGTGCCCCCTTGAAGGCACAACCCAATCCGCTGGAGCCCTTTACCGAGGAAGCCCGCCAAGCCACCCGCGCCGTGGTCATGGACATGTACGCCATGTTCGTCGATATGGTGGTCGAACGTCGCGACATGACGCGAGAACGTGCTCTGTCGCTCGCCGACGGGCGCATTTTCACCGGTCGCCAGGCATTGGCCGATGGATTAATCGATACCATCGGTGGTGAGGAAGCCGCCCGCAACTGGCTGGAAGCAATCCACCAGATCAAGGCCGATTTACCGGTCCGCGACGTCGATATCGAACGGCGGGATGACGGCTGGCCAGGCATGGCGCGGTCGTTGATAGGAAAAGCTCTGTTTTCTGAACGGCTTACCCTTGACGGTTTGATTTCCCTCTGGCAACCTTGACATACTTGAGGCGGATGGCCTCCCCGGTTGGGGAAACTCCTCACGCCTCGGTTGCCGGGCCGGCTGCCTGGTTAGGGAACCGGCGCTGCCACACCATGGGGTTGTTGCCCATGACCCATGAGGTTATCGCCCAAGACCCAGGGGGTTGATGTCCATGACCAAGTCGGAGTTGATCGCGCGGCTGGCCGAGGCCAATCCACACCTGTTCCAGCGGGATGTGGAGCGTATCGTCACCACCATCTTCGATGAAATCACAGCGGCCTTGGCCCAAGGCGATCGGGTCGAACTGCGTGGCTTTGGCGCGTTTTCCGTAAAGCAGCGTGCTTCGCGGATCGGACGCAACCCGCGCACCGGCACCACCGTGGGTGTGGCTGCCAAGAACAGTCCCTATTTCAAGACCGGTAAGCAGTTGCGCGAAATGCTCAACAACCGGGGCTGACCCGGGTGTCGTTGCCCGGGTTGCGGTGATTCTAGGGCCTTTATGAGCGTGAAGCACGGCATCGGGAAATTCCTCAGCGGCCTGATCGCTGTGCCCGTCGCTATCGTCGTTGTCGTCTTTGCCATCGCCAACCGCCAACCGGTGCGCGTCGATTTATGGCCGCTATCTACGTTGATCGACGTGCCGTTATCTTTAGTACTGATAGCCGCTGCCATCGGCGGCTTCCTCTTGGGCGCACTGGTCCATTGGGCGATATCGACCAAGCTGCGGTGGCGTCTGCACCAAACGATCCGACGTGCCGAAGATGCCGAACGGGAGTTGGCCATATTGCGTAACAGGCAACCGCCGTCATCCGCCGATATGCCGCTTCCGGCCCTGTCCCGACACCCCGACGTCGGCTGACGGCCTGAGGGCAGTTTCGCATCGTCCCCCGGTACAAACAGCCCTTCCCGCATCGCGGAAGGTTTGACAGCCGTCACAGCATGACGATGAACTTTCCGCTAACCTGATTCGGCATGACCCGCGAAGGAGGTTGAGACCCGTGCCGGTTGCCGACTTTTGCACTTACCGATCCGCGCATCTGCTGATTCGCGCCCATGGCCAGGACGCGGCGGTGCAAGCCGCGAATGTCGCCGCAGCCCTGCTGGCTTCCGGCGACCTGGAAGGTCAGCACATATGGAACCGCATTCTCGCAACCATCGACCGGTTGCAATGGCAGCAGCGGGCAGACGGCGCGAGCGTCCACTAATACTCTGCCCCAACCGACCCCGTCGGCCCACATTCAGCGTCGAACACCGGCGTCGCAACGCTATCGGCCGTATGGCCGGCTTGCCCGAATCCGGCTTTGCCCCTATAAGCCGCGCATTCCAGAAGCTGCCGACTGCCACCTCCGGTCCGCCCTGAATCGGACCCCCGCATGGGAGCGCGCCGCATGAACCAGAACCCCCACGCCGATCGCATCTTCGTCGCTATCGACACTACCGATTTGGAGCGGGCGATATCGCTCTGCCGGCCACTCGGCGGCATTGTCGGCGGCATTAAGATCGGCAAGGAATTCTTCGTGGCTCACGGCCCGCAAGGCGTAAGGCGGTTGTGCGAGGCATCGAAGCTGCCGCTGTTCCTCGACCTCAAGTTTCATGACATCCCGAATACGGTGGCCGGCGCGGTACGCGCCGCCCTGCCGCTGAAGCCGCATATCGTCAACGTGCACGCCGCGGGCGGCATGGCAATGATGCGGGCAGCAGCGGCAGCGGCGGCGGAAGCCGGCGCCGACCGGCCGCTGGTGATTGGCGTTACCGTGCTGACCTCGCTCGACAACGACGACCTCAAGGCCATCGGCATGGTCGGGTCCGCGGCGGTTCAAGTCCAGCGTCTGGCACTGCTGGCCCGTGAGGCCGGCCTCGACGGTGTCGTCTGTTCGCCGCATGAAATCGCCGCTGTGCGCGCCGCCTGCGGCCCCGGATTCAAGCTGGTGGTACCGGGCATCCGCCCAGCCGGTTCGGCGATGGGCGACCAGAAGCGGGTTCTGACCCCGGCCGAGGCGGTAGCACTGGGCGCCGACGTCTTGGTCATCGGCCGGCCGATCACCGCTGCCGACGAGCCGGCGCGGGCAGCCCGTTCGGTGGTTGCCGAACTGGCTGCGGCCTGAGCAACGGGCGTGGCCGTCGCGGTAAAAATTTGCGGGCTTAACGACTCGGCATCTGTGCGCGCTGCCGTCAACGGCGGCGCGGCGATGGTCGGCTTCGTTTTCTTTGCGCGCTCGCCCCGCTATGTGACGCCGGCGCGCCAGGCAACCCTGGCGGCCGAGGTACCCCCCGGCGTGCTCAAGGTCGGCCTGGTGGTCGATGCCGACGATGCCATGCTCGACGACCTGTTGGCCCAGGCCCGCCTCGACATGCTGCAGCTGCACGGTCTGGAGAACATAGAACGGGTCGAGGCCATCCGCGCCCGTTACGGCCTGCCGGTGATGAAGGCGGTAGCAATCTCCGGCTTCAAGGACATCATGCTGGCCCGCGATTACGAAACGGTGGCCGACCGCCTGTTGTTCGACGCCCGCCCGCCCGAGGGCGCCACCCGGCCGGGCGGCAACGCCACGGCCTTCGACTGGCTCCTGCTCAAGGATCAGTCCTGGCGGAAACCTTGGCTGCTGGCCGGCGGCCTGAACGCCGACAATCTGGCCCAGGCGGTGGCGGCGAGCGGGGCCCGTGCCGTCGATGTCTCCTCCGGCGTCGAGGACCGTCCCGGCGTCAAGAACCCCGAGAAGATTCAGCGCTTCCTTGCCATCGCCCGCGCCCTCTGATAGGCCCGATCATGTGACGGTCGTGCGCCAGAAGATTGCCAGTGGCCGGCAACCCCATTGTGCTTTATTCAGGCGGCCCCAGCTTAGAACGACATGACATGAAACCGCTCAATACCTATCGCGCCGGCCCCGACGAACACGGGCATTTCGGCATCTATGGCGGCCGCTTTGTCGCCGAGACCTTGATGCCGCTGATTCTCGCGGTCGAAAAGGCCTATGCCGCCGCCAAGGCCGATCCGTCCTTCGACGACGAGTTCCGCCGCTACCTGAAGCACTATGTCGGCCGGCCGAGCCCGTTGTTCCACGCCGAACGGCTGAGCGCCCATTTCGGCGGGGCGCGCATCTACTTCAAGCGCGACGAGCTGAACCACACGGGCGCGCACAAGATCAACAACTGCATCGGCCAGATCTTGCTGGCCCGGCGCATGGGCAAAACCCGCATCATCGCCGAGACGGGCGCCGGCCAGCACGGCGTGGCGACCGCCACCGTCTGCGCCCTGTTCGGCCTGCCCTGCGTCATCTACATGGGCAAGACCGATGTCGAGCGCCAGGCACCCAACGTCTTTCGCATGAAGCTGCTGGGCGCTGAAGTGGTACCGGTCACCGCCGGCTCGGCGACGCTCAAGGACGCCATGAACGAAGCGCTGCGCGACTGGGTCGCCAACGTCGAGGACACCTACTACCTGATCGGTACGGTGGCCGGCCCGCATCCCTATCCGGCCATGGTGCGCGACTTCCAGTCGGTGATCGGCGAGGAGACCCGAGAACAGATCATGGAAGCCGAAGGCCGCCTGCCCGACACGCTGGTCGCCGCCATCGGCGGCGGATCGAACGCCATGGGGCTGTTCCATCCCTTCCTCGACGATGCCAGCGTGCGCATGCATGGCGTCGAGGCTGCCGGCCACGGCATCGAGACCGGGCAGCACGCCGCTTCGCTGACCGCCGGGCGGCCGGGCGTGCTGCACGGCAACCGCACCTACCTGCTGCAGGACGATGACGGCCAGATCACCGAGGCGCATTCGATCTCGGCTGGGCTCGACTATCCCGGCATCGGCCCGGAGCATGCCTGGCTGAAGGACATGGGGCGGGTCGAATACGTCTCGATCACCGACGACGAGGCGGTCGCTGCCTTCCAGCTCTGCACGCAGAAAGAAGGCATCATCCCGGCTTTGGAACCGGCACACGCGCTGGCTCATGTCGGGCGCATCGCGCCCAAGCTGCCGAAAGATCACCTGATCGTCATGAACCTGTGCGGGCGCGGCGACAAGGACGTCTTCGCCATCGCCAAACGGTTGGGTGTCGAGCTGTGAGCGCCGCCTTCAAGACCCGGCTGGATGCCCGCTTCGCCAGCCTTCGCACCGAGGGCCGCGCCGGTCTGATTACCTTCACGACGGCCGGCGATCCGGACGCGGCGACCAGTCAGGCGATCATGGCCGGCCTGCCGGCGGCGGGCGCCGACGTCATCGAGATCGGCATCCCGTTCAGCGACCCGATGGCCGACGGTCCGGCCATCCAACTGGCGTCGCAGCGGGCGCTGAAGGCCGGCGCCAGTCTGAAGAAGACGCTGGCCATGGTGCGCGATTTCCGGCGGGCCGACGATACGACGCCGGTGGTGCTGATGGGCTACTACAATCCGATCTACAGCTACGGCGTCGACCGCTTCCTCGTCGATGCCAAGGCGGCCGGCGTCGATGGCCTAATCGTCGTCGACCTGCCGCCCGAGGAGGAAGGGGAGCTGTGCCTGCCGGCGCTGAAGGCCGGCATCAACTTCATCTACCTGTCGGCGCCGACCAGTACCGACGCGCGGCTGCCGGCGATCTGCCGGAACGCCAGCGGCTTCCTCTACTACGTTTCGATCACCGGCATCACCGGCACCCGTTCTGCCGAGGCGGGATCGGTGGAGGCGGCCGTAACCCGCATCCGCCGCCACACCGACCTACCGATTGCCGTCGGCTTCGGCATCAAAACAGCCGAGCAGGCCGCCGCCATCGCCCGGGTGGCCGATGCCGCCGTCGTCGGCTCGGCGCTGGTCGAAACCGTGCGCGCCAACCTGGACGGGGCCGGCAGCGCCAAGCCGGGCTGCGCCGAGGCGGTACTGAACGTGGTGCGCGAACTGGCAAGCGGCGTGCGCGCGGCACGCCGGAAGGGGGCAGCATGAACTGGCTGACCAATTTCGTCCGGCCCAAGCTGCGCGAGCTGGTCGGGCAGAAGGAAATCCCCGATAACCTGTGGCACAAGTGCCCGGGCTGCGGCGAGATGATCTTTCACCGCGAACTGCAGAAGGCGCAGAAGGTCTGTCCGCACTGCGGCCATCACATGCGACTGAACGCCGACGAGCGGCTGCTGATGCTGTTCGACGAAGGCGTCTTTCAGCGCATCGAACTGCCGAAGGTGCCGGCCGATCCGCTGAAATTCCGCGACAGCAAACGCTATAGCGAACGGCTGAAGGACGCCCAGGCGAAGACCGGCGCCAACGATGCGCTGCATGTGGCGCACGGGACCATGGGCGGCATGAACGTGGTTGTCGCCGTACTCGACTTTTCGTTCATGGGCGGCTCGATGGGCATGGCAGTCGGCGAGAGTCTATTGGCCGCCGCGCGTCTCGCCATCGTGCAGAACGCGCCGCTGGTCATGGTCATCTCCTCGGGTGGGGCGCGCATGCAGGAAGGCATCCTGTCGCTGATGCAGATGGCGCGCACGACGGTAGCAGTGGAGGAGGTGCGCGAGGCCGGCCTGCCCTATATCGCCGTGCTGACCGATCCGACGACGGGCGGTGTTTCCGCCTCCTTCGCCATGCTGGGCGACATCGCCATGGCCGAGCCGGGGGCGACCATCGGCTTCGCCGGCGCCCGGGTCATCGAACAAACCATCCGCGAAACCCTGCCGGAAGGCTTCCAGCGCTCGGAATACCTGCTGGAACACGGCATGATCGACATGGTCGTGCATCGCCACGACCTGCGTGCCCGGCTAATTCGCGTGCTGGGTGTGCTGCTCAACCCGCAGCCGTCGGGCGATATCCTGCTGCTACCCGAGGGCGACGAGGCGATGGCGAAAACCAGGAAGCGGCGTAAGCCTGCCGAAGGGAGTGCCAATGCCGAAACCAAGCGCCCCAGCCAGCGCGGCTAGCGACGTCGTTCTCGAACGTCTGAGCCGGCTGCATCCGAAGGTCATCGATCTCAGCCTGGGGCGCATCGAACGGCTGCTGGGCAAGCTCGGAAATCCCGAACGCAAGCTGGCGCCGGTCATCCACGTCGCCGGTACCAACGGCAAGGGATCGACGGTCGCCTTCCTGCGCGCCATGCTGGAGGCTGCGGGCTATCGGGTGCACGTCTATACCTCGCCGCACCTGGCGCGCTTTCACGAACGCATCCGCCTGGCCGGCAAGCTGATCGAAGAAGCCGACCTGCTGGCGACGTTGGAGGAATGCGAAGCGGCCAACGGCAGCGCGCCGATCACCTTTTTCGAGATCACCACGGCAGCGGCCTTTTTGGCCTTCGCGCGGACGCCGGCCGACGTGGTGCTGTTGGAGACCGGCTTGGGCGGACGGTTGGATGCCACCAACCTGATCGACAAACCGCTGCTCACCGCCATCACCCCCGTATCGCTCGACCACCAGGCATTCCTGGGCGACACGCTGGCGGCCATCGCCGCCGAAAAGGCCGGCATCATGAAACCGGGCGTGCCCTGTGTGCTGGCCCGCCAGGAGCCGGAGGCGGAAAAGATTTTCGCTAAAAAAGCGGCAGCTCTTCATAGCCCGTTGTGGCGCGAGGGCCAGGAGTGGTCGTCCCGTCTTTCCGAGGGATTGCTGAAGTTTACCTGGCATAAAGACATTACAATGTTGCCGCGACCGGTGCTGGCCGGAACCCATCAAGCACAAAACGCCGGTACAGCCATAGCGTGTATTCGTGCCATGGAAGGATTCGCCGTTCCCGAGGCCGCCCAGGCGAAGGGCATGCTGGCGGCCCGCTGGCCGGCGCGGCTGCAACGCCTGACCAAAGGGCCGCTGGTGCGCCGGCTGCCCGACAATTGGGAACTGTATCTCGACGGCGGACACAACCCAGCGGCGGGCAAGGTGCTGGGCGAGCATGCGCGTGGCTGGGCGGATGCGCCGCTGTTCCTGATCGTCGGCATGCTCGACAACCGCCCGGTCGCCGAGTTTCTGACGCCGTTTGCCGGCCACGCCACGGCCCTTGCCGGCGTGCCGATTCCCGGCAGCCACGCCAGCCACCCGGCGGCAGCGGTTGCCGAAGCGGCCCGCGGCCTGGGCCTGGCGGCGACGGCGGCCAAGGATGTGGCAGCAGCGCTGAAGGACATCGTCGCCCGGCAGCAGGCGGAGCAACCGGACAAGCCGGCGCGGGTGCTGATCTGCGGCTCGCTGTATCTGGCCGGCGACGTGCTGGCGCGGGGTAACGGCTAGAGCATTTACCGATCATCTGTAATCGGTAAATGCTCATACCTTATTAAAACTGAGAGCAGATTCACACGATCACATGATTCCATGTGATCGTGATCTGCTCTAGAGCTTCTCGACCTAAAGGGTCTTTAGGTGGGCTCTTTTTTCAGCACGTAGATCAGGCCGGCAATGGGCTTGACGCAGGGTCGCGGTGGTCGCGACGGCGACGGCAAAGCCGTGGGCGGCGGCGAGACGATGGACATAGGCAGCCGACTGGGCATAGCGGCCGGAGGGACGCAGCGCGTAATCGTTTGCCGCCGCCTGGGCCGGCTCCCCTGAACCTTCGCCGTCGACCAGACGCTCCACCGAAAAGGCGAAGAGGCCGCCCGGCCGGCAGCAGGCGCTCGCCGCGGCGAAGACCGCGCTCAGGTCGCCGATGTAAATGAACAGGTCAGCCGCCAACAGCAGGTCGTAGGGCTCGCCCTCGCCTTGCGCCGAGCCGAGGTAGGTGGCGACATCGGCCTCGAACAGGCCATCGTAGATACCCCGCTGGCGGCAGATATCGAGCATGCGCGGGGCGAGATCGACGCCGTCGAGCACCCCGGCCAGATCGCGGAAGGCGGCGCCGACTAAGCCGCTGCCGCAGCCCATGTCGAGGACGCGGGCGAAGGGCGGGGCTTTCGTGGCAGCATCCGTCGGCGGCAACGTCCCCTCGCCCAATCCCTCTGTCTCCCCTGGAGGGAAAGTGACAGGGAGGGGGGGAGACCCGACGCCGCCCAGCACCTCGTCCACCGCCGTGCGCAACAGCTCGGGGGCGCGGTAGTGAAGGCGGTTGACCAGATGGCGTTCGAAACCGGCGGCGTAGCCGTCGAACATGTCGCGCACATAGGCGGCGGGGGCCGTCGGCGTGGTTTCGCCGGACAACGCGGCGACCATGTGCCGGGCGCTGTCGTTGGCGGGATCGAGGTCGAGGCAGCGGCGATATCCGTCGAGGGCTTCCTGATAGCGCCCGAGGTCCTGCAGGGCACCGGCCAGATTATAGTGCGCGGCGGCGAAATCCGGATCGCAGGCGCCGGCGGCGGCATAGGCGACGACGGCTTCTTCCAGCCGGCCGAGTTCCTTGAACACGCTGCCCAGGGCATCGTGGGCGGCGGCATGAGTGGGATTGAGGTCGAGCGCGGCGCGCAAGCTGGCCGCGGCGGCTTCGGGCTGGCCGCGTTCCTTTTGCGCCAGGCCCAGGGCGTAGCGCGCCTCGGGATCTTCCGGCACCAGGGCCACGGCGCGCTGCAGTTCCGCCTCGGCCTCGGCCAAGCGGCCGTCGCCTTGCAGCAGCAGGCCCAGGTTGCGATGCGCCGGGGCGAAGCCAGGCGCGATGACCAGGGCCTGGCGCAAGGCCGCGATGGCGTCCCGCGACCGGCCCGCCTTGCCGAGCGCATTGCCGAGATTGAACAAAGTGGCGGCGCGCAGCGGCGATTCGAGCGCGGCGGCCCGCCCGAAGGCATTGACCGCCCCCAGGTGATCGCCCAGGGCCTGCAGCGCATTGCCCAGGTTGACGTAGAAATCCGGGTTATCGCCGCGCCGGGCGATGGCCATGCGGATGAGATCGGCCGATTGCCTCGGCTGCCCCAATTGATAGGCGACGACGCCCAACAGATGCAGGGCATCGGTCTGCCCGGGCGACAAGGCCAGCACGCGACGATAGACGTCGTAGGCTTCGGCCAGACGACCGGCCTGATGATGGCCGAGCCCGACGGCCAGCAGCGCCATTATGGCGGAGCGGGTGGAGCCGGGATCGGTCATGGCAGCGACAGATGGTCGGTGCGGGAAGGCAACCACAGAGACCGCAGCGGAACACAGAGATGGAATCGACGGCGCGCTGAACCAACCTTGCTTCGCGGTCATTCCTCGGTGTTTCTCGGCGGTCTCTGGGTCGCGCTTGTTGGCCCGTCCGGTGCAAGCAGCACGCAACGGGCCGCGACGGGCGGGCGCAAAAAAGCCCCGCCGGGGCGGGGCTTGATGCGCATGTCAGACAATCCGCGCCGCGATCAGAGGACGGATTCGACCCATTCGATCAGCTTACCCTTCGGCAGGGCGCCGATCTTGGTGGCGGCGACTTCGCCGTTCTTGAACAGCATCAGGGTGGGGATGCCGCGCACGCCGTAATCCGAGGGCGTCTTCGGGTTATCGTCGATATTGACCTTGGCGACCACGACCCGCCCGGCCATTTGGGCGGCCAGATCTTCCAATGCCGGGGCGATCTGTTTGCACGGCCCGCACCATTCGGCCCAGAAATCCACCAGCACCGGCACGGTCGATTTCAAAACGTCGTCCTTGAACGAGCTGTCGGAGACTTGCTTGGGCATTTTATGGTGTCCTTTCAAACGCTTGCCGCGATTTCCCCCCAGCCGCGCGGCCCGGCTTCCCAGCCCCGAAGGACTGGATGTGAAAGGTAGGGGGCGGGAGGTTAGGCGTCAAGGTGGGGGAGAATGGGGGAGCCCCATCGGTTCGCAATCATATGCAGATACGCTCTTGCGGGTAGTTGGCGACGGCCCTCCCACTGTGCGCCTGAGGTCCCATAAAGGGGTTCGTCCGACTTGCTCAGCGGCGCAGACAAGAGCAGAATTAGGCAAATGGATTGGACCGGCCACGGCGCCGGGCATCAACTGGGAGAGTGTGGCATGCAAGTCCTTGAGAAGAACGCCATGACGGTGCGCAAGATTTCCGAGCAAATCGGCGTCGAGGTCACCGGCATCGACCTGAGCAAACCGCAGGACGCGGCGACCCAGAAGCGGCTGCACGACCTGGTGGTCGAGAACATGGCCATGGTCATCCCCAACCAGCACCTGACACCCGAACAGTTCCAGGAAGCCGCCAAGAATTTCGGCGAACTGATGGACCAGGACCATCCGAAGTATTCCTTCCCCGGCATGCCCAGCATCAAGCGCCATTCGAGCTTCAACCTGGGCGCCGACGGCCAGCCGATCAAGGAAGGCATCCGCTGGCACACGGACGGGGCCTATCGCCTGAACCCGCCGAAGTTCACCATCCTTTATGCCGTCGAGCTGCCGAACAAGGGCGGCAACACCAATGTCTGCAACATGCGTACCGCCTACGAGGCGCTGCCCGAGGATTACCGCAAGAAGATCGACGCCATGAAGACGGCGAATGTGCGCCAGGGTTCGGCGGCGCGCGACAAGTACAACGCCAACAACGCGGCGATCATGGCGGCGGGCGGCCAGGTGCCGAACGTGCATCCGCTGGTCCGTACCAACCCGGATAACGGCAAGAAGGGCATCTGGATGAACCCGACCGCGGTCGAGAACATCGTCGGCATGGACCCGGAGGCGTCGCAGGATTTCCTTTCCGACCTGATGGCCCGCACGGTGCGCGAGCCGTTCATCTACGCCCATACCTGGAAGGTCGGCGATCTGGTGCTGTGGGACAACCGCCAGTCCATGCACAAGGTCGACTTCGACTACGACCGTAGCCAGCACCGCCTGCACTATCACGCGATGACAAAAGGCGAGCGGCCGGTCTGACGACCGGCGGGACCAAGGGCGGGACGGCTGCCCATCCTTTGCGACAGCCGCTGCGCGTTTTCCTCAGGTTGAGGACGGATTAAACGGCCCTCCTCATGCTGAGGAGGGCCGAAGGCTTGTCCAGCATCCACATGGTCGCCGCCACGGGGAACCCCGTGGCCAGGCGCGGCGTTGACGTTCATCGCGCATGATGGAGAATTCCCAATGACGACGCGATGGAACGGCGGAAGATCGTGGTGGTGGGCGGCCATGCCGCTGGCGCTGCTGGTTCTCGCCGGCTGCGCCGAGGGCATGGGGCCGCCCGAGCTCGACGTCGCCGACCTCCGGCTAGCCGCCGAAGCGGCGCAGCAGACGTTGGAGAACAACAGGATCGGCGAGGCCGCCAACTGGAACAATCCGGCCAGCGGCAACCGTGGCACGGTAACGCCGACGCGCACCTTCAGTCGCGACGACGGCCGGCCGTGCCGCGACTACCAGCTGACGGCGACGCTGAACAGGCGCACCCGCATCGCCCAGGACGCCGCCTGCCGCGATGTCGCCGGCACCTGGCAGAGCCAGAACCACGCGTCGCTGGCCGAGGCCATCCGCACAGAAGGCGGGCCCGGCTTTGGCGGCAGCCAGGGCCCGGGGAGCGGAGTCGGCATCGGGGTTGGCGTCGGCGGGCGGGGCAGCGGCATCTCGGTGGGCACCGGCATCGGCTTCTGAAAGCGGGCGACTTGCGCAGGCCGGGGAAGCAACCCGGCCCGGCCTCCGCCGTTGGTAGGCAGTACCCAACCGCCAACGGAGGCAACCCATGATGACCCTGAAACACCTGCGGCCGTTCTTCTGCGGTATCGCTCTGGCCGGCGCCGGCCTGCTCGGCGCCTGCGGCACGGACACCTACACAACGACGACGCGCGATACCACGACCACCACATCGCCAGCGGCGATGACGCCGTCGAGTTCGACGACGACAACCACGTCGCCGGTCTATGGCACATCGAGTTCAACGACGACAACCACACCGGCGCCGACGACGTCCTCGACGACGACGACGCGGACCGTTAACTAATCCCCCGATCTAACTCCCCCGGCGAAATGCCGGCCTCAGGCCAGCCTTTCCCGGGTGTAGATCGGCGGCGGCCTTGAACGCGATGTGACATGGCGCCGTCATGTCGTGCTGCTGCTTGTGGCATCAGAGCTCAAGGTCGGCGCGTGAGCGTCGAGGAACGCCGCCGCAAGCTCCATCAGGCGCGGGCCGTCGGTCCACAGCAACAGGCAGCGCACGGCACGGCCGGGATAGATCGCGCGCAGCGCCGCGCGATAGGCCGCCATCTGGGCGAGATAGATCGCAGCCACGTCTTCGGCACGCGTGGGCGGCGGGCGGTTGGTTTTGTAATCGACGATCAGCACGGCGTCGTCGGTAACCAGCAAGCGATCCACCTGACCCGACAGCACGCGCCCGCCGATCAGGCCGACGAGCGGCACCTCGGCACGGCTCGAAGGGCCGAACAGGGCGGCGAATTCCGGGTGGTCGAGAACAGCCAGGGTCTCCGCCGCGATGGCGGC
>CANITX010000076.1 GCA_947470575.1 Rhodospirillales bacterium
GAGAAACCCGTCCTTCGGCGCGGGGCGAGCCGAGCGCCGACAACCGGCAGACCGCCGCCGCGCGATGCCCTAGACTCCACCCAGAACAACAGCCGGGCGATTCGCCCGAAGGTGACGATGCGGCTTCCCGAATTCAGGTCGAGCGCCCCGTGGCGCACCATGCAGCATCGCAATTTCCGCCTCTACGCCGGTGGTAACCTGCTCAGCCTGCTGGGCACCCGCACCCAGGAGATCGCCTCGGGCTGGCTGGTCTGGACGCTGACCGGCGAGGCGACCTGGCTGGGCGCCGTGGCCTTGGCCGAAATCGTCCCGCGCTTCCTGGTCTGGCCGTGGGCCGGCGTGCTCGCCGACCGGGTCGATCGGCGCAAGCTGGCCGTCATCTTCCAAGCCACCGCGCTGATCGCCGCCGCGCTGCTCACCGTCGCCAACGCCACCGGCGTCGTGCAGGTCTGGATGGTGGTGGCCTGCCACGGGGTGTTCGGCGTCTGCCTCGGCTTCTGGGAGCCGTCGCGTCAGGCGCTGCTGCCCGACATGGTGCCCAAGGAGGACATGACCCCGGCCGTGGCCCTGAGTTCGGTCATCGCCCAATCCTCGCGGGTGCTCGGGCCGGCAGTGGCCGGCGTCATCGTCGTGCTGTTCGGCATCACCGCGGCCTTCGCCTTCAACGCCATCAGCAAGTGTTCGGTGATCGTCGCCGTGCATCTGATGAAGCTGCCGCCGTTCCGGCCGCAGACCGGGCAGCGGCGCGGCATCGCCGCCGAGACCATGGAAGCCATCCGCTACGTCGCCGCCCATCCCGGCATCGGGCCCTTGATGCTGTCGATCTTCATCTTCATGAGCACGGTGCGCCCGATCATCGACATGTTCCCGGCCTTCGCCGACGCCGTCTTCGCCCAAGGACCCGGCGGGCTCAGCATGCTCAACGGCTTTCTCGGGGTGGGCGCGCTGATCGGCGGGTTGTGGGCATCCTGGCGCGGCGCGTTAAAGGGGCTGGTCGGGGTGATGACGGTCTCGACCGGCATCGGCGCGCTGGGCATCCTGCTGTTCGCGCTGACCGATCATTTCGCTTTCGCGCTCGGCTGCTGCGTGTTGGCCGGCTTCGGCATCATCGTGCAGTCCATCGCCGCCCAGACCCTGCTCCATTGCAGCGTCGACGACAACGTGCGCGGCCGGGTGTTCAGCCTCTACAGCATGGTCAACGGCGGCTCGCCGGGAGTCGGTGCCTTTGCCATGGGCATCGTCGCCGACCGCCTCGGCCTACACATCCCGGTCGCCGCCGGCGCCGTCATCGGGCTTGGCCTGTGCGCCTGGTTCGCCCTGCGCCGCAAACGGCTGGCGGCGATCCTGGAGACGACGGCGGAGGAAAGGGCCGCCAAAACCACCCCGGGAGGACCATAAGACACCCTCATCCTGAGGAAGCCGCGTAGCGGCTGTCTCGAAGGATGGGCCGGCGCTCAGACGGTTGCTCATCCTTCGAGACGGGCCTTCGGCCCTCCTCAGGATGAGGAAAAACGACGGCAGAGGAGCAGGCCGCGCCGGTGGGGCGGGCGCAGGTATCAATACTATCTCTCAACCGAGTGATTGTGCTCTAGAATCCCCCGACGCCACCGCTCGCCGGGATAGCCTGCCGATGCCCACCGATGCCATCGCCCACTACCGCGAACACGGCTATGCCGTGATCCCCGGCGTCTTCGCCGCCGCCGAGGTGGCCGAGCTGGCGGCGGCTTTCGACCGCATACAGGCCGAGGCGCTGTCGCGCGGGCGCAGCTGGCGCGACCGCAACGTGTTCTTCCGCATGGCCGACGATGCCGCCAAGGGCCGCATCCTGCGCTACGTGCAATGGCCGGGCTGGATCGACGCGACCCTGGAAAAGGTCCGCCGCGATCCGCGCCTGTTCGCCATCCTGGCGCCGCTGATCGGACGCGATCTCAAGCAGATCATCAACCAGATGCATTGGAAGCCGCCCGGCGCCAAGGCCGAATTCGGCCTGCACCAGGATTCGCGCTCGCGCCGGCCGCGCGAGGCCTTTCGCGAACTGGCCGCCTCCTATGTGCAGACCGGCATCGCCATCGATCCGCACACGCTGGAGAACGGCGCCATGGTCGTCATCCCCGGCAGCCACCGGCGCGGCGAACTGCCGTTCGACTCATCGCGCCCGTCGATGAACGTGGCGCTCGACGACGCCCGTCATTTGGCAAGCCTCGGCGTCGATGTTTCCCAGGCGGTGCCGCTGCTGATGAACCCCGGCGACATCGCCATCTGGCATGTCCATACCCTGCACGGCTCGGGCCCCAACCGCTCGGCCATCGACCGGCGGCTCTACATCAACGGCTACGTCACGGCGGCCAACTGCGACCGCGGCGAATGGGCCTTCCGGGACGGCGTGCCCTGCCCGCTGGCCGGTGAACCGGCGCTGGTCCATTACGAGGACCTGTATACCAATCCGGGGCCGATGTTCGTCGATTGACGCCGCCGCACCGGCCCATCCTTCGAGACGGACCTTCGGTCCTCGTCAGGATGAGGTTGGACTTCTATTCCTCATCCTGAGGAAGCCGCGCAGCGGCTGTCTCGAAGGATGGGCAAGCGACGCAATTTCCGCCACGCACCCCCTGCCCGGCGCCGATCTTCCGTCGTAGACTGTCCCCCGGGACAATCCACGCAACTGGGAGAAACGACCATGCTGCAATTCGTTCACCACGTTCACTACGTCGTCGCCGACCGCGACGAGATGATCGCCTATCTGGAAAAGAACTTCGGCATGAAGCCGAACGAGGTTCTGCACCACAAGGAACGCCAGATCAAAGAGGCGCTCTACAAGGTCGGCCCGACGATCATCCAGATTTCCCAGCCGCTCGACCCCAATTCCGGCCAAGGCAAGTTCCTGGCCGAAAAGGGCCCCGGCGTGCTGCACGTCGCCTGGGGCGTCAACGGCATCGACCAGGTCGGCAAGGACCTCGCCGCCAAGGGCAACCGCCTGCGCAACGATTCGATCACCAACAGCCCCTTGGGCTACAAGGCGATCAACATCGACCGCGACCAGACCTGCGGCATCTGGCTGCAACTGGCCGAAGGCGAGCCGAAGCTGAAGAAGGCCTAAGCGCCGACGCGCCGGCACCCCCTTCGCGGCGGCCGCCGATGCGGCCGTCGCGAAGAAGGGGCCACAACCGGAAAACAGGGAGGGACAGCATGCTGCAATTCGTTCACCACGTTCATTACGTGGTCCGCGACCGCGAAGAGATGATCGCCTATCTGGAAAAGAACTTCGGCATGAAGCCGTTCGAGGTGATCGAGCACAACAAGAAGCGGGAGGCACTGTTCAAGTGCGGCCCGACGACATTTCAGATCACCCAGCCGATGGACCCGGAATCCAACCAGGGCAAGTCGCTGGCCAAGAACGGCCCCGGCGTCTGGCACGTCGCCTGGGGCGTCAACGACATCGGCAAAATCGCCAAGGACCTGGCCGCCAAGGGCAACCGGCTGCGCAACGAGTCGCTCACCAACAGCCCGCTCGGCTACACGACGATCAACATCGACCGCGACCAGACCTGCGGCATCTGGCTGCAACTGGCCGAAGGCGAACACAAGCTGTAGGCGGCATCGGGCTCCCTTGACCGCTGCTCCCTCTCCCTGCTGGCTTCGCCAATAGGGCGAGGGAGCCTCGACGCCGGCCATTGAAAATCCGATATGTCCATCCCGCGCGCCCGGCAACTCCGGCACCGTGCCACCGAAGCGGAAACGGTTCTGTGGCGTGCCTTGCGGTCGCGGCGATGGGTGGCACGAAATTTCGCCGCCAGCACCCCGTCGGCCCCTATGTCGTCGACTTCATCGCTTTGGGAAGCGCACTTGATCGTTGAGGTCGACGGCGGTCAGCACGCGAACGACAGTCCCGACCGCACCCGCCGGTTGGAAGCGTTCGGATATCATGTGATCCGCTTCTGGAACAACGACGTGCTGTCAAACCTCGACGGCGTCCTGACGGAAATAGCGAGCGTTCTGGGCCACCGATAGGCAGCTGACCGCGCGACCGTACTCCCTCTCCCCGCCGGGGCGAGGGAACCCAGTGGCAGCACCCGTTTTCCCTCTCCCCACCGGGGGCGAGGGAAAGCAGCCCCTACCCCGCCGCGTCGATGTTGACGGCCGGCTTGGTGGAGAAGCGCCACAGCACGGGCGCGATGGCCGACATGCCGAGCGCCGCCAGCGCCGGCACGAAGCCGTCGAACAGGAACCCATAGCCCAGGAACGCCCACGCCGACACACCGAACGCCGCAGCGGCGGCGGCGATGCCTGCCACCAAAGGCCAACGGCCGCGCAGCACACCCACCAGCACAGCGGCCAACAGCGCCGCGATAAGGGTCAAGAAGGCCTCGACCGTGTTGCTGGTGTTCGGCCGATTCAGCACCTGCCCGCGCAGTATCGCCTCGACCACCCAAGCCGTCGCCAGCACCGCGTATTCCGAACCCAAGGGGGTGAGCCACGGATTGCGGACACCAGCCGCGGTCACGCCTAGGAGCACAATACGATTCTTGAGTTGTGCGCCGACCGCCGGGTCTTCGAGAAACCGGTTAAGGGAAATCCGAGGTATCGGAATGTGAGCGGGATATCGGGGCCATAGGCAACCGGACGCATCCGTCGGCAAATTCATCTGAGGCGATATAAACACGTCTTGGATGCCCGCTTGATTTGTGCGGACAACAATGCTGGCGCGACCCGACAGAACCCGCAGGATTTCCAGCTCCAGCCTCGAATAAAAATTGCCGGCATGGCCAAAAACCTGCGGCAAGCACCGCACCACGCCATCGCCGGGAAACAGCGTGGTAACACCGACCCCGGTCGCGGCGTTCTCCAACATCGGAAGACTGCCGACGATAGCCGGCAATTGCGGAATGAGTTGTCGGGCAGGAGGACCGGAAAAGGCGACGAGATGCCGCTTGCTGGTAGAAATGGCGGCGTGCTCATGGCCGAGGCTACCGATTACGGTGCGACCCTGCTTCAAGGCCGCCGCGAAGGCCTCGTCGCCATTGGGCAGCGCCATCAGGCGTTCGCGCACCTCCGACGGCAGCGGCCCCAGGTAGCGGGCGAGTTGATCCGGGTCTATCCGATCCGGTTCGGGGAAGGCGATATCCATGGCAACGACCTGGGCCCCCGCCGCCTGCGCGCGCGTCACGATGTCCGCCAGCATCACGCGCGGCCACGGCCACTGGCCGTATCGCGCCAAACTCGCCTCGTCGATATCGAGGACGACCACGGCGGTCGGTTGTCCTGATGGCAGTTCCAGCGGCCAGGTGCGTTGCAGGAAGTCGAGGCCGGCCAGGCGCAGCTGCTTGATCGGCCACGTCTCGACAAAGCCGAGCGCGCCAAGGCCGCCGGCGACGATCAGGCACGGCAGCCAATAGACCAGCAGCCGGCGCATCCATGTCCGCATCGCCCCCTCCCGCCCTTTTCCCCGAAACGGGGCCGTCCGGCCTAGCCGGTGCGGTTACCCCCCTACCCCGCCGCGTCGCCGCTTTCGGCCATTTTTCCGGCCCGGCGGCCCAGGTATTCGATGTGCAGGCGCAGCGAATAGGCGCTGTCGGCGAAGGCCACCGGGACCGTCACCCGTTCCACCGCGCTTTCCAGCGCGTTCAGCCGCTCCAGCGCCTCGGCGCGCTTGAGCGTGCCCAGGCGCATGCCGTCGTCGATGGCCTGCAGGTCCTTGTACCAGCGGTTGACCTTCGAGCGCATGCGCCAGGAATAGATCGGCGGGAAGGTCTTGAACAACGGGTACATCACCGTGATCAACGGCAGCAGCAGGATCTTCAGCCGGTCGATCAGGTTGGCCAGCCAGAACGGCAGGTAGCGCTGCAGGAACGGCGGCCCGCGTTCGTAAAAGCGCTCCGCCTGATCGGCCAGCGGATAGGTCGCGTAACGGCCGTTGGGAAAGGTGTTGGGCTGTTCGAAATAACCGCCCCGCTTATGCACGTCGCGCATCGCCAGCAGCATCAGGTCGATATGCGCCGGATGCATCGCCCAGGAAACGACAACGGTCGCCGCCGGGGCGAGCAGCACCGTATCCTGCGCCGGCAGGTTGCGCGCCAGATCGACCGTACCCATCGGCAGCACCACCCGCGACAGGAAGGGATAGCGCCGCACATAGGCATCGGCCTGTTCGAAGCTCATCAGCACGACGCCCGGCGCGCCGAGCAGACCGCGGATCAACGGTGCCGTCGGGCCGCTGACGAAAAAGGCGGCATCGACGGTGCCGGTACGCAACGCCTCTTCCGCCTCGCTGTCGCCGATCTCCACGAACTGCGCGGTGGCGGGATCGACGCCGCTTTCGGCCAGAAGCTTCACCGCCAGCGGCAGGGTGCCGCTGCCGGGCCGCCCGACCGCGATGCGCTTGCCGATCAGCTCGGTCAGGCGCTTGGGCGGCGCGGCCTGGCGTGGCCGGGCCCGCACGAAGACCCACAGCGGCTCGAAATAAATGCTGCCCAGCGAACGCAGGTTGGGATGCGCCTCCGGCTCGGTGACGCCGCCCTGGACGAAGGCAACCGGAATGCCGGCGTTCCAGTCTTCCAGCAGGTCGAGGTTTTCGATGGAGCCGGCCGTCGGATGCGCCACCAGTTCGATGCCGTCCTGGGCAAAGCGCTCGGCATACATCTTGCCCCAGGCGTTATAGGCGCCGGTATCCGCACCCGTCGCCATGACGAAGCGGCCGGGCGGCGGCGCGCCGACGAACTGGTAGGCGACGACGAAGCCGGCGACGACCAGCAGCACCGCCGGGATGACCAACGCGCTTTGCGCCCGGAGCAACTGATAGATACGCCGCCGCCTGACGGCGCCCGCACTCGGTTCAGCCATGTCAGCGCCTCCGCCTGCCTCGGGCGATTAGAGCACAACATCGCGCGCCGGCCCATCCTTCGAGACGGACCTTCGGTCCGCCTCAGGATGAGGCTTTTATGGTTGTCCTCATCCTAAGGAGCGCCGTAGGCGCGTCTTGAAGGATGGGCGACTGCCGCGGCCCCTGCCGCCCCCCTACCAGGAACCGACCTCGCGTCCGGTGTCGGAGGCCTGTTTGATGGCATCGACCAGCCGGTGCAGTTCGACCGCCGTCTCGAAGGTCGGATGGGCCGGTTGGCCGCCGCGCACGATGCCGGCCAGGCCGGCGTACATGCGCCCGACGATGTCCGCCTCGCCCTCGCGCCCCGACATCTGGGCGATCTGGCCGGGCACGGCGATGGGTTCCAGCTTGTCGGCCCCCTTCGCCCCGGAAAGGGCAATGCCGCAGAGCTGCGGCGAATCCTCGCCGACGGCCACCAGCGTCCCTTCGCGGCCGTAGACCTCCATGCGATAGCCGCTGCCCGCGAACGGCACCGAGCCGACGTGGACCGAGGCGACGCCGCCCGCGGCCAGATGCCCGGAGACCAGCACGTTGTCGGCCGAGGTGACATCGACATAGGTCTTATTGCCGGTATCGAACCACTGCTTGGCCTGGGTCGAGACCACCGCCGACACCCGGCTGAGATCGCCGACCACGAAGCGCATGGCGTCCACCGTATGGCCGTGGGCGATGGTCAGCGTGTTGGCGCCCAGGCTGGCGTCGCGCTGCCAGGTGCGATGCGACGGGCGTTGCAGCACGCCTTCGCGGAACAGTTTGACGTGCACCGCCATCACCTCGCCGACATAGCCGGTGGCGATCATCTGCTTCATCTGCAACAGGCCGGGGTTGACCCGCGATTGCAGCCCGATCGCCGTCTTCAGGCCCTTGGCCTTGGCCAGCGCGGTCAGCTCCTTGGCTTCCGCCGTGGTCTTGCCCAACGGCCATTCGCAATAAACGTGCTTGCCGGCTTCCAGCGCCGCCTTGGTCGGGCCGTAGTGCGACGGCACGCGCACGACCACGGCGACCGCGTCGATCTCCGGCGAGGCGACCATCTTTTCGTAGTCGTTGAAGGCGAGCTTGGCGCCGAACGCCTTGCGCGCCGCCTCGGCGCTTTGCGTTTTGGTGGTGCAGACCGCCGTCAGTTCGAAATCCGGGCTGGCCACCACCGCCGGCAGATGCGAACGCGCCGACCAGGTGCCGCTGACGCTGGCGCCGATCAGCCCCAGCCGAATCTTATCCGCCATGATGGTTCCTCCCGTGGTTTATGACACCGCGGCGCCGGCCCACCCTTCGAGACGCCGGCTGACGCCGGCTCCTCAGGGTGAGGTCGTTTTGTTAAATGTCCTCATCCTGAGGAGCCCGTATGGGCGTCTCGAAGGATGGGCTAGCGCCGTAAAGCCCCTTACTTCTTCACGCTCGTATACTGATCGCCCGAGCCCATCGCCTTCTTCAGCGCGGCCATGCCCTTGCCTTTGGCTTTCAGCACGTTGGCGACTTGGACTTCTTCCTTGGAAAACAGCTCGTGGGCCAGGCGGTAGACGTCGGCCAGCCGGTCGCGCGGGAACTTCACGGCGCCGTTCTCGTCCATGTGGATGATCTCGTTCGGCGCCACGTCCATGCCGGCGATGTGCACCGGCACCTGGATCGCCTGGATGGCCTGCGCGCCATGGCCGGCGCAGATGCCGCGCGTCACGTACTGGAAGCCCATCGGGCGGATTTCCTGGATGTCGCGCGACGGCCCGTTGGACAGCGCGCCGACCGCGCCGACCGCCATCATCTTCGAGGTCATGTTGCCGCCGGCCAGACCGACCTTGTTGGCGATCTCCGGCGGGAAGCGCTGTTCGAAAACGAAGATCGAGGGCTTCGGCGCCTTGTCGATGGCGTCCAGCACTTCCATGAAGTTGAGCGGCTTGAAATTCGGATCGGGCACGCTGTAGACGGCGGTGACGGCGAAGCCGCAGACCGCACCCATCTCGGGATACCAGCAGCGCAGCGTGTTGTCGGTGTACCAGTTCATGGTCCACGGATTGTAGATGCTGAGGCACAGCGGATCGCCGGGATAGGTGGCGACGACGTTGGTGATGGTCGGCGTGTCGATCTCGCACAGCGCCTTCATCATTTCCTGTTCGGTCATCGACTTCGGGTCCTTCGGCTTCTTCGCCATCGGGCGTCTCCTTCCATGCTGTTCCTTGCGGCGGCCGCGATGGCCCCGGTGCGCCGGCATGAGGGGGGATTCCGCGGCGTCTGTCAACGGGGCGGGCAGGCACCGCGACGTCGGCCCATCCTTCGAGACGCACCTTCGCTGCTCCTCAGGATGAGGTGGACTTATGATCGTCCTCATCCCGAGGAGGCCGCGACAGCGGCCGTCTCGAAGGATGGGCAACCGCCTCGGCGCCAGCACGCCATGGCGCTGGCGCATGTCCTGGCGCATACTGCCGGCTTGCAGGATTTCGGCCGGGTGGGGACGGCCCTTATTCAAACGAGGGAGTCCGATCCATGCGTGCGTTCGTCGTTCTGCTGCTGGCGCTGATGGCCGGCGGGCCGGCTTTCGGCCAAGCCGCCGCGCCGCCTCAGGGCAGCCAGGTCCGCATCGTCGGCAAGGTCGTCGCCGCCGACGCCAAGAGCCTCAGCATCGATTCAACCGAGGCCGGCAAGGCCAGCCTGGCGATGGAGCCGACCACGTCGGTGTCCACCGTGGTGAAAAAATCGCTGGCCGACATCCAGCCCGGCGATCACGTCGGCGCGACGACGGTGGTCGGCAAGGACGGCAAGCACCGCGCCATCGAGGTCCGCATTTTCCCCAAGGACCGCGTGCCCAACCTCAACCAGTTCCCGCTCGAATGGGCGCCCGACAACATCATGACCAACGCCGCCGTGGCCGAAGTGGTCAAGGCCGCCGAGGGTTCCGTGCTGAAGCTTAAGTTCTCGACCGGCGAGACCGACATCCTTGTCGCCCCCGACACGCCGATCCTGGCCGGCGGCCCCGGCAGCCAGGAGCTGCTGAAGCCCGGTGTCGCCGTGACCGTCATCGCCGTCAAGGCCGCCGACGGCGCCCTGACCGCACGGCGGATCACGGTGAACTGAGTCGGCTGTTGCGCAGCGGCCCATCCTTCGAGCCGGCCGCTGAAGCGGCCTCCTCAGGATGAGGATTCAATACCTTTCCTCATCCTGAGGAGGGCCGAAGGCCCGTCTCGAAGGATAGGCGAGCGCCGAGGTGCCCTGCGTCAGAACGGCTTTTCGCCGGCGATCGTGATCCGGTAGAACTGCCGGCGTTCGTTCTGGTCGAAGTCGTTATTGGCTTTGTGCAGGGCCGAACGGTTGTCCCAGATCAGCATGTCGCCCAGCCGCCACTTGTGGGTGATGGTGTTGTCCGGCTGGATGATCCGTTCCAGCAGATCGTCGAACATCTCCTGGGTGGCTTCCGGCGTCATGCCGACGACGTTCTCGGTCTTGCGCGGCTGGAAGTAGAGCGCCTTGCTGCCGTGGTCCGGATTGGTGCGCACCAGCGGCTGGATCGCCGTGTGGGTGTTGCCCTGCTTCATGCCCACCACCTGGGTCGAGCGCAGGTTGCGCGCGGCGCTGCCGGCCAGCACGTTGACCGTCTTCATCGGCTCCAGCTTTTTCTTCAAATCGGCGGGCAGCCGCTCGAAGGCGATGCGCATGTTGGCAAGCGAGGTGCCGCCGCCCGAGGACGGCAGTTGCAACGGATAGAGCGAGGTGTACTTCGGCGGCTTTTCGAAATGCGTATGATCGGTGTGCCAACCCGGAACGGCCCGCGATATCTTGCCGTTCTGGTCCTTCTGCATGTTGTCGATCATGCGGATCTTCGGATAGCCGGGCAGGCCCAGAACCTCCGGCTGATCCTGTTCCGTCAGCTCGCCGAACAGCGCGCCGGCAGCCAGGTATTTTTCCGGCGTGTCGAAGTTCTGGTCGCGGATAACCAGGAAAATGTGTTCGTGCAGCGCGTCGAGCAGCTGTTGCTGCGTCGCTTTATCGACCGGCTGGGTCAGGTCGATGCCGGTCACTTCGGCGCCGAGGTTGGGCGACAGCTTGCTGATTTTCATCGAGGTCTTTTTCTGGGTGACGACGTTCATGGCCGGACTCCTCGGCTGCGATGGTTTTTAAGAAACGGTCCCGCCCGCGACCGGTGCCGCGGGCGGGAAACGGCGGTTACTTGAAGGTGACGTCTTCGGCCTTCACTTCGTTATTGGTGCTGACGTCGGGGATGAAGTTGATTCGGGGGTTGACCCGGGCGTAGCCGACCATGTGGTACTGCCAGACTTCGGCGATGTAATCGTCGTACATGCGCCGGAAGATTTCTTGGAAGCCCTTCACCCGCTCGTCGCCCGACAGCAGCGCGACCCGGGTGATCTCCTCGTCCAGCTTCGGATCGCACATCGGCGAGTTGTTGCCGTCGGAACACATGTAGCGATACGGCAGGCTGAACATGGCGTCGCCGAAGGCGTTGTCATGGGAGTTCTGCAAGATGGTCGGGCCGCGCCCCTCGGGGAACGGCTTGTTGTTCCAGCGCGCGTATTCGCCGGGCTCCAGGTGCTTCAGCTTCATGTTGAAACCGACCGCCTTGTACATGGTCAGCGCCGCCTCAGCCACCTCGGTCGCCTCGGGATAAGCCGCCGGCCGGCCGAACAGCCAGATCTCGGCGTCCACCGGCACGCCTGCGGCCTTGGCCTCGGCCAACAGCTGCTTGGCCTTGACCGGATCGTAGGTCCGCACCCGCTTGTCGAGCTCGAAGTTGTGGCCGGGAATGTTGGGCATCACCATCTGGGTGGCGTGCACGTAGTCCTTCGACAGGATGGTGCCGCGCACCGTGTCCCGGTCGAAGGCGTAGTTCAACGCCAGGCGCACCCGCTTGTCGTTGAGCGGCGCGATCGTCGTGTCGATGCGCAGGAACGTCGTTTCCGAATTGAGGAAGGCGACGTCGGTCTTCGGATCGATGGCGTCCTGTTCGGCGATGGACGGCGCGATGTCCGCCTCGCCCAGCTTGACCATGGCGGCGCGCACCGACGATTCGCCGCGCCAGATGTAGCGCATGCCGTCGGGGGCCGGCGGCTTGCCCCAATACTTGTCATTACGCTTGATCAGGATCTGCTGCCCGGCCTCCCAGGTATCGACCACATAGGGCCCGGTGCCGACCGGCTTCAGCGATTTCTTGTCCAAGGGTTCGTTCGGCCCGACGATGCCGATGCCGGCCAGGCGCATCGGCATGATCGGGTCCGGCCGCGAGGCCTTGATGTCGACCGTAAAGTCGTCGACAGCCGTTACCTCGATCTTGATGTCGTTGAGGAACTTCGCCCGGTCGCGGCAGACGAAGGCGCTGCTGCTGACCCGGTCGAGGGACTTCTTCACCGTCTGGGCGGTGAATTTCTGGCCGTCGTGGAAGATCACGTCGTTGCGCAGCTTGATGCGCCAAAGGTCGGGCTGCACCCGTTCCCACGAGGTGGCCAGGCGCGGATGCAAGCTGCCGTCCTGCGCCTTCTTGTAGATCAGCGTTTCGATGACGTTCTGCTTGAGCACGGCGCCTTGCAGGTTGGCCATCGAATAGCAGCCTTCGAGATCCGGCGGCTCGGCCTGCAGCACGGTGGTCACCCACTTGTTGGTGACCTGCACTTGCGCGCCGGCCACCTGCGGCGTCAGCGCCGTCGCGGCCAAAGCGACGGCC
Source organism: Rhodospirillales bacterium (assembly GCA_947470575.1). Classification (GTDB taxonomy): domain Bacteria; phylum Pseudomonadota; class Alphaproteobacteria; order Rhodospirillales; family CAMCUA01; genus CAMCUA01. Next base: position 12,537 of record CANITX010000076.1, read on the forward strand.
GCGGCAACGGTAAGTCCTCGACGACGTATCATGTTTCGGTCTCCCCAGCGGTTCGTGTTGGCTTCCCGGGACGGACCTGACGTTTCTGTTGTGTTGTCCTTGGTCCGCCGCTTGGCAATTATCGATAATTCCGTCGCATAAAAAAAGCACCCTTCGCAAGGGCCTCCCCGCGCCGGCCCATCCTTCGAGACGCACCTGCGGTGCTCCTCAGGATGAGGTGATTTTCATACCGGCCTCATCCTGAGGAGGCGCGAAGCGCCGTCTCGAAGGATGGGCGACCGGTTCGGCCGCCGCCGGCCAAATCCTCACATCGGCTTTTCGCCCTCGACGATGATCCGGTAGAACAGCCGCAGTTGGCTTTTGTCGTAGTTGTTGCCCGCCTTGTGCAGGGACGAGCGGTTGTCCCACATCAGGAAATCGCCCATCCGCCATTGGTGCGTATAGGTGGTGTCCGGCTGGACCATGCGGACCATCAGGTCGTCGAGCATGTCCTGGGTGTCTTCCGGCGTCATGCCGATGACGTTCTCGGTCTTCTTTGGATGGAAGTAGACCGCCTTGCTGCCGTGGTCCGGATGGGTGCGCACCAGGGGCTGGATGGCGGTGTTCTTGTTGCCGGCCTGCATGCCTTCGACCGAGGTCGACTTGGCATTGCGCGCGGCGCTGCCGGCCAGCACGTTGACCGTCTTCATCGGCGTGATCTTCTGCTTCAGGTCGTCGGGCAGCCGCGCGTAGCCCAGCCGCGTGTTGCAGAACGACGTGCCGCCGCCGATCGTGTCGGTGGGCAGAGTGACGGGGTAAAGCGCCGTGTACTTGGGCGGGATGGTGTAATGCGTGTGATCGGTGTGCCATTCCGGCGAATACTTGGCGATGTTGCCGCTCTTGTCCTTGTGCATGTTGGACACCTGGCGGATTTCCGGATAGCCGGGCAGGCCATAGATTTCGGGCTGATCCTGTTCCTGCAACTTGCCGAACAGGCGGCCGGCGGCGATGAACTGATCGGGTGTGAAGTGCTGATCGCGCACGACGATGAAGATGTGTTCGTGCAGCGCGTCGATCAGCCGCTGGCGGGTCGCACTGTCGAGCGGCTTGTTGAGATCGATGCCGGTGATTTCGACGCCCATGTTGGGCGTCAGCTTGGTGACCGCAAGGGTCGGTTGTTGGACCACGACGTTCATGGCCGTTCTCCGGTAAGAGGAACCGCCCGCCCGGCCATCGCCGGGCGGGTCGTCGTGGACGTTGCGGCTTCGCGAGGACGCCTACTTCTTCGTGAAGCTAATCGTCTCGATACGCACTTCGCTGTTGGTCGAGACGTCGGGCTGCCATTGGACACGCGGGTTGATCCGGGCGTTGGCGATCATGTGGAAGTAGAAGATCTCGTTGACGTAATCGTCGTACATGGTCTTGGCCAGCTTCTGCCAGCCGGCGATACGCGCCTCGCCGCCCAACTGGCCGATGCGGACGATCTCCTTGTCGATCTCGGGATCGCACATGGTCGAGTTGTTGCTGTCGCTGCACATATAGCGATACGGGAAGCTGAAGATCGGATCGCCGTAGGCGTTGTCGTGCTGGCTTTGCAGCAGGCTCGGCTGACGCGGGTCGGGGAACGGCTTGTTGTTCCACTTGGCGTAGATGCCGGGCTCGAGCTGCACGATCTTCATATTGAAGCCGACCGCTTTATACATCTGGTAGGTGGCTTCGAGGATTTCCGCCGCTTCCGGATAGCTCGACGGCCGTCCCTGCAGCAGGATTTCCTTATCGACCTCGACGCCGGCGGCCTTGGCTTCGGCCAGCAACTGCCTGGCCTTGGCCGGATCGTAGGGCCGCGCCTGCTTGTCCAATTCGAAGTTATGGCCCGGGATGGCCGGCATCATCATCTGCGTCGCCTGGAGGTAGTCGGGCGACAGCATGCCCTTGCGGATCGCGGCCAGATCGACGGCGTAGTTCAGCGCCAGGCGCACCCGCTTGTCGTCGAGCGGCTTTTGCGTCTGATCGATGCGGATGAACGAGGTTTCCGAGTTGAGGTAAGGCTTGTCGAGCTTCGGATCGTTGGCATCCTGCAGCGCGATGGTCGGCGCGATGTCGGCCTCGCCCAGCTTGACCATGGCGGCGCGCACCTGCGATTCGACGCGCCAGATGAAGCGGGCGCCCTCGACCTCGGGCTTCGGGCCCCAATACTTGTCGAAGCGCTTGAGCAGGATTTGCGTTCCCTGCTGCCAGCTGTCAAAAGCATAAGGCCCGGTGCCGACGGGGGCCAGCGAACGCTTCTCCAGCGATTCGTTCGGCCCGACGATCGGCGTCCCGGCCAAGCGCATCGGCAGGATCGGCTCCGGCCGCACGGTCTTGAATTCCACGGTCAGGTCGTCGACGACGTTGACCTCGAACGGCGCGTCGCCGAAGAACTTGGAATAGTCGCGGCAGACGAAAGTCTTGCTCTTGGTGCGGTCCATCGAGCGCTTGACGGCTGCCGCATTGAACGGCGCGCCGTCGTGGAAGACGACGTTCGGGCGCAGCTTGAGCCGCCAGGTCAACGGATCGGGCTGATCCCACGACAGCGCCAGACGCGGCTTCAGCTTGCCGGTCGTCGATTCCTTTTCGACCAGCGTCTCGACGATGTTCTGTTTGACCACCGGTCCCTCGACGGAGGAGCTGGAATAGCAGCCTTCCAGGTCGGGCAGTTCGGCGGGAACGACGATGGTCACCC
>CANITX010000077.1 GCA_947470575.1 Rhodospirillales bacterium
CATCGGCTGATCCTGCAAGCGCTCTCGAATTCACTGGCCGATTCGTCCAGGGCGGTCTGGTCGTTGGCCACACGGTGCCGCAATCTTCGGTGACGGTGGATGGCCGTGCGGCGCGGGTTTCGGATCTCGGAGAATTTCTCGTCGGTCTTGCCCGCGATGCCACCGGTACGGTGGCGATCCTGGCGATATCGCCAGGGGGGGCAGCTGAGCGCCGCAATGTCGTCATCGAACCCCGCAAATGGGACATCCAGCGGGTCGACGGACTGGCGCAGACTCTCGTGACGCCACCCGAAACGGAATTAGTCCGCATCCGCGAGGAGGCGGCGCTGGTCCGCGCGGCCCGGGAGCGCGACAGCGTACTGACCGGCTTTCGTGGCGGCTTCGACTGGCCGGTAACCGGTCCCATCAGCGGCGTCTTTGGCAGTCAGCGCATCCTCAACGGATCGCCGCGCGCTTTCCACAACGGCGTCGACGTGGCGGCGCCGACCGGCAGCATCGTCCGGGCGCCGTCCGACGGCATGGTAACGCTGGCCCACGCCGGCATGTACTTCAACGGCAAGACGGTATTGATCGACCACGGCCATGGGCTTTCCAGCGTCTATATCCACATGAGCGATATCGCGGTTACCAACGGACAAAGGGTGTCGCGCGGCGATCCGATCGGCAAGGTCGGCGCCACCGGCCGGGCCACCGGGCCGCATTTGCATTGGGGCGTCAATCTGTTCGACGTGCCGCTCGACCCGGCCTTGCTGGTGCCGCCAATGCCGACGCCGCCGATGCCGACACCGGATGAGCCGTCACTCACCCGAAACGGGCCAGCGGTTGTGCAGCCATAACCACTGTTCGGGCCGCTCGCGAATCCAGGACTCCATCAGGGCGTTGATGCGTGTCATCAACATCAGCACGTCCTGCTTGCGCTCGCCGCTGTTGGGATGTTCGAGCGGCGGAAAAACGGTGACGCGGAAGCGGGTGCCATCCAGGCGTTCCATGCGGACCGGAATCAGCGGGCATCCGAAACGTAGTGCCAGTTCCGCCACGGCTGGTGCGGTCATCGCCGGGCGTCCGAAGAACGGTACGGCGATGCCGTCGTTCATTTTTTGGTCGACCAGCATGGCGATGTTGCGGCCTTGCCGCATCGCGGCCAGCAACTGGCGCACGCCGGTTGGTCCCTTGCGGATCTGGTTGACGGAGCCAGCGGATCGGCCATAGCGATACAGCCAGTCGATCAGCCGGTTGTTGGCGGCTCGGTAGACGAAGTCGAGCGGCAGCCCAAGCCGCTGGAAGGTGAAGGGGAACAGCTCCCAATTGGCGACGTGACCGGAGACCAGGATGGCGGGGCCCGTCGCCTGACGCAACAGTTCGACCTGCTCAATGCCGACGACCTCGATATGCGCCGGGCCATTGCCCAGTTGGAAGCGTCCGATATGGGGATATTCGCCCGCTAGCCGGCCCAGATTCTCCCACATGTCGCCAACGATCCGCGCAACCTCCGCCGCCGCGATGCCGGGAAAGGCTGTTTGCAGATTGTGCACGGCGCGCTGCGACACAGCGAGACGCGGCCCCACTTTGCGGACCAGCCAGCCGCCAAAGGCCGAGGAGAGGCCGATCGGCAGTAAGGCGAAGGCCCCGTAGGTGGCGAATGCGAAAGCAGCTTCGACGGGATGAATCACGTACCGCCGCAGAAAGGAGGGTCGTGCCGAGCGTCCGTTCATCTGCGCTCCGGAAGGCGGTCGAGAAGTTGGTCGAGAAGGGCTTCGTCGTCGAAGCGATGGGTGATTGTCAAGGTTGACACCTGGCGGCGCAGGTCTACGGGCAGGCGGACATGGTCCTTGGCGGTGGTGACGGCGACGGCGCCGGACCGGTCTGCCGCATCGACCATCGCAATGGCTTCCGCCTCGGAAAACGGATGATGATCGGCGAAGGCGTGGCGCGACAGTACGCGGCAGCCGATGGATTCTAGCATGGCGAAGAAACGCTCGGGGCGTGCGATGCCGGCAAAGGCGACGACGGGGCGATCCTTCAGTGCCGCTACGGAGTCGGGATCGGGGATGACCCGGGCGCGCAGGATCGGCGGTGCCTGACGTCTTGCCGCTATTTGCTCGATGACGTTATGCCGGTCCTCGCCGATCAGCACGACGGCATCGGCGCGGGCAAGACCGGCGGCGACGAATTCGCGTAAGGGGCCGGCCGGAATCGCCCGGCCGTTGCCAAAGCCATAGCTGCCATCGATAACGATCAGCGACAGGTCCTTGGCAAGGCTGGGATTCTGGAATCCGTCGTCCATCAGGATACAGTCGGCACCGGCCGCCACCGCCGCGCGCGCGCCAGCCGCCCGGTTGCGGGCAATCCAGGTCGGTGCCGCCGCGGCCAACAGCAACGGCTCGTCGCCAACGTCGATGGCGTGATGGTGGGCGGAATCGACCAGCAACGGGCCGGCCTCGCGCCCGCCGTGGCCGCGGCTGAGCAGGTGGGGCACGCGGCCCCGCGCCCTGAGGCGATGGGCCAGGGCAATGGCAACGGGTGTCTTTCCGGTACCTCCGGCCACCAGGTTGCCGATGCAGATCACCGGTACCGGCGCCTGCCACGGCTCTCCCGCCGCCAGCCGTAGCCGCGTTCCCCAGGCATAAAGCCAGCCCAGCGGCGTCAGCAGCCAGGCCGTGGCGCCGCCTTGGCCGGCATTCCAAAAGTCAGGCGCGCGCATCGTTCGCCTCGGGGGGTATCCGGTCGAGCAGGGGGGCCAAGGCCGCCAGGACTCGATCGAGAACCTGCGCCTCGCCTTGGGCGAAACGGCGGGCGGCGGCGGCGCGCTGCGCCCGCTCTTCGGGATCGGCCAGCAACCGGGCCACGGCCACGGCCAGGCTTTCGGCATCGGCGACAACTTCGGCGCTACCGCTGGCGGTCATGCGTTCGGCCATCTCGCGGAAGTTGGCCATACCGGGGCCGAACAGGATGGCATTGTCCAATCGCGCCGGCTCCAAAGGGTTCTGCCCGCCGTGCGGCACCAGCGAGCCGCCGATGAAGACGATGCCCGCCAGTCGATAGAACAATCCCATCTCGCCCATGGTATCGGCGACATAAACCTGATCTTGGCTATCCGGCATCGTGCTATGCGAGCGTTGGGCAACGGTCAGGCCGTGACTTTTCAGCATCCGGACGATTGCATCCCCCCGTTCGGTATGGCGCGGCACGATCAGGGTCAGTAGACCGGGAAAGCGCGGGGCGAGGCGGGTGTGCACCTGGGCGGCGATATCCTCCTCGCCGGCGTGGGTGCTGGCAGCCAGCCAGCGCGGACGGTCGGCGAAGGTCAGGGTGAGATTTGCCAGTTCGCCATCGGCGGCGGGCAACGGATCGGCGGCGAACTTCAGATTTCCCAGGTTCGTGGCGGACGCCGCTCCCAGCCGGCGTAGGCGTTCGGCGTCCTCCGCCGTCTGGCCGGCGACAAGAGAAAATGCCGCCAGCAGCTCGGCGATAGCCGCCGGCGCTCGCTGCCAGCGACGCCACGACCGATCCGAGACTCGGCCGTTCAACAACGCCACCGGAATGCGCCGTGCCGTTACTGCGGAAATCAGGTTGGGCCAGAACTCGGATTCGAACCAGATCGCCAGGTCAGGCCGCCAATGGTCGAGGAAGCGACCGACCCAGTCCGGCCGGTCGACCGGGACAAACTGATGAATGACGCCGGCCGGCAGGCGTTCCGCCATCAAACGGGCCGAGGTTACGGTGCCGGTGGTAACCAGGATCGTTGCATCGGGGCGCATCGCCCGCAGGCGGACAATCAGCGGCAGCATCGACAGTCCTTCGCCGACGCTGGCGCCATGCAACCAGATCAGGCGACCCGCAGGCCGGGGCATGCTGGCCTGGCCAAAGCGCTCGGCGAAACGTCGGATATCTTCCTTGCCCTGGGCGCGCCGACATCTGAGCCACGCCCGGATCAGGGGGCCGCCGGCCACCGTGACGCCACGATAGATGTCGAGTAGGGTCATACCGCCTCGGGGGCCGGTTCGACCGGAAGATGGCCGCAAAGGCGGTCCGCGTCGAAGGTGATGGCGTTGAGGCGGTCTTCCAATTCTCGCCGGGCGGCCTCGCGCGCCGGGGCGTCGGCACCGGCCGGTACGAGAATAGGGTCGCCCCAGACGATGACGCCGCGCCCGCCGGGAAGGGCCAGCAGAAAGCGGTCCCAACTGCCGAGCAGGCGGCGCCGAAGGGTGCTGTAGCTGACCGGGACGATGGGTACGCCGCTCATACAAGCAAGGCCGATGGCGCCCGCTTGGGCGCGCATGCGCGGACCGCGCGGACCGTCGGGGGTGATTGCCACCGAACTGCCTTCGCCGATCAGGCGGACCAGGTGGCGCAATGCCGCAGCGCCGCCGCGGCTTGACGATCCGGTGACTGTCTTCAGACCGAAGTGGGCCGTGGTGCGCGCGATCAGCCTGCCGTCGGGATGATCCGAAGTCAGGGTGTGGATCGGCCGGCGGTGGTCCCAGCAATAGGGCATCATCATCAAGCGGCCGTGCCAAAAGCACAGGATGAAGGGTTGATTCGCATCCCATAGCCGACGCGGTATCTCCGCGTTCCTCTCGGTCCAGTGGCTGGTGGCGTGGCACAGGCGGATGTACAGGGAGCCGAGCCAGCAGAGCGCCCCGCGTAACCCTTCGTTGCGCGACAGGCGCTTGACGAAAGTCGATGCCACGGCTTCCCGTTCCGCCCCGCGCCTCAGGCCTGCGCGGCGGCCAGCCCGCCGCCGGTCGGTTCCCCACGGGCGGGCTCCATGGCGAACTGCAGGGCATAGAGCCGAGCGTAAGCGCCGCGCCGCGCCATCAGTTCGGCGTGGCTGCCCGACTCGATCAGCCGGCCGCCGTCGAGCACGTGGATCAGGTCGGCATTGGCGATGGTCGACAGGCGATGGGCGATGACCAGCGTCGTGCGGCCTTTCATCAGCCGGGTCAATGCCGCCTGCACCTGACGCTCGGAATCGGTGTCGAGCGCCGAGGTCGCCTCGTCGAGCAGCAGGATCGGCGCGTTCTTCAGCATCGCCCGCGCAATAGCTAGGCGTTGGCGCTGTCCACCCGACAGCTTCAGGCCGTGCTCGCCGACGACACTGTCGTAACCGTCGGGCAGTTCGACGATGAAGTCATGTGCGGCGGCGGCGCGGGCTGCGGCCTCGACGTCGGCATGGCTGGCGCCGGGGCGGCCGTAGGCGATGTTGGCGCGCACCGTGTCGTCGAACAGTGTGATCTCCTGGCTGACCAGGGCAATGGCGTCGTAGAGCGAGGCGAAGGTGGCCTGCCGCACGTCGGTGCCGTCGATGAGCACGCGCCCGGCATCGACCTCGTGGAAACGGGGGATCAGGTTGAGCACGGTCGATTTGCCGGCGCCCGACGGTCCGACCAGCGCCGTGGTCCGTCCGGCGGGCACCTCGATGCTGAGCCCGCTAACGGCAGGGGCCGGACTGCCGGCATAGGCGAAAGTCACATTCTCCAGCCGCAGCCCGCCCACCGTCACCGCCAGGTCGCGGGCGTCCGTCGCCTCGCGGATGACGGGCACGGTATCGAGCAGGGCGAACAGGCGCTGCGCCCCGGCCAGGCCTTCCTGCAGGCTGGCGTTGAGATTGGCCAGCCGCTTCAAAGGCTCGTAGGCCAGTAGCAACGCGGTGATGAACGAGAAGAACGAGCCGGCGTCGGTTTCCGAAACGATGACCCGATGGCCGCCATAAACGACGACGACGGCGACCGCCAAGCCGCCCAGGGTTTCCATGATTGGGCCGGATAGCGCCCGGATACGCGCCGAGCGGAAGGACAAATGGCAGATGCGTTCGACCACGCCCTCCATGCGGTCGCGCTCGTAGTCCTCCATCCGATAGGCCTTGACCATGCGGATGCCCTGGAAGGTCTGGTTGAGCAGTGTCGTGAACTGCCCCATCTCTTCTTGGGTGTTGGCCGTCACCTTGCGCATGCGCCGTCCCAAACGGACGATCGGCAATACGGCCACCGGGAAGACGAAGAACGACATGGCCGCCAGTTTCCAGTCCTGGATGAACATGACGGTAACCAGACCGACCAGCGACAGGAAGTCCTTGCCGATGCCGGTCAGCCCGTTCGACACGGCCATGCGCATCATGTTGACGTCGTTGGTAAAGCGCGAAATCAGCCGGCCCGTCTGCCAGCGCTGGAAGAAGGCCAGGTCCTGGCGGGACAGATGGGCGAACAGGCGCCGCTGGCTGTCGGCGACGATACGCAGGCCGACGAAGTTCATGATCGCCGCCTGGCCATAGTTGGCGAGGCCTTTAATCAAGAAGGTCGCCAGCACGGCGCCGGCGATCAACCACAGCATCGCTTGGTTGCGCTGGATAAAGACCTCGTTGACCACCGGCTTCATCAACCAGGCGCTGGCGGCCGTCGCTCCAGCCATCACCGCCATGCAGAACAGCGCCAGCAACAGCCAGCCGAGGTAGAGGCGCACGCTGTCGCGGATCAGCCGTCCCAACAGCAAGTGGGTCGGTTGATGGGTCTCCTGCGATCCCTTCGGTGTCATGGCGCCGCCGGCCGTCAACGTTGCAGATTCCCTTCGCGACCGACTGTTCGAGCCGCTCGACAATAGCATCTACACCCGTCGCGGGCCAACGTCGGCAACGCCTTACTGTCCGGCGAGGGTCATGCCGTCGACGCGCAACGTCGGCGCATCGGTGCCGTAACGCATGGCCAGATCGTCGGCGGCGGCGACATGGGCGAACATGTCGAGCAGGTTGCCGGCGACCGTCACTTCGCTGACCGGATAGGCGAGCTGGCCGTTCTCGATCCAAAAGCCAGCCGCGCCGCGACTGTAGTCGCCGGTCACGCCATTGATGCCGAAACCGATCAATTCGGTGATGTACAGCCCTGCTTTGATGTCGGCCATGAGTTGGGCGGGACTCAGCCGGCCCGGTTCCAGGTAAAGGTTGGTGGCGGACGGCGAGGGCGGCGATGAGGTGCCGCGGCTGGCATTGCCTGTGGTTTCGAGGCCGAGCTGACGGGCCGAGCGCAAATCGAGAATCCAGCCGGTCAGCACGCCGTTCTTGACGATCTCGCGCCGCCGGGTTGCCACCCCTTCGGCATCGAAGGGCTTGGAGCGCAGGCCGCGCCGCCTGAGCGCGTCGTCGACCACGGTGATGTTCTCCGGGAACAGGCGCTGGCCGAGCTTGTCCTTGAGAAAGGTGGTGCCGCGCGCCACTGAAGCGCCGTTGATGGCGCTGGACAGATGGCCAAGCAGGCTGCGCGAGGCGCGCGGGTCATAAATAACCGGCAGTTGGGCGGAACGGACCTTGCGCGGCTGCAGGCGGGCCACCGCCTTTTCGCCGGCGCTTCGCCCGACCGCTTCCGGTGACAGCAGGTCCTCGGCATGAACGGCGGCCGTGTAATCGTAGTCTCGTTCCATGCCGGTGCCTTCGCCGGCCAGTACCGAAGCGCTGATGCTGACGTGGGCGACGCCGTAGGCGCGGGCGAAACCGTTGCTGGCCGCCATGGCGACGCGCGAGCGGCTCCAGCCGGACTGGGCGCCTTCCGAATTGGTGACGCCGGGCACGGCGCGGGCTGCGTCCTCGGCACGGCGCGCCCAATCGATCAGGGTCTCGGGCGACGGTTCGGCGTCGTCGTCGATATCGAGGTCCGGGGTTTCCCGGGCCAGCAATTCCTCCGGCGCCAGGCCGCAAAATGGATCTTCCGGCACGCCGCGCGCCATCGATAGGGCACGGCCGACGAGCTCGTCGAGGGCGGCGGGCGACAAGTCGGAAGACGAGACGATCGCTTGGCGGCGGCCGATAAAGACCCGCAAGCCCAGGTCGCGGCCCTCGGCTCGCTCCAGGTTCTCGGTCTTGCCCAGCCGCTGCGCCTGCGACAGGGACAACCCTTCGACCAGGATGGCATCCGCGGCATCGGCCCCGGCGCGTCGGGCGGCGGCGATCAGGTCGGTCAAGCGGTCGAGATTGGCGTCGGTTGGGGACGCTGGCGTGACGCTCATCGGTATTTGCTTTGCCTCTGGTTGGCGGCTGGAACGGGCCTGAGCCTTGGATTTCAACGAAGGCACCCTACACGATGCCCCCGGGCGATCCTATATAGGTGGATGGCAAGACCGAACCCATACCGCGCCGTGAAGAATATTGCTATCATAGTAACCAAGCGGCTAATAAATGCGCGCAGTCCGGCAGCCGAAGTGCAGTCGGGTGGAAGCCGGATCACAAATTAGCCAGTCGGATCAATATGACCACCAATTCCGCCATCAGGCTTGAAGGCGAGAAGACGGCACGCCAAACCCTCGAATCGGCCGTTGTTCGCTTTGCCGGCGATTCGGGCGATGGCATGCAGTTGACCGGAAGCCAGTTCACGCAGGCAACCGCGCTGGCCGGCAACGACCTCGCCACTTTTCCCGATTTTCCCGCCGAAATACGTGCGCCAGCCGGCACGACCTTTGGCGTTTCCTCGTTCCAGATCAATTTCGGCTCGCGCGACATCAAGACGGCGGGCGACACCCTCGATGTGCTGGTGGCCATGAACCCGGCGGCATTGAAGGTCGAGCTGCGCAATTTGAAGGCCGGCGGGCTTTTGGTGGTCGATAGCGGTTCGTTCAATGAACGTAACCTGCGCAAGGCGGGCTACGACGGCAATCCCCTCGAAGACGGCAGCCTGGCCAAGTACCGGCTGATCGAAATCGACGTTTCCGCTCTGACGCTGGAGGCGGTCAAGGCGACGGGGCTCAGCAACAAGGAAGCGCTGCGCTGTAAGAATATGTGGACGCTGGGCCTGATCTATTGGGTCTACGACCGCGACCGGCAGGCGACCATCGACGAGCTCAAGCAGAAATTCGCCAAGCGTCCGGAATTGGCCGAAGCCAACATCGCCGCGCTGAATGCCGGCCATGCCTTCGGAGAAACGGCGGAGATGCCCGACGGCTTTGGTGGCTTCGTCATCGGCCGCGCGCCCATTGCACCCGGCCTCTACCGCACGGTTTCCGGCGGCGAGGCCTTGTCGTGGGGGTTGGTGGCCGGCGCCCGACTGGCTGGTCTGAAGCTGTTCATGGGCTCCTATCCGATCACTCCGGCTTCGCCGCTGCTGCACGTGCTGTCCAATCTGCGCCAGTTTGGTGTCACCACCTTCCAGGCCGAAGACGAAATCGCCGCCATCTGCTCCGCAATCGGCGCTTCTTACGCCGGGGCGTTGGGGGTGACCTCCAGTTCCGGGCCGGGCGTGGCGTTGAAGGGCGAGGCCATTGGGCTCGCCATCACCACCGAATTGCCGCTGGTCATCGTCAATTCGCAGCGGGCCGGCCCTTCCACCGGCCTGCCGACGAAGACCGAACAGTCGGACCTGTATCAGGCGGTCTATGGCCGCAACGGCGATGCGCCGCTGGCCGTCGTCGCCTCGCGGTCGCCCGCCGATTGCTTCGACACGGCGATCGAGGCGGTGCGACTTGCCACCAAGTACATGACGCCGGTCATCCTGCTGACCGACGGTTATATCGCCAATGCCGCCGAGCCCTGGCTGATTCCCGACGTTGACGCTATCGAGCCGTTCCCGGTGACTTTCCGCACCGACCCCGAAGGCTTCCATCCGTTCCTGCGCGATCCTAAAACCATGGCGCGAGTGTGGGCGCTGCCGGGTACGCCGGGGCTGATGCACCGCATCGGCGGGCTGGAAAAAGACCACGAGTCGGGCAACATCTCCTACGATCCGACCAACCACCAGCGCATGACCGACGCCCGGCGCAACAAGATTGAAGGCATTGCCAACGATATTCCGTTGCAGACCGTGGAGGTCGGCGGGACATCGGGCCGCATGGCCGTGGTCGGCTGGGGTTCCACCTATGGCCCGATCAACCGGGCGGTGGAAAACGCCCGGCAGGAAGGCCTGGACGTCGCCCACATCCACCTACGCCACATCTGGCCACTGCCGCGCAATCTGGGCGATCTGCTCAAGGGCTACGAAAAGGTGCTGGTGCCGGAGATGAACACCGGCCAGTTACTGACCGTGTTGCGCAGCGAATACCTGGTGCCGGCGGAAGGCCTCAACAAGGTTTCCGGCCAGCCCTTCCGCATTGCCGAAATCCAGGCGGCCATTCGCGCCCGTCTCCAGGGTTGACATCGAGGACCGAGATGAACGTCGTCGCCCCCGCTGCCGAAAAACTGTCCGCCAAGGACTTCGCCTCCGACCAGGAGGTTCGCTGGTGCCCGGGTTGCGGGGACTACGCCATCCTCAAATCGGTGCAACGGTCGCTGGCCGACCTCGGCGCACGGCCGGATAACACGGTCTTCGTTTCGGGCATCGGCTGCGCCGCGCGTTTTCCCTATTACATGTCGACCTATGGTTTCCACACCATCCACGGGCGGGCGCCGGCTATCGCCACCGGCATCAAGCTGGCCAACCCGGACCTCGATGTCTGGGTGGTTTCCGGCGATGGCGATGCCCTTTCCATCGGCGGCAACCATTTGCTGCACTTGGTGCGGCGTAACATCAATGTGCAGTTCCTGCTGTTCAACAACGAGATTTACGGCCTGACCAAGGGCCAGTATTCGCCGACCTCGCGCATCGGTACGCGCTCGCCCTCGACGCCGCAGGGTTCGATTGAAGCGCCGGTCACCGCCATCCAGTTCGCGCTGGGCGCCGGCGGCCGCTTCGTGGCGCGCTCCGCCGATACGTTGCAGAAGCATCTGCCCGATGTGCTGCGCCGGGCCTATGAACACAAAGGCTGCTCCTTCGTCGAAATCCTGCAGAACTGCATCGTCTATAACGACGGTGCTTTCGACGGCTATACCGACCGCAGCGTCGCCGCCGATGCCCAGCTGCATGTCGAGCACGGCAAGCCATTGCTGTTCGGGAAGGACCGCAATCGCGGCCTGCGCCTCGACCCCAAGAATCTATGTCTTGAGGTCGTCACCGTCGGCGAGAACGGCGTTTCTGCCGCTGACATCCTGGTGCACGACGAAACCAACCGGGTGCTGGCCGGCATGCTGGCGGCGATGGAAACGCCGATGCCGGTGGCGCTGGGCGTGCTCTATTGCAATCCGGCGCCGGCGTATGAGATCGAGTTGCGTGAGCAGGGGGAAGCTGCTCGGGCCAAGTCGCCGAGTGCCGACCTCAACGCCTTGTTGCGCAAGGGGCATACCTGGACGGTCTAAGGCAACGGCGCCGGACGGCCCGACGCCGGGTCCGAGATCGATGGGACTTCACGACGGCAACGAATAAAGCTGGGGGGCGCGATGCCGGTCACCGTTGCGATCGTCGGATCAGGGCCGGCCGGATTTTATACCGCCGATGCCCTGCTCAAGGATGGCAATGTCGAGGTCGATATCATCGACCGCCTGCCGACGCCGTTCGGCCTAATTCGCGCCGGTGTCGCGCCCGATCACCAAACCACCAAGAAAATCCAGCAAAAGTTCGAACAGACGGCGCTGGACGATAACGTCTGCTATTTCGGCAATGTCGAGGTCGGACGCGATGTGACCCTCGACGAATTGCGCGGCATGTATGACGCCGTGGTGCTGGCAGTCGGCGCACCGTTCGACCGTAAAATGGGCATCCCCGGCGAAGACAAAAAAGGCGTACACGGATCGGCAGCCTTTGTCGGCTGGTACAACGCCCATCCCGATTTCCGCCATCTCGACCCCGACCTGAACGTCAAGGCCGCCGCCATCGTCGGCGTCGGCAACGTCGCCATCGACATTGCCCGCGTGCTAATCAAGACAGCCGCCGAGATGGCCGATTCCGACTTGCCCGATTACGCCGCAGCCACCATCCACGCGAGCCCGCTGACCGATGTCTATATCATCGGCCGGCGCGGCCCCATCGAAGCCAAATTCACCAACGTCGAATTGCGTGAACTGGGCAAGTTGGAAACCGCCGTGCCGCAGGTCGACCCGACGCAGCTTCCCGATGGGGTGGAAGGGGACTGGGACGACCGCGACCGTCGCTTGAAGGAACGCAATCTGGCGACGCTGAAGGAATTTGCCGCGCGGCGGCGCGACGAGCTGCCCAAGGCCGTGCATTTTCTGTTTTACGCGTCGCCGGTCGAAGTGTTGGGTGGCGACAGGGTCGAGGGCTTGCGCGTCGAACGTACCCGGGTCGAAGGCAATCGTGCCGTCGGAACCGGCGAGACTTTCGATATTCCCTGCGGGTTGGTCATTCCGGCGGTGGGCTATCGGTCGGTGCCGGTGCCGGGTGCGCCGTTCGATGCGCAGGCCTGTATCGTTCCCAATCAGGACGGGCGTGTGGCCCCAGGCCTTTACGTCGCCGGTTGGGTCAAGCGCGGTCCGACCGGGGTCATCGCGTCGAACCGTCCGGATGGTGTCGCCGCTGCCGCCCATATCCGCCAGGATATCGCTGCCGGGAATAAGCCGGGGCGAGTGGCGTTACAGGCAATCCTCGGCCAACGCCAGGTACGTATCACCAGCATCGCCGATTGGCAGAAGATCCGGGCGATGGAGGAAGGGACGGCGCTGCCGCCGGCGCCGCGCCGCAAACTGTCCAGCATCCGCGATATGCTCGCTGTTCTCGACGGCAGCTGATCCGGGAGTGAAACGAAAGGAGGGTGTGCCGGTATGTCCGACTTCCTCAGCAAGCGCCGCTTTCCGGCACCCGTCGATAGCGATGCCGTGGCGCGGGATTGGCAGGCACGGGGTTATTCCTGCGAGCGCTTCACCGATCCGCCCGGCCGGGAGTGGAACAATTTCGTTCACGATACGAACGAACTGGTGACGGTTTCCGACGGTCGACTGGAGTTATCCTTTGGTCAACAGCGTATCGTTGTTGAGCCGGGCGACGAGGTTTTCATCCCGAAGGGCGCCACCCATTCGGTGAAGAACATCCATGCCGGCACGACCCGCTGGCTGTTCGGTTACGACTGACGATCAGGTGGCAAAGGCCTTGATGGCGCCGGCCACTACGCTGTCGGGGATGTCGTCGAACGACGCGTAATTCATCCGATAGAGGCGGGCGTAGAGTCCGTCCTTGGCCATCAGCTCGTCGTGGTTGCCGGTTTCCAGGATGCGCCCTTCCTGCAACACGATGATGCGGTCGGCGCCGCGGATGGTCGCCAAGCGATGGGCGATCACCAGGCCGGTGCGGCCCTTCAGCAGGATTTTCAACGCCTGCTGTATCTGCATCTCTGTATAGCTGTCGATGCTGGCGGTGGCTTCGTCGAGCACCAGGATCTTGGTATCGGCGACGATGGCGCGGGCGAAGCTCAGCAATTGCCGCTGGCCGAGCGATAGATTGCCGCCGCGCTCGTCCAGGATCGTGTCGTAGCCCTGGGGCAGACGCATGATGAAATCGTGTGCTCCGACGGCCTTGGCCGCCGCAGCCACGGTCTCACGGTCGGCGTCCGTACAGGCGTAACGAATATTCTCGAACACCGTGCCGGTAAACAGGAACGGCTCCTGCAAGACCATGCCGACGTGGCGGCCCAGGCTTTTCTGGGTCATATCGCGGACATCGTAGCCGCCGACCCGAACCTCGCCTTGTGTGATGTCGTAAAAGCGGTGGACCAGCGACATGGTGCTGGTCTTGCCCGAACCGGTCGGACCGACCAGCGCTACCGTCTCGCCGGGGGCGACACGGAAGCTGACGTCGCGCAGCACCGGCTGGTTCGGATGATAGCCGAAGGTCACATTCTTGAATTCCACCGAACCGTCGATGGTCGTGGGATCGACGGCGTTGGGCTTATCGTGGATGCCGATGGGCACGTCGATGACTTCGAACACCCGCTGTCCGGACGCCATGGCGCGCTGCATGACGCTGTACTGCATGGTCAGCGAGCGGATCGGATCGAAGAACCGCTGAACGTAGAAGAAGAAGGCGACCATGACGCCCAGGTCGAGTTCCTGCTTGATGACCATGCCGCCGCCGATGACGATGACGATAGCCATGGCCCCACCGGTCAGCGTATCGACGATGGGAATCATGATCTGCGCGAAACGCGCCGAACTCAGATAGGCCTCCAGGTTGTCCTTGGCCTTCACGTCATATAGGTCGCGGTTGACCGCCTCGCGGGTCATCGCCTGAACCGTGCGCACGCCGCGGATCGCTTCGGCCAGCGCCCCGTTGACCTGCGAGGAGGTGACGCGGGCGCGCAAAAAGGCCTTGCGCGCCCGTGGCAGCCAGAGGATGCGCACCAGGAACAGGGTCGGCACCACCGACAGGGTCAACAGTCCGAGCTGCCAATCGAGAACCAGCAGAACGGTGGTGATGCCGACCAGCAGGACGAAATCGCCGATGGCGAACACCGACGTGTCGAGGAATTCCTGCATGGCGTAGACGTCGCCCTGTAGTCGCGACATCAGGCGCCCGACCTCGGTTTTGTCCATGAACGACAGCGACACCTGCTGCAGATGGGCGAACATGGCGCGCCTGAGATCGATCAGCACGCCTTCGGCCGCCTTGCCGACAAGCACTTCCTGCAGGTAGTTGGCGACGTAATTCACCGCGATGACGCCGGCGAAAAGCAATCCCGCCATGTGTAGAACCGCCCGGTCGCCGCTGACCACCAAGGCCTCGTCGATGGCGTAGCGCACGATCAGCGGCACGGAAAGCTGCGTGGCGGTGAAGACCAGAACGGCAACGACGGCGACCAGCAGGCGGGCGCGATAGGGCGCCAGGTAACCGAAGAAGCGACGCACGACATGGCCGTTGAACGCCTCGCCGAAAATCTGTTCTTCCTGGTTGACTTGCGAGCCGACGACCGCCTTTGGCGGGTGCATCGCCGGCTGAACCGGGCGTTCGGTTGAGGTGGTGGCGGTCATGGCTGAATTCCGCCACCGACACTGTCCAGGGCGTCTTCCCCGGGTCGTACCTGCAACTGGTAAAGATC
>CANITX010000078.1 GCA_947470575.1 Rhodospirillales bacterium
CGTCGCCGAGGCGATCAGATGGCTCATGAAGTTGGGCAAGAGATGGCGGCCGATTACGCGGCTGGGACTGGCCCCCATCAATTGGGCGGCCGAGCAATAATCCTCCTCGCGCAGGGCCAGAAGTTTGGAGCGCACGGCCCGCGCCAGCCCCGGCCAATCGAGCATGCCGAGAATGACCGTGATGCCGAGATAGATCAGGATCGGGCTCCAGGTCACCGGCAGCGCCGCCGACAAGGCCATCCACAGCGGCAGTTCGGGCAGCGAGCGCAAAATCTCGATGACCCGCTGCACGAAATTGTCGACCCAGCCGCCGAAATAGCCGGCCATGCCGCCGATGGTGATGCCGAGGATGAAGCTGATGGTGATGCCGAGCAGGCCGACCGTCAGCGAGATGCGGGCGCCGTAGATCAGGCGCGACAGCATGTCGCGGCCGAGCCGGTCGGTGCCGAGCAGATGCAGCGTGCCACCCCGCGCCGGGCAGGCCAGATGGAAGCTGGCGGGGATCAGATTCCAGAACCGGTAGGCATCGCCGCTGCAGAAGAAGCGGATCGGCTGCACCTTGGCCGTGTCCTCGCGATACTCCCGCTTCAGGTTCTCCATGTTCAGCGTATAGGCGAGGCCATAGACGAACGGCCCGACGAACCGCCCGTCGTGGAACAGATGCACCTCCTGCGGTGGTGCGAAGATGACGTCGGCGTTGCGCGTATGCAGATCGTAGGGCGCCAGGATTTCGCTGAAGAAAATGGAAAAATAGCTGAGCAGCAGCACGGCCGCCGCCACCACCGCCACCCGGTGCCGTTTGAACCGCCACCACATCATGCGCCACTGCGACGCCATGTAGATGCGTTCCTGGGCCGGCGTCAGCGCCTCGATGCTGTAGGCATCGAATGGCGCAGGCGACACATAATGGACCAACGGCTCGCCGGCCGGCGGCAGGCGCACGACCTCGCTCATCGCTGAGTTCCTCCCTGCAGGCGGATGCGCGGATCGAGCGCCGCCAGCAGGATATCCGACAGGAACATGCCGATGACGGTGAGCAAGGCCAGGAACATCAGGAACGATCCGGCCAGGTAGGTATCCTGGTTTTGCAGCGCGGTCAGCAGCATCGGCCCGGTGGTCGGCAGCGACATCACCAGCGAGACGATGACCGAACCGGATACCACCTGCGGCAGCATGTTGCCGATGTCGGCGATGAATGGGTTGAGCGCCATGCGCAGCGGATATTTCAGCAGCAGCCGGCCGGGTGGCAGGCCCTTGGCCCGGCCGGTGACCACATACTGCTTCTGCAACTCGTCGAGTAGGTTGGCGCGCAGCCGGCGGATCATGCCGGCGGTCGCCGAGGTGCCGATGACGAACACCGGCACCGCCAGATGTTCCAGCACCGACAGCATCTTGCCCGTCGTCCACGGCTGATCGAGATATTCCGGCGCCATCAGGCCGCCGATGGCGGTACCGAAGAAGACGTTAGCGAAATAGAGCAGGATGAGGGCCAGCAGGAAATTCGGCGTCGCCAGACCGAGGAAGCCGAGGAAGGTCAGGCCGTAATCGCCCCAGCTGTACTGATGGGTCGCCGTGTAGACGCCGATCGGAAAGGAGACGATATAAACGAACAGGATGGTGGCGAAGTTCAGCACCATCGACAAGGTCATGCGATCGCCGACCACCTCGGCGACCGGCAAATTGTATTCGAACGAAAACCCCATGTCGCCGTGCAGCATGCCGAACACCCACAGGAAGTAGCGTTCGACCAGCGAGCGATCCAGACCGTATTGCTGGCGCAGGAAATCGATCTTCGCCTGATCGACGGATTCGCCCTGGCTTTGCAGCTCATTGATATAGGTGGTGAGGAAATCGCCCGGCGGCAGTTGGATGATGATAAACACCAGCGCGCTGATCACCAGCATGGTGAGCACCATCGTGACGATGCGACGACATAAAAAAAGCAACATGTTGCGCTACGCCGTCCTTATCCGCCGACGTTATCGAGCCAGAACTGATCCGGCCGATAGATGCCGAAATGAGCCCCGGGATCCCAGTTGAACACCGCCTCGGCCGGGACATTGCGCAAGTGACGGTCGACGACGATGGGCTGAAAGACGCCCGTCACCAGGCCGATGGTAAAGACGTTGTCGGCGAACAAGGACAACATCTCGTGCCAGATGCGCTGCTTGTCGTCCGCGGCCGTGGCGAAACGCCAATCGCGTTCCAGATCGGCCAGCCGCTTCGGCACCGGCATGTCCACCGCCTCACCCGACTTGCCGCCGGTCTGCACATACTGACCCCACTTCGGCCATTGCAGATGATTTTGATCGGTCGGCGCCAGTTCGCGCGGACTGAGGTCCATGGTCGGCACACCATTTTCCAACCCCGACCATACGGACATCAGGGTTTGGCCGGCAAAGACCCGATTGCGGAAGACGTCGCGCTGCAAGGGCTTGGGGAAAATCTTGATTCCCACCTTCAGCCAAGAGTCATGCACCAATTCAAGCACATCCGTCGCTTCGGAGGGCACGTCGGCCAATTCGACGATAAGCTCCATGGGCCGGCCGTCGGGCAGCAGGCGCAAGCCCTTTTCGTTGCGCTTTGTCAGACCCAGGCCATCGAGCAACGCATTGGCGTGCGCAAGATCGAATTCCGTCCACTGGGTGGCGTATTCCTGGCGATAGAGCGGGCTTTCCGGCAGCACCGTGTTGTTGGCCTCCACCGCCAAGCCGAAATAGATCACCTGATTGATCTCGTGACGATCGGTGGCGAGTGACAGCGCACGACGGAAATCCGCCTCGCAGAACAGCTTGCGCCACTCCGCATCCTCGGCGTTCAGATTGGGAAACAGGGCGATCTGCGAACCCTTGGCCTGACGCCATAGATGCACCTTGAAATCGCCGCGCTTCTCGCCCTGCTTGAGGAAGGTGTAGTTGCCGAAGGTCAGGTTGCGCGCCTGCAGGTCGGACTCGCTGGCTCCGGTCTTGGCGGGAATCAGCTTGGCGTTGGCGATGATCACGTTGACCTGGTCGATATAGGGCAGCTGACGCCCGGCGGCGTCGACCCGATGGTAATAGGGGTTGCGCTGAAAAACGAAACGTTCCGACGGCGGCTCAACCGTATTTATCCACGGCTGCAGAGTCGGCATGCTGGGATTGTCGGCGTCGCGACCGCGATCCTTGCGGAAATGCAGCGCCGTCCAATTGCGCTGCTTCTCCTTCTGCACCAGCGCATTGAGCTGCGCCGCGTCGACATACTTGCCGTGGAATTGCTTGAGGTAGTGGGCCGGGCGATAGATGTCGAGCGGCGTTGGGCCGGCCAACGACGGCAAGAACATGTGATTGGGGTCGGCCCAGGTATAGCGGACGGTCAGTTCGTCGATGACCTCGAACTTCGGCAACTGGCCTTCGACCAGCATTTCCTGCGGCGGCGCGGTGGCCCTGAAATCGCTATTGGTAACCATATCCTCCCACCAATAACGGAAATCCTCGGCGGTGAAGGGATGGCCATCGGACCACTTATGACCCGGACGCAGATGCAAGGTGAAGATGCGTCCTTGATCGACATCGACGGCGCGCAGGATATCGGGCTGCAGTTCGAACCGCCGGTCGTAGACCACCAGGCGAGCGTAGCCGTAAACCACCATCTGGCGGAGTTCCCGCACGCTCGACATCAAAAGATCGATCGACCCGCCGGAACGCCCAGCCACGGCATCGCTGCCGGCGAAATCGACGAGCAAAGGCCTACTGGGCAGACGCAGACCGACGGCGGGCACTTTTCCTGCCGCCACCAGGGCCGTCAGCGACGGCGTTTCGACCAGCGCCGCCGGCGCATCGGCCGCCATCAGCCCCTGCGGCGCCATCAACGTGGCAACGACGACCCATGCGGATAAGCATCGCAAGGCATTCATGACGCCGCCTCCAGAAGATCAGCCAAAGCGGGGCATTCGCGGGCCCGCACGAAATGTCCGCCCCCGAGATCGACCATATCGTACCGCCCGCCGCCGAGGATGCCGAAGGGCTCGGGCCAAGCCTGCGGATTGGAGGCCCGGCCTTCCATCAACGCGGTCAGATCGAGGCGCCGACGCGGGTCGGGGAACGGCACGGCGCTCAGCAACGCTTTTGTATAGGGATGCATCGGGTTGCGAAACAGCGCTTCGCGCGGCGCCATTTCCACCAACCGGCCGGCGCACATCACGGCAATGCGGTCGGCCATGTAATCGACCACCGCCAGATTGTGCGAAATGAACAGGTAAGTGAGCCCCAGTTCCTTTTGCAAATCCTTGAGCAGATTTAGAATCTGCGCCTGCACCGAGACATCGAGCGCGGAAACCGGCTCGTCGCACAACAACAGGCGCGGCTTCAACGCCAAGGCCCGGGCGATACCGATGCGCTGGCGCTGGCCGCCGGAGAAGCTGTGCGGATAGCGGTTGAGGAAGCGCGGATCCAAACCGACCACGCGCATCAGTTCGGCCACCATCTCGCGCCGATAGGCCAGGTCGCCGATATTGTGAATGACCAGCGGCTCGGCCACCAGGTCGAACACCGTCATGCGCGGGTTGAGCGAACTGAACGGGTCCTGGAAGACGTATTGAACCCGCCGGCGCATGGCAACCAAGGCGCTATCGTCGAGCTTCAGCAGGTCCACCCGCTTTTCGCCGTCGTCGAAGATGACTTCGCCTTCGTCGGCAGCAACGGCCCGCATGAGAATTTTGCTGAGCGTCGTTTTGCCGCAGCCGCTTTCGCCGACCAGGCCCAGGCATTCGCCGGGAAGGACATGAAAGCTGACATCGTCGACGGCGCGAATCCCCGCCTTCGGGGCGACGCCGAATAGGCCGCCCTTGCGCGTACCGAAGCTTTTGGTGATGTGGCGAACGTCGAGCAGCGGCTTGGCTTTGTCGGCGCCCTGTGCGGAGTGGGCCGCCGCCCCATCCTGCTTCAGCAGGTGGCCGGTCTGGTGACGGATTTCCCGGAGCGGCACCAGGCGTTCGCCCGGCTTCATATCGAAATGCGGCACCGCTTTGAGCAAGGCCTTGAGGTAGGGATGAGCCGGGCGGTCGAAAATATCGTGCAAGGTGCCCGCCTCCATGACCTCGCCATGGTAGACCACCACCACCTCGTCGGCGACATTGGCAACGACGCCGAGATCGTGGGTGATGATCAGCACCGCCATGCCGAGTTCGGCCTGCAGGTCCTGGATCAGGCGCAGGATCTGCGCCTGGATGGTAACGTCGAGAGCCGTCGAGGGTTCATCGGCAACCAGCAGCGACGGCCGGCAGACCAGCGCCATGGCGATCATCGCCCGCTGCCTGAGACCGCCCGACAGTTCGAACGGATAGGTATCGAAGGCCCGCGCCGGATCGGGAAAGCCGACCATACGCAACATCTCGACGGTAACCCGCCGGGCGTCGCCACGCGACACGCCGCTGTGCAACAGCAACACTTCGCCGATCTGGTCGCCGACCGTATGCAACGGCGATAGCGAGGTCATCGGTTCCTGGAAGATCATCGAGATACGGTCGCCGCGCACGCAACGGAACCCCGGCCCGGTGGGATCGAGCTTGGCCAGATCGACCGTGCCATCGCTCTGCGCCGGGGCCAGTGGGCTTTGGCGCAAGGCTTCGTCGTGAAACAGGATTTCGCCGCGGGTGATCCTGGCCGAACGGGGCAAGAGACCCATGATCGCCTGCGCCGTGACGGACTTGCCCGAGCCGGATTCGCCGACCAGCGCCACGGTCGATCCAGCGCGCACCCGGAACGACACGCCCCGCAGTGCCGACACGGTACCGCCTTGGGTACGAAAGCCGACGTGCAGATCGTTGACGCGCAACAGATCGGTCACGACGCCGCCTCCCGGTCGCGCCGGGACATGCGCAGACGCGGCGGCGCTTCGAGCGAGATACCGAGGGATTCGAGATTGGCCGCGGTAGCGCCGCTGAGCGACAGCCGCTTTTCGAGGGCGATGGCGACGGCCGGACGCAAGATGTCTTCGAATCCGTCGCAGGTGGATTCGATGCGCACTTTAGCCTGCGGCCCTTTGAGGAAAAGATCCATCCAACCGTCGCCTTCGATCTTCTTCGATTTGCGTTCGCGCCGCGAGGCGAAATAGGACAGCTTGATGGCCTGGAGCTCCTGCCAGGGAATGGCCTTACGCCGCCAGGCAGTGACGATCAGGCCATCGTCATTCAGCTCGATTCGGGTACGATGGCGGGTATAGGTGACGAAAGCGTAAACGGAGAATACCGTCATAAAGGCGCTCGAAATAACGACCAGCGCCGTCGGCACATCGTCGATCGTAAACGGCAGGCCAGCGATAGCAAACCCCATTCCAGCGCGGACATAGTCGCCGACGATCGTTTTGATGGGATAGGCGTGAACGCTCACCGGGTGGGCTCCAAAGCCGCGCCGAGGGAAATCCATTGGCCGCCGGCGTGACGACATACGCGCGCCGCGAGATCGGCCAGAAAGGTCCACGCCGGCTCGTCGTGCACCAGGTGGTGGGTGAGGATGCCGGTCGGCTCGCCGGCATCGGCCAGACCGGTCCGGCGGGCGCGCAAATGATCGACGATGGTGCGCAACACCGCCTCCGCCCCGGCGAAGCCGCGGTTGCCCCGCCAATCGACCGGATCGGCATGACAATTCACCTGGCGAAGACCGGGCACCGGTTCGGCGGAGATGCGCGCCTTGCAGGTCGACAGACCGCGGAACCCGGCCGCCGGAAGATGCGGGATGAGCTGGGCATCGATACGGTTCCACGGCGGCACCATGACGGGGAGAAAGCGACCGGCGAACAGGGCCGCCAGCCGTTCGCGGCCCCGCACCAGCTCGGCCATGACCTCGCCCCAGGGGCGCCCGGCGGTCAGCTCCGCCTTGCGCGCCGGCGGCAGCGACCGATTGCTGTGGTTCCAACCGTGCTGAAGCACCGTTGTGTCGGGAGACGTCGAAAGCGGGTCCGCCAAATCGGCACGCGCCTCGGCCGGGATCACGGCAAGAGCCAAGGGAATGCGCATCCCACCCACCAGGGTCAACAGCCGACGCAGGGCCATGCCGTCGCCCGTGGCGTCGTCATCGCGCCACCACAGGCTGGCCACGCGCCCGGCACCCGCCCAGGCATCCAATTCGTCGTCCAAGCCCTGCCATCCATCCATACGGCCATCATTCCACGGAGCTTCTCGCCCCCTTGCCCATCCCGACCGGCGCACTACCGATTTGGCGGCAACGCGGCCGCCAATCTTAACGATCCCCCGCTGCCTGGGAAAGGGCACGTAGGTATACCCCCGATCAGGGATGGACGGAGGCAAGGCCGGCGACGATGCGCGCCGTTTCGCCGGCACCGTCGAGACGTGGCCGGGTAGCCGTGTCGGGCTTTTGGGACGCCGCGGCATCCGCAGCACGGGCCAGCACCTCCGGCGTCAATCCTTCGGCATCGACCACGGTCACAAGACCACGCTTGGCCAGCAGGCGGGCCCGGATCGTCTGTTCGGTTTCCTCGCCGCCGGCATAGGGCACGACGACCGCCGGGGTACCGGTGCTCAGCAGTTCGACGATGGTGTTGTAGCCGCCTTGTGAAATCGACAAGGCCGCGCCCCGCATCAGGGCGACGAAATCGCGCCGCGCCCGTTCGACGACAACGCCGGCCGGCGCCTGGGCGGCGAGATCGCGAAAGGTCGCTTCCGAAAGATTATCGCCGGCCAGCAGACGCCAGGGCTCGGACGCCATTCGGCTCAACGGGCGAGCCGCCAGCGCCGTCTGCAACAGTGTATCGCCGACCGCGCCGCCGCCGGCCGATACCAACACGCCGTGTCGCCGGGGCGGCACGTCCGTTGGCAGGGCAGCCGTCAAATCGTCGGCGACGTAGCCGGTATAGATCAGCCGCTCGCCCAATTCGCGGGCAAACGGAAAAGTATCGTCGAAGGGGATCAACTGGGGATCGCCGTGCACGAGTACTTTGTCGAACCGGCGAAGGGCGAGATCGACCATTTCGCGGTTACGCCGGGGGTCGGATTTTTCCACCAGGATATCGCGAACCGAGGAGACGACCATGGGCCGCGGCGTGGCCGCCCACGCCGCTTCGAGCAGCGGAGTCAGTTCGAAGCGCATCTGGCGCCGCCCGAAGGGAAAGAGTTCGACGATGACGACCTGTGGCCGGGTGGCATGGAAGACCTGCAGCAGGCGGTCGCGGCGACGTTCCCGCCAGGCATCGTCGACGGGCACGCCGTTTTCATCGAGCAGCACCTTGAAAGACATGTCGGCGGCGCGCGTCGGTGGGAGTTGCACCAGATCGAGACCGCTGCTGTCGATCACCGGCACCGCTTCGCCACCGGAAACCAGCGTCACCTTCAATCCCGCCCGGCGCATGGCCCGCGCCAGCACCACAGCCCGCTTCAGGTGGCCGATGCCGAGCAGATGCTGGACGTAAAAGAGGACGCTGGGTAGGTTCATGGTTCCGCCAGGGGCAGGTTAAGACGTTCGATATGCGGCGTACCGTCGGCAGCGAGCCGGAAGACATGCAGGCAGCCGCTGTCGAGCCTGACCGACGGCCGGCCCGTCATATCCCAACCGGCGGCGAGCGCATAGATGGCGCGGATGACACCGCGATGGGTGACGGCACCGACCGGCTGACCGGCCTTCGCAACATCGGCCAGCCAGGGGCGGAGACGGGCTTGCAGGTCGCGCGGACTTTCGCCGCCGGGCGGTTGGAAATCGAGGCCCAGCTCCTCGTTCGCAGCCATCGCCGCGCCACCCTTGGCACGCAGTTCGGCCAGCAAGCGGCCTTCCCATTCGCCCCAGGCCATCTCGCGCAACCGATCCTCAATTGGCACCGGCCGACCGAGCAGCAAGGTCGCCGTCTCCATCGCCCGGCAGAGCGGACTCGACACCCAGAGATGCCGGTCGAAGCCGGCCGGCAGGCGCCAGCCGGCGACCGTCGCCCGCCCGGCCGCACTCAGCGGAACATCGGCGCTACCCTGGATGCGTTTTTCAGCGTTCCATGCCGTCGGGCCGTGTCGGAGCATAAACAGCAGCGTCATCGCAGCGCCGCCAGCACGGCATCGAGCCGATGCGCCGCCGTCGCCATGTCGTTTTCCGCGGCCGCCAGGCGCGCAGCTGCCGCACCCATTCGCCGTCGCAGGACCGCATCGTCGAGCAGATCGGCAACCGCCTGGGCAAAGGCCGCCGCGTCGCCGATTGGGGTCAGTAGGCCGGTCACGCCGTGGCGCACGATCTGACCGACACCGCCCGTATCGCCCGCCACCACGAGCAGGCCCGCCGCCTGGCCTTCGAGCAACGCCATGCCGTAGGCCTCGCGCACGGCCGGCCAGACCATCGCATCGGCGGCAGCATAGATGGCCGGCAGATCGGTGGCCGACACTTGCCCCAGCCAGGTCACGCGCCCGCCGAATGGCGCCAGGACCGCCCGCGCCTCGGCTTCGGCACCGCCGGCCCCCGCCACCAGCAACCGCCAGGGACGGTCGCCGAGACCGGCCAACGCGCCGCCGAGCACCCGGAAGGACTCGAGCTTGTCGGCACGCAGCATGGCGACGGTCAGCAGCCAGGGTTCGCCGGAAGGCAGCTCCCATTGTGCGGCAAGCCGCGACCGATGCCGATCCCGCTCGGCCGCCGCCGCCGCAAAGACGGAACCGTCAAGGAAGGGCCGCAGCAAAGTGCTCCGACAACCCAGCTTCAGCAACGGGCCGAGGCAGACCGCATCCACGGGGTTGAAGCCGACGACGGCGTCCGCCGCGCCGATCGCCGCCGCCGCCGCCGCATAACCCACCGCCCAAGGACCATTCTGGCGCTTCGGCGCGTGCGAGGCTTCCGCCACCACATAAGGGATGCCGAGAGCGGCGCTCACGGCCGGTCCCAGCCAGTCCGGCGCCTTATGATAAAGATGATAGGTGAACCAAGCCTGGGGGCGGCCCTCCGGTGGCGTCGCGCGATAGCGCCGGATCAATCGTTCCGCCAGCCGCCCGCCCCGCGCCGCCAACCGCCGCTGACGGGCCGTGTCGCCGCTGCCGTCATAGGCGCGAAAGCGGGACGCCAGATCGACCCGATGGCCGCCCAGGCGCAACGCCGCGATCAGCAGCCGGGCCATGCGCCGATCGCCCGAGGGCACCGGATGATCCGGCGGCTTCAGCGGTGCGTAGAAGGCGATGCGCATACGGCGGTGTCGATAGCGGACGTTTTCGGATCGGCATTGGCCTTCACGGTGCCCCCTTCTTTCCCCGGGGCCTCCAGGCCAAAGCGCCGGGCCAACGGCGCGATCCAGCGGTCGAGCGAGAACCGCTCCCGGAGCGCTGCCTGTCCCGCCGCGCCGAGCCGGGCGCGCAACGCCGGATCGCCGATCAGGCGCGCCAAGGCACCTGCCAAGGCTTGCACATCTTCAGCTGGCACCAGCAGACCGGTACGGTCGTCGTCGATCAATTCCGGCACCGCCGAGACGGTCGTCGACAGGCAGGCCAGGCCCTGGCTTTGGGCTTCCATCAGGACATTCGGAAGACCGTCGCGGTCGCCGGCATCGTCTACCCGGCAGGGCAGCACGAACAGATCGGCCCGGCGATATTGCGCCAGCACGGTTTCCTGCGGCTGGGAACCCATCCAGACAATCCGATCCGCCAGTCCCAGCCGGCCGGCCTGCCGGCGCAGCCGTTTGCGCAACGGGCCGCCGCCGATATGGACAAGCCGCCAATGCAATCCCGCCGGCAATCGCGCCAGCGCATCGAGCAGCACGTCGAACCCCTTCTTCGCCACCGCACGTCCGACGCTCAGCACCAGCGCCGGATGCGCCGGATCGGAGCCATCGACCGGCGACGCAGCGCGCGGTTCGGGTGGGAAACGTCCCAGATCGAGACCGTGGTAGACCAGTTCGACCCGATCCGCCCGCGGCGCCAAGGCACCCAGATGTTCGGCATTGAAGGCGGTGCAGGTCACCGCCCAGCGGCAGTCGGCGAGCTTTTCGCGCTTTTCCCATGCCGGCGTCGTCCAGATGTCCTTGGCGTGGGCGGAAACGCTCCACGGCAACCCGCGCAGCATCGCCGCATAACGGGCGACGGAGGCGGGTGTGTGCAGGAAGTGGGCATGCAGCCAACCGACATCGCGCGCCAATTCGTGAGCCAGCACCAAGGCCTGACCGAAGCGGCGTATGCGATTGGGTGTCGGATCGCGCCGCAGATCGCGCAGCCAGGCCGCGAAGGTCGGACCATAGGTCGGCTGGCGACGCAACGCCCGCCAGGCGGCGAACACCCGGCGCGGTTCCTGGTACAAATACTCCGGCAAGTAGAGCAGCGGCGCGACGATTTCGCGGTTGACCGGATGGACGGCGCGGTCGGTGGGGTGGCGCAGCGAAACGATGCGGATGTCGAGACCGCGCTGCTCCAACGCCCGTATTTCTTGCGCGATAAAGGTCTCGGATAACCGCGGATAGCCCTTGAGGACGTAGGCTACCGCCCTGCTTTCCGGCGATACCGGGGCCGGCGCTTGCACGGCGGCAAGGACGTTCAAGTCGCCTTGCCGATCACCGCCAGCCGCGCCTCCCGCTCGCGCTCGTTCAACCAGCCGTCAACCAGACGGTTGATCGTCGATAGCCCATCGAGCAGGCCGGGAATGCGCACCTCGGACGGACGCCGCTGGTTCGGCAACGCGCGCAAGGCATCGGCCATGATCGAGGGACGGCGCAGACTGTCGTCCTCCAGCATCTGACAGAGGCCGAGTTCGTGGGCCCGCGAAGCGCGGATATGCTGTTCCAAACGCGGGACCGTGCGCGGCACCAGCAGCGTCGGTTTATCGAAGGAGATGAACTCGCAGAAAATATTGTAGCCGCCCATGGCGACGACACCGGCGGCATTGGCCATCAGGCTTTCGACATGAGCATCGAAGGTAATGGCCTGCACCTGCGGCAACTGGCTGGCGCGCTGCTTGAACCCGCCTTGCAGGTTGGCGTTCATGAAGGGACCGAGCACCAGGATCGCCGGCAGCAGCCCTTCCGGATTATGTTCGTAGGCGCGCAGCACCCAATCGATCAGCACGGCACCATCGCCGCCGCCACCGGTGGTGACCAGCAGATAAGGCTCGTTGGTGGTGATGGCGGCCAAGGTTTCGGCCCCGCCGCCCGACGGCAACGCGCGGCGGAGATAACCGGTGTAGTGCATCTTGCGGCGGACCGACGCCGGTACGTTGACCCCGGCCAGGGGATCGCAGATCTGCGGCAGGCCGTAGACCCAGATCTGATCGTAAAGATCGCGCAGCGCCGGAATGGCGTTCTTGCGATCCCACTCCTCCTGCAGCATGGCCGGATCGTCCATGACGTCGCGCAAACCGAGAATCAACGGCACGCCTTGCGCCTTCATCATGGTCAGCGTTTCGCCGACCTCGCCACGCAGACCCAAGGGTTCCTTATCGACCAACACCAGATCGGGCACGAAGGCGCTGGCCGTGTGGCGGATGATGGCGGCGCGCATGGCCAAGGTTTCTTCGACCGCCATGTCGAGGCTGAGCGAGGTATAGTTGCCGTTGCGCAGCTTGATGACGCCCGGAATGCGCACGAAGTCGACACGCGTGCGGAAATCGAAGCTGCCGATGATCGGCGAGCCCGACAGGATCAGCACCGACAGGTCCTTGCGCGAATCGACCAATGCGTGGGCGATGGCGCGGCAGCGCCTGAGATGTCCCAGGCCGAAGGAGTCGTGGCTGTAGATCAGCAACCGCTTACGGCCCCGGTCACGCGTCATCGGCGTTCCCCACCCTTTTCGCCTGCGATCTTTCGCCGGCATGGTATATCCGCTATTCCACCGTGGAAACCAATAAGATAGCGTCGAGATAGGATTTTTCTCCCGGCCGCTATAGCATCGTTTCGGCACGGCCGGAAGCGAGACGACAGGGTGTTTACGCGGGACAAGCTCTCGCCCATAGTCCGCGACGGCGACGTCCGGACGATACGATGCGACGGCCAGGGGCATCCATGGAACGCACGATTTTCCGCTATATTCTGCGCTATAGCCTGAAAGAGCAGATCATTCTGCTGGTCGCAACCGCGATTTCGTTTCCGTTCCTTTATTTCTCCCTCGACCTGCCCAAGCAGATCATCAACAAGGCGATTGGCGGCACCAAATTCCCCCAGAATTTTTTCTCCTGGCCGGTCGATCAGCTTCCCTACCTTTACCTTCTTTGTGCCTTGTTCCTGGTAATGGTGCTGATCAACGGCACCTTTAAGTATTACATCCAGGTCTATTCCGGGCAGCTGGGGGAACGCATGCTGCGCCGGCTGCGTTACGATCTGTTCGCCCGGATATTGCGCTTTCCGCTGCCGCATTTTCGCCGAGTCTCGCAAGGCGAACTGATTTCGATGATCACCGGCGAGGTCGAGACGCTGGGCGGCTATATCGGCGATTCGATCAAGCTGCCGGCCTGGGAGGGCGGCACGCTCTTGACCATCCTGGTTTTCATGTTCGTGCAGGACCCCTTCCTGGGCGCAGCCGCCATCGCCTTCTATCCAATGCAGATGTACGTCATCCCCAAGCTGCAGCGCCGGGTCAACCAATTGGGCAAGCAGCGGGTACAGGCCGTGCGCAAGGTGTCGGAGCGCATTGGCGAAGTGGTTGGCGGCATCCAGGACGTACACGCCAACGACACCGCGGAATTGGAGCTGGCCGAATTTTCGCGGCGCATGGGAACGATCTACAAAATCCGCTTCGACATTTTCCGCAAGAAATTCTTCATCAAGTTCCTCAACAACTTCATCGCCCAGCTGACGCCTTTTTTTTCTATGCCATCGGCGGCTATCTGGTCATCACCGGCCGGCTGACGTTCGGTGCCCTGGTCGCCGCCCTGGCAGCGTACAAAGACTTGTCCTCGCCCTGGCGCGAGCTGCTGAACTACTACCAGCAAATGGAAGACGCCCGAATCAAGTACGAGCAGCTGGTCGAGCAGTTCGAGATTCCCGACATGCTGGACGAGGAATTGATACGCAGCCAACCGGATTCCGTTCCGCCGCTGGTCGGTACGGTGGTGGCAACCAACGTGATGTTGGAGGAGGAAGGCGGCATCAAGATCCTCGACGGCGTCAACTTCCGCTTCGATCACGAGGCCCATACGGCCGTTATCGGCGCCAGCGGTTCAGGCCGCGCCGGGCTGGTTCGCGTCCTTGCCCGACTGATCAGGCCGACCGCCGGCACCGTACGCATCGGCGAACACAACCTGGTGACCCTGTCCGAAGCCATGACCGGACGCCGCCTGGCCTATGTCGATCAGAACGCGCATCTTTTTTCCGGCACCGTTCGCGACAACCTGTATTACGGGCTTAAGCACCGGGTGGTCCGGCCCGCCGAATACAGCGGCGAGGCTTTGGCCGAGCATCGCCGTTTCCTTGACGAAGCCCGCGAAGCCGGCAACACCACCAGCGACGTCGGCGCCGATTGGATCGATTACGAAGCCGCCGGTGTCGACGGCGCCGAAGCTTTGCGGACCCGAACCGTCGCGGTTTTGGAAATGACCGACCTCAAAGACGATATCTATGCCCTGGGATTGGTGGGAACCATCAATCCCTCCCGGCGCCAGGACTTGGCGGCCGCCATCCTGGAAGCGCGGCGCCGCCTGCGCGAGCGGCTGAAGGAGCCGGACTTTGCCCGCCTGGTGGAACCGTTCGATCCCGAAACCTACAACGTCAACATGTCGGTGGCCGAAAACCTGCTGTTCGGCACGCCGATCGGATCGGAATTCGACCTCGACCATTTGGGCCAGAACCCCTACATGCGCCAAGTCCTGGCCAAAGTCGGACTGGACGAGACGTTCTTCACCACGGGCGTACGCATCGCCACCATCATGGTCGAA
>CANITX010000079.1 GCA_947470575.1 Rhodospirillales bacterium
CCGGAAAGCGCAGAAGCCGCGCAGGTTTTCCCTGCACGCTTGAAGCATAAAAGAAGTGCCCGGGACATACCGAGGCTCTCACGGGGCGTTCAAGCTTCCGCCACGCGACGCGACAGGACAGCATGCCGTGCGCCACGGCGAACCGATGGGGAGGTTGCAATGGGCTGTTTGCGAATCCGGAAAATCCAGGGGGCCATGATCGCCCTGTTGGCCGTGTCGGCACTGGCCGTGGGACCGGCCGGCGCCCAGACTCAGGTCAACGACAAGTGGATAACCGTGGTCCTGCCGGCCGAACCGCCGGATATCGACGGCTGCTATTCCAGTTCCAGCCTGCAAGGGCGCATGATCAAGCAAAACGTCGTCGAAACCCTGCTCAACAAGGATCAAAAGACGGGTGCGATTTCGCCCCGCCTGGCAACATCTTGGGACCAGTCCGACCCCAATACGTGGCGCATCAAGCTGCGTCAGGACGTGACGTTCCACGATGGCTCGCGGTTCAACGCCGATGCCGTGAAGAAGTCGATCGACCGCAGCGCGATCAAGGCTTTGATTTGCACGGTCCGGCAGCGCTATTTCGGCGATATCGAGTCCGAAGTGTCGATGATCGACGAATACACGCTGCAGATCAAGACCACACGCCCGGAACCCACCATGCCGATCCGGCTGGCCGGCGTGACCATCGACGGCCCCAATGAGCCCGTGGACAAGCGCTCTCTCGCCCCGGTCGGTACGGGGCCCTATGCCTTCGACAGCTGGCAGCCGGGTCAGCAGATCCTGCTGAAGCGCAACGACAAATATTGGGGCGCCAAACCGCAGGCCGAAGGCGCCCGTTATCTATGGCGTGCCGAGTCATCGGTGCGTGCCGCCATGGTGAAGATCGGCGAGGCCGACATCGCACTCTCTATCGCCCAACAGGACGCCAACGATCCCAAATTGGACTTCAGCTATCTGGATTCCAATACGACTTTCCTGCGCATCGACCCGGCCATCCCGCCGCTCAACGACAAGCGGGTCCGCTTGGCCCTGAACTATGCCATCGACCGAGCCTCGGCGATCGGCTCGGTGCTGCCGAAGGACGCCATCCAGGCCACCCAAGTCGTCTTTCCGCCGATCCCCGGCCATAACCACGAACTCGATAAGCGCCCCTATGCTTACGACCCGGCCAAGGCCCGGCAATTGCTGGCCGAAGCCAAGGCAGCCGGCGTTCCCGTCGAGACCGAAATCCGGGTGGTGGGCGCGCCCTTTCACTTCCCCAATTCGAACGAGTTAATGGAAGCCTACATGGCCATGTACAAGGCGGCCGGCTTCAACATGAAATTGGTCAATATCGAACCGGGGCAATATGCCCAGTGGAGCCGCAAGCCCTTCGCCGCCGACCGACCGCCCAACCTGCTGCAGGTTTCGCACGACAACAACGTCGGCGACCCGGTGTTCAGCGTTATCTTCCGCTACGGCTGCGAGGCGGCGTCATCGACTCTGTGCGATCCCGCTTTCGAGGCCGAAGTCAACCGGGTCGGCGGACTCAGCGGCGAGGAACGCGTCAAGGGTTGGCAAAACGTGTTCCGCACCCTTTACGAGGATATCGTTCCCGACGTCATGATGTACCACATGGTCGGCTTCACCCGGGTCAGTCCGCGCATCGTTTACGTGCCCGATGCAGCAGCCAATGCCGAGGTCCATATCCAAAAAGTAACCTTCAAGTAGGCACCGGCACCGAGGAGTTTCTATCATGACCGTATTGGTCAAGGATTCCACCCTGCGCATCACGCGGATTTCGCCACATATCGGCGCCGAGGCGACGGGCGTCGACCTTGCCAAGCCGGTGGACGAGACGACGCGGCGACAGCTCAACGAAGCGCTGGTTGAGAATGTCACTCTGGTCATTCGCGGGCAGGCGTTCACGCCGGCCCAATACGTCGCCGCCGGCAGGCTCTTCGGCGAACTGATGGAGCAGGACCAGACGGACATCTACGGCCATCCGGAACAACCGTTGATCCGCCAAGTCTCCAACATGTACACGGACAAGACCGGCGCGCGGCTGAAATACGATGCCAGTTGGCACACCGACCACACGCACTTCGTCCATCCACCGAAATACACCATGCTCTATCCGGTGAATTTGCCGACCGACACAGTCGGCGGCGGTACCTCGGTCTGCAATACGCGCGCCGGCTATGCCGCCCTGTCCGATCGACTCAAGCAGCGCATCGCCGGGCTGAAGACCGTAAACCAGTTGGCCGGAGCCATGCGGGGCCGGCGCAATCCGCTGTCGGTGCAAAGCCAGATGGAAAGCAAGCGCGAGCCGGTCATTCAGCCCCTGGTGCGGACCAACCCGGATCACGGCGGTAGCAAGTCGCTATATTTCCACCCACGCAAGACAGTGAATATCGTCGGCATGGATCCCGAGGCAACCCAGGACCTGCTCGACGAACTGCTCGAGCACCTGCTCAAGCCGGAATTCATCTATGTCCATCCGTGGCGGATGGGCGACCTGCTGATCTGGGACAACCGCGCGTCCCTGCACAAGGCCGGCACCGATTTCGACGCCAGCCAGTTGCGCCTGCTCTATCGCCTCGTCGTTAAAGGCGAGCGTCCGTACTGAGACGTCCCGTAGGGGCAGGATTGAAACCTGCCCCTACATCGCGACGCCTCTTCAACGGCCGTCGAACTGCTTGGCCAACGCCTCGGCGCCCCGCGCCAGCATGCCGGCATCGCCG
Organism: Rhodospirillales bacterium; assembly: GCA_947470575.1. GTDB lineage: Bacteria > Pseudomonadota > Alphaproteobacteria > Rhodospirillales > CAMCUA01 > CAMCUA01. The sequence goes on from CANITX010000079.1 coordinate 2,718, forward strand.
CCGACCGCGATGAAGTCGAAACCGAGCGCGAACTGCTTCTGCGCCAATTCGACATTGAAGGTCAGGATGCCCGCCTTCTTGCCGCCGGCCTTGATCGCCTTCAGCGCATCGTTGCACATGGCCTGCACGTCGGCATGATACATGTCGCCCAGGTGGCCACTGTTGGCGGCAAGGTCGTTCGGGCCGATGAAGATGGCATCCAGCCCCTCGACCTTCACCATCTCGGGAATGGCCTTCACCGCCTCGGGCGATTCGACTTGGATGATCGTGCAAAGCTGCTCGGCCGCCCGATGGAAGTAGTTGGGAACCCGGCCGTAGAGGGTGGCGCGGGTGGTACCGCCGGTGCCGCGGAAACCATGCGGCGGATAGCGGGTCGCCTGCACGGCACGGCGCACTTCGTCGGCGTTCTGCACATAGGGGAACAACAACGTACGGGCGCCGGCGTCGAGCACGCGCTTGACCATCACCGGGTCGTTCCAGGGAATACGGACGATCGGCTCGGCACTGCCGCCAACGCTGGCACGCAGGTGGTCCACAACGTCGCCGAGGTCGTTGGGCGAGTGCTCCATGTCGATGAGCGTCCAGTCATAACCTGCCCCGGCGCAAGCTTCCGTCGCCGAGGCACTGGCTAGCGTCAGCCAGAAGCCGATCTGCTTCTTGCCCGCAGCAAGCCCCTGCTTGAAGGCGTTGGGCGGCAGTTCTGTGATCATCCCCATGTTTTGCGTCTCCTTGGTTGATGGCTCCGCCCTTCCGAGGACGGAGAGATAAAGCGTGCCGGCGGCAAGATGGGTACTGGAATGCCGACGGCGTTTCCCGATGGCGCATCCCGGTCTACAATCGCGCCAACCGGGACCACAGATGGGATCGTCGCCATGCGCAAATCCTTCGTTCGCCGTCTTGCCCTCATGACCGCCCTTGCTGCCTCGACCTTTCCTGGCGCGGCACGCGCCGACAGCATCGATGGCGAATGGTGTTCAGCGGCGGGCAAGCACCTGTCGATCAAGGGCAACGACATCGTCACGCCCGGCGGCCATCTCGTTCACGGTACCTACGACCGCCATGCTTTCACTTACGCCGTTCCCGCCGGCGAGCCCGGGGCCGGTTGGACCGTGTTCATGCGCCTGGTCAACGAACGGACAGTCCACGTGACCTCGGCGCCCGGCACGACCCCGGCAGCGGGCTCTGCCGTTGAGACATGGCTGCGCTGCGACGTAACCTCCTGACGGCGGCCCTCAACTCTCCAACTTGCGCACTTCGTCCGCCTTGGACTTCAGAGCTGCGGCCAGGAAGCCGGTATCGGCACCCGCCGAAATCCACTTGGCGCCCATGTCGTAGATGGTCTTCATCAACGAGAATGGGCCCGAGATGCCACCGATGCCGACATGCACGCCATGCTTCTTGGCGCCGGCGATGATCTTCTCAAAGGCCTTCAGCACCTTGTCGCTGGTGTGCTGGCCGGGGATTCCCATATCCGCCATCAGGTCGTTGGTGCCAACCAACAGGGCATCGACTCCCTTGGTGCCGGCGATCCCCTCGACGTTGTCGACGCCCGCCGCCGACTCGATCTGCGGCACCACCATGGTCTGCGAGTTGATGCGCGCACAAACTTGCGCCGCGTCCCACTTCATGAATCGAAGCTGCGGAATCGTACTCGACAGCGAACGGCTGCCTTCCGGCGGATATTTGCAGTTGGCGACGATAGCGGCGGCTTCCTTAGCCGTGTTGACGTGCGGCGCGATGATGCCCATGGCACCCATGTCGAGCGCCTGGGCCGACAGAAAGGCTTCGTGACCGGGCACGCGGACCAGCGGCGTGATCCCGGCGATCAGGGCTGCGGCGAAGATCTGACCGGCGTCCGGCATGGTCAGGCCGCCATGTTCCAGGTCGACATAAAGGCCGTCATAGCCTGCTGCCTTAATGGCCAGGACCACGTCGACCGAGCGGGTTTGGCGGATGGTCGCCATCATCGCCATCTTGCCGGCGTCGAGCCGTGCCTTGGTCGGATTGAAAATGAGCGTGTTCATGTCTTCGGACATGACGGTTCCTCCCTACTTGTCTGTTGGCCCCCGAAAGGACGACGCCTCCGGCGGGGGCCGGAGGCGCTGTTTTCATATCTCAAGCAGCCTACTTGGCGGCAACGGCCGCAGAACCTATGGGCAGCAGCACGGCGTCCTTCGGCGGCAGGCCCTTGCCGCCAAGGTATTGCTGCGTATTGGCCACCGCACGCTCGACGATCTTGGCGAAGTTGTCGACCGTGGCGCCGGCCAGGTGCGGCGAAACGATGGTCTGATCGAGCGTCAGGAGCGGGCTGCCGGTCGGCGGCTCGTTGGCAAAGGCATCGATGCCGGCGGCGAACAGATAGCCGTCCTTGAGCACGCGGTAGAGGGCATCTTCATCGACGAGCCCGCCGCGGGCGCAGTTGATCAATACAGCCCCTTTCTTCATGGAACGCAGGCGCTTCTCGTCGATCAAGCCCTTCGTCTGCGGCAATAGCGGCAAATGCAGCGTGACGATGTCGGCTGTCTTCAACAGTTCCTCGAGCGTCAGGCGCTTGGCATGGAATTCGCGCTCGACCTCGACCGGCACGTCGACCGGATCGTAATAGACAAGGTCGACGCCGAAACCGGTCAGCAGCTTCGCTACCGCCCTGCCGATGGCGCCGAAGCCGACGATGCCGACCCGCTTGCCGTCCATATGGCGGTTGATGCCACGCGATTCTTCCTTGCCCCACTCACCGGCCCGGGTGCGGCGATCCACCTCAATCAGGCGGCGATAGGTGGCGAGCATCAGCAGCACCGTGTGTTCGGCAACCGGGATGGCATTGCCGCCGGCCAGACAGGCCACGGCGATGCCCCGCGCCTTGCAGGTATCCTGATCGAGCCTGTCGACGCCGGCGCCGAGCTTCTGGATGAACTTCAGCTTCGGCGCGCTGCCCAGAAGTTCGCCAGTGACGGGAGCGGCCATGACGAAGGCGACATCGGCGTTGGCGAGGACCGCGGTCTGATCCTCGGTCTTGCGGCTCTTGGCGAAGGAGATTTCCCACCCCGGGGGCACCCCTCGATTGATCGTCTCGACGATGCCGGGATGATACTGGTCGAGGACGGCGACCCTGATGACGTTATCGCTCATGGCGTGCGTTTGCTCCCTGCTGCGCGCGGCGGCGGCCGGAATACCCGCGGGCGCGGATCTTTGGAGGACATTGGCGCAACCCTCGCGCCGCGCGGATGCTAGCCCGGCGCCCGCAGCTATCGCAAGTGAATTGGCCATCGCCCGCCATACCCTTGAGCCTGTTCGACAGCCGGTGTAACCAGACAGCTGGCAGGCAGGAAGAATGGGCAGGGAGGCAGGGCAATGAAAATCACCGCGCTGGAGACCATCCAACTCACCAGCCTGCCGATGACCATCTGGCTGCAGGTCCATACCGATGCCGGCATCGTCGGCCTGGGTGAATCGGCACGCGAACCGGCGACCATCGCCGAATATGTCCATACCTCCGTAGCCGCCTATCTGCTGGGCAAGGACCCCTTGGCCATCGAGCGGCACAACCGCCATCTGCTGTCGCGCAACGTCGGCTATGCCGGCAGCGCCGCCGAAGTGCGCGCCGCCAGCGCCGTCGATCTGGCCCTATGGGATATCCTGGGCCAGGCCACCGGCCAGCCGATCCATCAACTGTTGGGCGGGCTTAGCCGCGACCGGCTGCCGGTCTACAACACCTGCGCCAGTTTCGACTATCACATGGGTCCGGCCAGCAACCAGATGAGCCGCCAGGTGGCCAAGGGCGAGACATCGAAGGCGCCGCAAGGCGTCTACGACGACCAGGTCCTGTTCATGAACCGCGCCGACGAACTCGCCCACAGCCTGATCGAGGAAGGCTACAAGGCGATGAAGATCTGGCCGCTCGATCCGCAGGCCCGCGCTACCGGCGGCAACCACATCTCCGCCGCCGACCTCAAGGAAGGTATCGAGCCCTTCGAGAAAATCCGCAAGGCGGTGGGCGATAAGATCGATGTGCTGTGCGAGATGCATTCGCTGTGGAACCTGCCCTCGGCCATGCGCATTGCGCGCGCGCTGGAACCTTACGCGCCGTTCTGGATCGAGGATCCACTCGATAAGATGAACAACGTGCCGGCGTTGGCTGAGCTGGCGCGCTATTCGCGTATTCCGGTGGCCGGCGGCGAAAACCTGTCGCACTTGACGATCTTCCGCGATCATCTGGCTGCCGGCGGGCTGCACTATGTCATCGCCGATCTGGAATGGTGCGGCGGCCTGACCCAGGCGCGCAAGATCGCAGCCCTGGCCGAAGCCTATCAGCGGCCGTTGGCGCTACACGACTGCCTGGGACCGGTGTCGCTGGCCGCCTCCGTCCACTTGGCCCTGCATGCGCCGAACGTACCGTTCCAGGAGGTCGTGCGTTCCTTCATCGCCAGTTGGTACAAGGACGTGGCGACCAACATTCCGCGCATTTTCGACGGCTATATCTATCCGCTGACTGGCCCCGGCCTCGGCACCGCTTTGTTACCCGACATCGCCAAGCGGCCGGATGCCATCGTGCGGCGAACCGATCTGGCCTGAGCTGAGCTCTACGCTGAATAACTTCGGATGGTTCGTCAGGTCGTCCGATCGAACACGTGCGCTTGACCGAGCACCGAGATACGGACCATCTCCCCGATCGGGGGCAAATCGATGCTCAGGCCCCGCACCTTGAAATCCACATTCGCCGCTGGGCCGTCGGAATACGACGCGGCGAGTGGGCTCCCCTTCATAAGGGATATGCCAATCGTGCAGACCGCACCGCCGAATTCCACGGCGGTGATCCGGCCGAAGCACGCCGTGGGGTTGCTGCCGCTTGCAGGAAGGCCACCTGCCACCGGCTCCAGGCACAGCTGGTCGGGGCGCAGCATGATTTCGCCCGGCCCCCGCCGTCCGACCGTATCGGCGGAAATTCGACCGAGACCGCATTCAACCCAACCGTCGCCCAGCATTGCCGGCAATACGATTGCCTCGCCCAGGAATCTGGCCGTCCTCGGGTCTTTCGGATGGAAGTACACGTCGCGCGGGGTACCGACCTGAACGAGGCGGCCGTCCTGCAAGATGGCAATCCGGTCGGCGAAGGACAGCGCCTCGACTTGGTCGTGAGTCACCAGCACGGACGTCATCCCGGCCGCCTGCAGTACATCGGCTATCACCTTGCGCATGCTATCGCGCAGGCCTGCATCCAAGGACGAGAACGGCTCATCGAACAGCATCAGCTTCGGATTGCGGGCGATGGCCCGGGCAAGGGCCACACGCTGCTGTTGCCCACCGGAAAGTTCATGGGGCCGCCTGCCGCTCAGCCGCCGGTCCAGTTCGACGTTGTCCATCAGCCGCAGAACCCGCTCGGTGCGGTCGGGCACGTCCCTATCGATGCCGAAACCGATGTTGTCGGCAACGCTCAGATGAGGAAACAGCGCACCATCCTGCGATACGATCCCAATCTCGCGCCGATGAGCGGGAACGAACGACGCACCATCCGCCAATACCTGACCGTCGAGCGTGACGCGGCCGCTATCCGGCATTTCGAAGCCGGCGACGACACGCAAAAGCGTGCTCTTACCCGACCCCGATGGACCGACGATAGCCATGCGGTTGCCGGCCGGCACTTCGAGGTCGATGCGGTCCAGGGCGACCGTGGTGCCATAGACCTTGCCGACTCCTTCCAGGCAGAGAAAGGTCATCGTCCGGCCATCCGTTGAGAATGCAGGTAAAGCAAAAGCGTCATCGGTAGCGACAGCAACACCATGGTCACCGCATAAGGCGCGGCCGCAGCGTAGTCGATCTCACTGGTGAACGACCAGAATTCGGTGGCAAGGGTATGCGTGCCATTCGGCGCCAGCAACAGCGTGGCGGTCAGTTCGGTCGTGATGCCTAGACCAACGAGTGCCATGCCGGCTGCAGCGCCGGGCGCTGCCAGCCGCATGGTAATCTGCCATACCGCTTGCAACGGCGAGCGCCCTAAGGCCATCGCTGCCCTTTCCAACTCGACCGGTGCTTGCGCGATACTGGCGCGCAGTCCCACCAGCGCGCGCGGCAGGAACAGCAGGACATAGGCAAGAAGCACGGTCGCTACCGTCTGATAAAGCGGCCGGGCCACCGTCACCGTTATGGTAACCAGTGCCAGCGCCACGACGACGCCCGGCAGGGATCCGACATAGTAATGACAGACCTCCAGCGCGCGCTGGAGGCGGCCGGGCGCCCGAACGGAAAGCCACGCCATCGGCATCGCGACAAGCGTGGTCAGCAATGCCCCGGCCAAAGCCAGCGCAAGGGTATGACCGAAAGCCGTTCCGATCGCCGCCACCCGCCAGACGTCGGCGCCACCTGCGACCAACCAACGCACGAGGGTGACAAAGGGAACGCCAAGCGCCAGCACAACGGTCAGTACGGGGATTAACAGGCAGGGCAGCAGGCTTCGCTGGAGGCGAAACTTCTTCGGCAAACCCGCGGCGCCGGAGCCGACGCGCGCATAACGCTCGGAGCCGCGGATGGCCGCTTCGAGGCCAAGGACGACGAAGCAGCAGACAACAAGCACACCGCCGAGCATATTGGCCGCTGTACCGTTGTAGGTCGACTGAAACTGGTCGACGATGGCCGTGGTGAAAGTATCGAACCGGATCATCGCGAATAGCCCGTACTCGGCCAGGAGATGCAGGCCGATCAGCAGCGATCCGCCGCAGATGGCAATCCGCAGCTGCGGCAGGACGACGCGGGTGGCGATCCGCCAGGGGCCATAGCCGAGCGAAGCCGCTGCGTTTTCGAGCGCCGGATCCAATCGCCTCAGTTGGGATGCCACGGGCAAATACAAGAATGGAAAGTAGGCCAGAAGCGAAACCAGCACCCCACCGGCCAAACCGTGCAGTCCGGGAGCCATGGTGACCCAGGCATAGCTATGAATGAAAGCCGGTACCGCCAAGGGCGCTACCGCAAGCCACGCCCAAATACGGGCGCCGGGAAGATCGGTGCGTTCCGTCAACCACGCGAGGGCGATGGCCAGGATGGCAGCCGCCGGTATCGTACAACCCAGCAGCAAAACCGTATTGATCAGCAACTCGCCCACGCGGGGACGAAAGACGAGCGCCATCGCCGTCTCCCATCCCGTCTCGAGCGCCATGGCAACGACAAATCCCAGCGGCAACAAGGCCAGCAGAGAAACAACTACCGCAGCGCCGAACACAGGGGCGTAGGCTGGCCCGCCGTGCCGACGGGCCATGGCAGGATGTGAAGATATTGCTGTGTGGTCCCGGCCTGCCAAGGGTGTGGCATCGGCAAGCGGTGTGGTTGAAACTGTCTTCATCCGCCTATAACAAGTTGGCGACCGCCTGAAGGAGCGATCACCTGGAATCGGCCTCGGGACTTACGACCTCAGCGCCGAAAGGTGCCCCCTACGCTATGATGTTGCCGGGTAAGTTGGCAATCGGCCTTTGTAAACGCCGCTCCTCAGGATGCGCTCCCAGGCAGCGCGGCGCACCTACATCAAGCCGGCAGCCGTCATCAGATCGGTGACCTTTTTGCTGTTAAGGTTCTGCACGGTGACCTTTGGCGCCTGAAGCTTCGCCAGCGGCTCGAGCTTGGCATGGGAGGCCGCGCCGACGCCGACGGCATATTCAAACGAGTCGCCGTCCCTCAACACCTGCTGTCCACCCTTGCCGGCTACCCATTTCACGAAGGCCTGGGCTTGGGCTTGGTTTTTGCTCGATGCCAAGACGCCCGCTCCCGACAGGCTGAGAAAGGCGCCGGGATCTTCGTTCCTGAAGTAATGCAAGGCGACATTGCCGCTGTTTTCCCCCGTCTTGGCTTGGTCGCCGAAGTAGTAGTAGTGATAAATGATCCCGCCCTCGATCTCGCCGGCGTTGATGGCCTTCATCACCGTGCCGTTGCCCCGGTAGGCCACGAAATTCGTCTTCATGGCCTTCAACCAGGCGGCCGTCGTCGCTTCGCCCTTCAAATCCAGCAATGCGCTGACGATGGCCTGAAAGTCGGCGCCCGATGGCGACGCCGCCCACCGGCCTTTCCAGCTCGGGTCGGCAAGGTCCAGCATGGATTTGGGTAACTGCTCCGCCTTCAACTTGTTCTTGTTGTAAGCAAATACGGTGGTCCGCGCCGCTATCCCCACCCAGTGACCGTTCGCCGGGCGGTAGTTCTCGGGTATCAGAGCCAGCGTCGCGGCATCGACGGGCGCGAATAAACCGGCTGCGTCGACCAGTGTCATCCCAGGCGAATTTTCCGTCACGAAAACATCGGCCGGCGATGCCGTGCCTTCCTGCACGATTTGATGCGCGATCTCCATATCGCTACCCTGCCGCAGCGTTACCGAAATCCCGGATTCCCGCGTAAAGGCCTCTGCCCAGGCTTGGGTCAGGCTGGCATGTTGGGCGTTGTAAACGACGATGCCTCCGGCGTCGGCTGCGCTGGAGATGCGCGGGAACGCCATCAAAACGCAGGCGCCCAGAAACGCTGACAAACCTGCCATTTTTACGAAATCCGCGGGGGAACGTCTCATGATCTTCCTCTTACACGACGTTATATTTTAATACCCATAAATTTTATATGGGCATCAATGTCAATGATAATCATCCGCATGACACTCTCGACATCGTATAGTTCAATTGAATGTGCGAAGCAATCGCAATTTTGACGTCGGGAATGACGATGTCGTTGCGCCGAAACAGGATTGCAGGCAAAGACACGCGTTCATGAACTGACCACCCGCAAAGATCGGGGTATGACATGGAAGCAGACAGCACACTGTTGCTCGACGAACCGGCCGAGGGCGTGCTGCGTGTCGCGCTGAACCGGCCGCAGGTTGCCAACGCGCTCAATACCCGCATGGGCAAGGAGCTGACCGCACTGTTCGAGGGCCTAGCCATGGACCCCGGCCGGCAGCGCTCTGTCGTGCTGACCGGAACCGGCGACCGGGCCTTCTGCGGCGGCGCCGACCTCAAGGAACGCAACGGCATGACCGATGACACCTGGCATGCCCAGCACCTGGTGTTCGAACGGATGATCCGCGCCATCATCGATTGTCCGGTGCCGATCGTCGCGGCGGTCAACGGTGCGGCCTATGCCGGCGGTATGGAGATCGCCCTCGGATGCGACTTCATCTATGCGGCAACCACTGCCCGCTTTGCGCTGACCGAGGTAACGCTCGGCATCATGCCGGGTGCGGGCGGTACGCAGAACCTGCCACGTGCGCTGGGCGAACGCCGCGCCAAGGAACTGATCCTCACAGGGCGTCCGTTCTCTGCTGAAGACGCCCGCGCTTGGGGACTGGTCAACCGGCTTTGCGCGCCGGATGCTCTGGCAGCGGAAGCCATCGAGACGGCGCGTACCATCGCCGCCAATGCGCCGCTGTCGGTGCGCAATGCCAAGCGGTCTATTCACCACGGCCTCGGCATGACGCTGGCCGAAGGCATGCTGTTCGAGATCGAGGCCTATAACCGCCTCGTCGGCACGGAAGACCGCCACGAAGGCATCCGTTCGTTCAACGAGAAACGCAAACCCCGATTCACGGGCCGCTAGGGAGCCGAAGATGACCGATATAGTGCAGGTGGAGATCGGCGAGGACTACGCCGAGCTACGTGATTCCGTGCGCCGCGTCTGCGCCGGCTATCCGGGCAGCTACTGGCGCGATAAGGATGCGCGCAGCGAATATCCCACAGAATTCGTCCAGGAGATGACCAAGGCCGGCTACCTCGCCGCCCTGATCCCCGAGGAATTCGGCGGCAGCGGTCTGCCGTTACGCGCCGCCGCCGTAATCCTGGAAGAGGTCAACGCCTCCGGCTGCACGGCCAGCGGGGCACATGCCCAGATGTACATCATGGGTACCCTGCTCCGGCACGGCAGCGCCGAACAGAAGCAACGCTATCTGCCCGGCATCGCGGCGGGCGACCTGCGCTTGCAGGCCTTCGGCGTCACCGAACCGACGACCGGATCGGATACTACCCAGTTGAAGACCCGCGCTGAGCGCAGGGGCGACCGCTATGTCGTCACCGGCCAGAAGGTGTGGACTTCGCGCGCACTGCATTCCGATCTGATGCTGCTGCTGGCCCGCACGACCCCGCTCGATCAGGTCAAGAAGCGCACCGAGGGTCTGTCGGTCTTCCTGGTCGACCTGCGCGAGAGCCGTGGCAAGGGCCTGGAAATCCGCCCGCTGCCGGCGATGATCAACCACAACAGCACCGAGGTTTTCTTTGACGCCCTGGAGGTGCCCGCCGAAAACCTGATCGGCGAAGAAGGCAAGGGCTTCCGCTATATCCTCGACGGCATGAACGCCGAGCGCATCCTGATCGCCGCCGAGGCCATCGGCGACGGTCGCTGGCTGCTGAACAAGTCCGTCGAATACGCCAATCAACGCCAGGTTTTCGGCCGGCCGATCGGCCAGAACCAGGGCGTCCAATTCCCGTTGGCCAGGGCCTATGCGGAAATGGAGGCGGCCGACATGATCGTGCGCCGCGCCGCCGCCCTGTTCGCCGCCGGGCGCGACTGCGGACCGGATGCCAACATGGCCAAGATGCTGGCTTCGGAAGCCGCCTGGAAGGCGGCCGAGGCGGCTCTGCAAACCCATGGCGGCTTCGGATTTGCCCGCGAATACGACATCGAACGCAAATGGCGGGAATGCCGGCTCTACCAGGTGGCGCCGATTTCCACCAATCTGATCCTCGCCTACGTGGCCCAGCATGTGCTGGGCCTGCCGCGTTCGTACTGATCGCCAAGACATCCGCAGCCGCCGCGCTATACTCGCGGAGCCAGCATCAGGGGAGGGATCCATGCAACGCAGTCTCGAAGGCGTAAGAGTATTGGAATTGGCGCGTTATCAGGCAGGCCCGCGCGGCGGCATGATGATGTCCGACCTCGGCGCCGAGGTCATCAAGATCGAACGCATCGGCGGTGAGGAGACGCGCAAGAACTACCCCGTCGTCGACGGGCAGAGCATCTATTTCTCCGTCTACAATCGCGGCAAGAAGAGCATCTGCCTCGACATGCGCACCGAGGGCGGCAAGGAAGTCTTTGCCGGCCTGGTCAAGACCGCCGACATCGTGCTGGAGAACTTCCGACCCGGCACCATGAAGGCCATGGGCTTCGACTACGAGGCTCTCAAGGCGATCAAGAAGGACATCATCCTCGTCTCCGTCTCCGGCTTCGGCCAATATGGCCCGTACCGTGAACGCATCGCCTTCGACGTGCTCGGCCAGGCGATGAGCGGCCTGATGAGCCTGACCGGCCAGCCCGTCGGCCGCCCCATCGGCACCGCGTTTTCGCTGGTCGATCGCACCACCGCACTGCACGCCACCATCGGCGCGCTAGCGGCCCTGCGCCACCGCGACCGCACGGGAGAGGGTCAGTTGATCGATTGTTGCCTGATGGATTCCGCCCTCACCATGGTCGAAATCCCGATGAGCTACTACCTGGCTACCGGCAAGGAAGGCGGCGAGCCTGGCCGACCGCCTTATCCGGCCAAAGACGGCGCGGTGATGATTTCCACCCCCGGCAAGCGCATGGCCGACCGCCTGCTCGACATCGTCGCCAAGGACACCGGCGCCGCCATCCCCCCCGAGGAGGATCGCGACGGTCGGCGCAAGATGGTCGACGACTGGACTGCCCAGCGCTCCATGGACGACATCGTCGCCATCATGACCAAGGCCGAGTTGCCCGCCGCCCCTGTGCGCACCATCCCCCAGGTGGTGAAGGATCCGCACCTCTGGGAACGTGAGATGCTGGTGAAAATGGACGATCCGGTCTGCGGCGAAATCCACCTCCCCGGCGTCGCCGTGAAGATGTCGGCCACCCCCGGCCGCATCGGCCCGGTGCCAACGCCCGGCCAGCACACCGACGAGGTGCTGTCCCGACTGCTCGGCTACGACGCAGCGGCACTCGACGCGCTGCGCCAGGCCAAGGTCATCGCTTGAGGGGAGATTGGCAGCGGCCGTTAGGCCGCTGCTCCGATGCTCCGCTCCAGTGCCGGATAGCGCGAACCCAAAGTCACTGCTCGAGTCAGCAGAAAGATCA
>CANITX010000080.1 GCA_947470575.1 Rhodospirillales bacterium
CAGCTTGCAGATGAAGACGTCGATGATCTTCAGCTCGGGCTCGTCCATGCCGCCGTAGAGATGGTTGAGAAACATCTCCTTGGTCAAGGTCGTGCCCTTGCGCAACGATAGCAGTTCGAGGATGCCGTATTCCTTACCGGTCAGATGCACGGCGCGGCCGTCGACCTCGACCGTGCGGGCGTCCAGGTTGACGGCCAGCCGCCCGGTACTGATCACCGATTGGGAATGGCCCTTGGAGCGGCGCACGATGGCCTGGATGCGGGCCAGCAGTTCATTCTTGTTGAAGGGCTTGGTCAGGTAGTCGTCGGCGCCGAAGCCGAGGCCCTTGACCTTCTTGTCCGGCTCGGCGAGCCCGGACAAGATCAGCACCGGCGTTTCGACCCGCGAGTCGCGCAGCCGGCGCAGGACTTCCAGCCCGTCCATGTCGGGCAGCATCAAATCCAGGATGATGATGTCGTAATCGTAAAGCTTGCCGATTTCCAGGCCGTCTTCGCCCAAGTCTGTGGCGTCGACAACCATGTTAGCGGATTTCAGCATCAGCTGGATGCTCTCCGCGGTGGACGGATCGTCCTCAACGAGCAAGACACGCATGGTACGATTTGCAACCCATGCTTAAGGTGACGTTAACAATAGTTAATAATGCCGGCCTGCACAAGGAATATGCAAGGCCCGGCGGTGCCCCCAGTAACCGATCCTTAAGCGCACCGGGCGATGATGGATTCTCCCGACCATCGGGCCCCTCCAAATCGTGGATGTCGCGCGTGGCACTTCTGGTCAACAACATCGTCAACGAGATCGAACGCCGTCCGGACTATCGCATCCATGGCCGGGTGACGGCGGTGGTCGGACTGTTGATCGAAGTTGGCGGCTTGGCCGGCGCGTTGTCGATCGGCGATCATTGCGAGGTTATCGGACGCGGGGCCAAGCGGCTGATCTGCGAGGTCATCGGTTTTCGCGGCGGCGTGGCGCTGCTGATGCCGTTCGGCAGCCTGGAAGGTATCGGACTCGGCTGCCGGGTCGATGTCGGCGCCACCGATCCGGTCATCTATCCGCACCCGGCCTGGCTGGGGCGGGTGGTCAATGCCTTCGGTCAGCCCATCGACGGCAAGGGACCCTTGCCGATTGGGCCCCGGGCTTTTCGCATTCAGGCGCCGCCGCCGCCGGCGCATATGCGCACGCGGGTCGGTGGCAAGCTCGATATGGGCATTCGCGGCATCAACACCTTTCTCTCGTGCTGCCGCGGTCAGCGCATGGGCATCTTCGCCGGCTCGGGCGTCGGCAAGTCGACGGTGCTCTCGATGATGGCCCGGCACACGGCGGCCGAGGTCAGTGTCATCGCCTTGATCGGCGAGCGCGGCCGCGAAGCGCGGGAATTCATCGAAGACGACCTGGGGCCCGATGGCTTGGCGCGCAGCGCCGTCGTCGTCGCCACGTCGGACGAGCCGCCGTTGGTCCGCCGCCAGGCGGCCTATGTCTCCATGGCGCTGGCCGAATTTTTCCGCGACCAGGGCACGGACGTGCTGTTCTTGATGGACAGTGTCACCCGTTTCGCCATGGCCCAGCGCGAAATCAGCCTGTCGGCCGGCGAGCCGCCGGCCAGCAAGGGCTATACGCCTTCTGTCTTCGCCGAACTGCCGCGCCTGTTGGAACGGGCCGGACCGGGCATGGAGGGGCAGGGTTCGATCACCGGGCTATTCACCGTGCTGGTCGAAGGCGACGATCACAATGAGCCGGTGTCGGACGCGGTGCGTGGCATCCTCGACGGGCACATCGTGTTGGATCGCGTCATCGCCGAACGCGGCCGCTATCCGGCGATCAACGTGCTGCGCAGCGTGTCGCGCACCATGCCCGATTGCAATACGCCGGAGGAAATGGCCATCGTCAACCGGGCTCGCCGATTGATCTCGACCTACGAGGACATGGCCGAACTGATCCGGCTCGGCGCTTACCGCAAGGGCAGCGATGCCCAGGTTGACGAGGCCATCCATTTTTATCCGGCCATCGAGGAATTCCTGCGCCAGCGCAAGGAACAGGTAACGCGCCTGGAAGCGTGCTACCAGGTGCTGGGCAAGATTCTGGGCATGGCGGTGCCGGGCAATTCCGCCGAGGCCAAGAAGGCGGCCGGGCGGTCGCCGGCGAAACCGGCGTAAGTTATGGCTCCCGGCCTCGGTGGACTGATCCGTCTGCACGACTGGGAGGTCGACGAAAAGCGCCGCGAACTGGCCGACAAGTTGCGTGCCGCCGAATTGCTCGAAGCCCGGCTACGCGCCCTGGAGGCGGAAGCCGAGGCGGAAGCCCGGATCGCGGCCGCCTCGCCCGAGACGGCGCTGTTCTACGGCCGATACGTGGTGACCGTGCGCCGACGGCGCAACGAACTGACCCAGGCCTTGACGGTTGCCGAGACCGAGATCGCGACTGCCCGCGAGGCGGTGCGCGAGGCCTTCCTGCAGTTCAAGAAATATCAGACCGCCGAAGAGCAGCGCGCCAAACGCGAAGCCTTGGAGCAAGGCCGCCGCGAACAGGGTGTCCTGGACGAAGTGGCGCTGAATACCTACCGGCAGAAAAAGCGCTGAGGCGGCGGCTCGTCAGATCCGCTCCAGCCGTTGCAGAAGCATCGCGTTGTTCCAGCGCGGTTGGCAATCCTCGATGGCGGCGCGGTGGCCGCCGTCGGGCGTTGCCGTGGCGATGTGCAGCCAGCGGGGGACCAGGACGTCGTTGACATCGGCAAGTACGGTCGCGGCCAACTCCTCGATGCCCGGCGGCGGATCGAGCGCCGCGAGATAGCCGGCGAAGGCGGCGGCATCCAGCACCAGGCGGTCGGGCACGTAGCGCAGCGTCACGCCGGTGCCGGTGGTGGGCAGTCGGCCGTCCACGGTGACGATGCAGTCGAGCCTTCCGCCCGGATTGGGGCGCGTCGGCAGCAGGGCGCGGCGGGCGGCGGTTTCCATCGGCTTTAGACCGAGACGCCGGGCGTTGCGGGACCGCCGGGCTGCGGCTCGATGAAGGCCGCCGGGTCGGCGCGAAAGGCGATGGCGCCGGTCTGGCCGGTGGCCTCCAGCGCTGTTGCGAACATGTTGCGGATATCGCTTTGGATGTCCTGAAGCAGCGGCTGGGCGGTGCGCAGAATGAGATCGAACCGCCGCATCTTTTCATAGACCAGGCCGTCGATCTGTAAGCGGCCGAGGCGGCTGAGGGCGACATCGACGACAAAGCGGGTGCCGGCTTCTTTCTCGGCATCTTCCTCCGGCGGATGGCGATGGACGAACAGGCGAACGGGGTGGATCGTATCGCCGGTAAAAAAAGGCAACAAAAAGCTACGCCAGTCGGCACCCGGATCGTTGGCGGCGATACCGAATCTGCTGAAATCCTCGCTGATGCGCGCCACCAAGTCGGGGCGCAGCCGTTGCAGTTCGCGCACCGTGGTCTCGCCCATCCAATCGCGCAAGTTGCCGCCTCGTAAACTTACCAGCAGGAAAAGGACACTGGCGGTCAGCGTGGCGTCGAAGCGTGGCAGGACGTCGGACATGGCGCGCGCTGTCGGTGGCGACATCGTCTGCATGGCGACGAGGGCTTCGTGCAAGGCCGGCCAATCGCGCAACGCCGCCACCTCGCCGTCGATCGGCAGGCCAGCTTGGGACGGTTGTGGGGCCCGG
The DNA here is from genome assembly GCA_947470575.1 of Rhodospirillales bacterium. Taxonomy (GTDB): domain Bacteria; phylum Pseudomonadota; class Alphaproteobacteria; order Rhodospirillales; family CAMCUA01; genus CAMCUA01. The sequence goes on from CANITX010000080.1 coordinate 3,654, forward strand.
GCCGACGCCGGCGCGACGACGCGTAAGGATATCTCGGTTCCCGGCTCGATGTCGGCCAAGGTCGTCAAGGCCAACAGGCCTACTGGGGTCTGCACCACCGGAAAGCCTTGCGGCAAGCGTCCGGTGACGACGCCCGATATCGTGGTTCCAGGGGTCAGCGGCACCGATACCGGGGCGGCGGCGGCCGGCGTCGCGCCTCCCGGTGCCGGCGGCGAGCCGATGCTGACGACGCGCAGAATGACGCGCTGTCCCTCCGGTCCGCTGAGCGAAGCTTGGCGGGCGTAATCGTGGACGGCGCGGGCGGCGATCTGGGCGGCAGCCAGGGTGTCGGAACCGGGAGCGGCGGGGACGATGCGAAAGGCGCCGGATATCCCGTCGGCACCCGGAACACCACCGGCCGTCGTCACCGTCGCCGTACCGGCTGTGGCGATGGCGCCGGCCGTGCCCGGTGTGGCGGTTGGCGCGCCAGCGACAGGGGACGTGACGGTTGCCAACGATGCAACGGCAGGGCCGGTGGCGCCAACACGGGGCTGCTGCGTACCGGCTAAGACGATGGCCAACAGCGTGGAGCCGGCGGCGATGCTAGGTGACGAGGGAGCGACAGCGACGGCGGCGTTGCCGAGGGTCTGTACTGCCGCCGGCCGGCCGTTCAGCGCCAGGAGCTGGATCGAAAAGCCGGCGACGGGCCGCTCCGGCAGCTGTAGCAGCAAGCGGGAGCCGACTTCGAGCGGCAAAGGCGTCTGGACAATGAAGGTGGCTTGCGGCGTCACGAGCTGAAACGTATCGGGCGCGAGCCGAGCCGTTACGGTGGCGTCGAGACGGGTGCCCGGCGGCAGCAGCACAAGCGCCGGGGGCGGGGCCGGAACTTCGGCGACGGGCGGCGGCGGCTGGCTGGCGGCCGGCGTTATGGGCAAGGGCGGAACGGGCGGGATGGTCTCGGCCAAGGGTTATTCCGTCAGCTTCTTGGCGATCGCCCCGACGTCTTCGGCCGCCTCGCTATTGGGAAAGCGGGTCAGAATCGAGGTTTGGGCGCGGATGCTTTCGCGGACCTTGACGTCGCGGCGGACGATGCCGACCAGCGGCGGCGAAATTTTTAAGAAACCCTCGCAGGCCTTCAGCAGGGTGCCGTAGGTACGTTCCCCTTCGGTACGCGAATTGCACATATTGATGACGACCCGGATGTCGGCCTGCGGCCGCTCCATGTGCACCACCTTGATGAAGGCATAGGTATCGGTCAGCGCGGTCGGCTCGTCGGTGGTGACGACCAGACAGGTGCCGGCGGCGCCGGCGAACTGGCGTACCGTGCGTTCGACACCGGCGCCGAGGTCGATCACCACACGATCGTAGGCGGCCGACAGCATGGTCAGGTCGTCGCCGAGCACTTGCATGCGGCTGGCCGGAATGTCGGCCAGACTGCCCGAACCGGACCGGCCGGAGACGATATCGAACTTGCCGTCCTCGAAAGGAATCGCCGCCTGGTTCAGGGTCATCTTGCCGGCGAGGACGCCGCCCAGGTCGTATTTCGGCATCAGGCCCAGTTGGATATCGACATTGGCCAGCCCGAGATCGCCGTCGAACAGCAAGGTGCGCTGACCGCGCAAGGTCAGTGCGTGGGCTAGGGTAATGGCGAACCAGGTCTTGCCGACCCCGCCTTTGCCCGAGGCGACCGCCAGCATGTTGCGTCCCTTGGCGCGGGCGCCCGGCCGGGAAGCGATCTTCGGTGCGGTACTCATGGAACAGCCTCGTTGGCATGGGAGGCCCGGGCAGCCGGGCGGCGGTCGGGAATGCGACGTTCGGGAAGCAGAAGACGGGCAAAGGTAACCGGGTCGATGGCCGAAAGTCCGTCGGCGACATGGGGGGTGACGCTGAAATCGGAAAAGCCCAGGCGCGCGCCGGCGGCAGCGGCTAATAATCCGCCCAGGCGGCGCGCCATGTCGAGGCGGGTGGCAACCATGCGGTGGGCGCCGATTTCGGCGAAGGCCAGCGCGATATCGGCGGCTTCGACGGGATCGCCGCCGGTTGCCAGCACGAGGACGGGTTCGGCGTCGACGGCCCGGGCGCAGGCACCGAGATCGGCCATCTCGGTAGCATTGTAGGGATTGCACCCGGGGGAATCGATGACGACGGCGGAATCCGTCCGGCATTGCGACAACGCCTCCGTCAATAGGCGTGGCGAATCGGCGGTGCGGAGTTCCAGCGACAGGATGCGGGTGAAGGCCGCAAGTTGCTCGACGCCGCCGGCGCGGCGGGTGTCGGTACTGATGGCTTCGACGGGCCGTCCTGCCATGACTTCGCGGGCCAACAGTTTGGCCGCGGTCAACGTCTTGCCGACGCCGGGCGGCCCGACCAGCATCAGCGGCCGATCGGTGGCACCGGGGCGCAAGGGTTGGAAGGCGAAGGCGGATTCGAGGGCGCCGGCCAGGGACATCGAGGTGTCGGGATCGCCAAAGGTCGCGGCGGCAAGGGCCAACCGCTCGGCCAGGCCCGCGGGCGTTCCATGGTGGATCAGCGAGTGCCGCACGGCGGCGAGCACGTCATCCGGCTCCTCCTCGCCGGCGAGGGGATTGGCATCGGGTTCAGCGCCGGTAGCTTCGATGGCGGCGGTGATTTCCGCATGGCGGCCGTCCGGCGTCGCACCTGTCGAAATAATGATCGCGTCGTCGCCCATCTCCAGGCGTACCAGCGCCATGGCTTCCTGTACGGTGGGCGCGGCATAGGTCTTCAGGCGCATGGTCGGGCCCGTTTCCGAGGTAGGGTAGCCAGTTCCGGAAAGCGTTCGATGACGTCCGGTGCGGTCATGACGGCCGATCGCAGGAAGGCAAGCGGGTTCGCCGGGGCTGGGGCGTCATGCCAGATCTGCCCCACGGTTTTGATGCGGGCCTTGGAAAAAACTTCGTTCTGCGACATCACCACGGTCATCGGCCGGAAGCGCTCGACGATGGAGCGTACGTACGGACGGATGCCGGGGCTGGTCAACAGGACAGGTACTTCGCCGACCATGGCCTGACGCTCGAAAGCGGTGCGTAGGCCGGCGATGAATTCCTGCAGTTTGGAAGGCGCCATGGACAGCTGGCGGTCGTCGCCGTTGCCGACCAGCGAATCGGCAAAGGTTTTTTCCCAGTCCGGCGACAAGGTCACCAACGGGATATACCCCTGATCGTTGGTATTCATGTCGCTGACCTGGCGGGCCAGCCGGCTGCGCACATGTTCGGTGATCAACAGCACGCTCCGGGTGATGGCGCAGGCTTCCGAGATCGCTTCCAGGATGGTCGGCAGGTCGCGGATGGAGACGCGCTCCGACAGCAGATTCTGCAAGACCCGCTGAATGCCGCCGATGCTGATATGCGTCGGGACCAGATCGGCAATCAGCTTCTGCTGTTCCTTGTCCAACTCGTCGAGCAGCTTTTGCGTTTCGGCGAAGGACAGCATCTCGGGCATGTTGTCCTTGATCACCTCGGTCAGGTGGGTGGTGATGACAGTGCCCGGATCGCCCACCGTATAGCCGCGGAACATGGCTTCTTCCCGGTTGGTTTCGTCGATCCAGGTCGCCGGCAGGCCGAAGGTCGGTTCCTTGGTCTTTTCGCCCGGTACGGTGATGTCCTCGCCGCGCGGGTCCATGACCAGCAGCATATTGGGTCGCAGGTCGCCGCGCCCGGCCTCGATCTCCTTGACCCGGATGACATAGGTATTGGCCGGCAGCTGCATGTTGTCCTGGATGCGGACGCTGGGCATGACGAAGCCCATGTCCATGGCCAATTGACGGCGCAGCGCCTTGATCTGATCGGTCAGCCGCTGGCCTTCGCGCGGCGCATTGATCAGCGACAGCAAGCCGTAGCCGAGTTCGAGGCGCAGGATGTCCATGCGCAAGGTCTGGGCAATCGGCTCCTCGGCCAGGGGCGCCGGTGCACGGGCGGCTTCCTGCGCCTTGGCGGTTTCGGCTTCCACGTTGCGAACCTGCTCGCGGTTCACGAACCAAGCCAACCCGCCGACAATGCCGGCCAGCAATAAGAACGGTAGCGCCGGCACCCCGGGTAGCAGGGCCAACATCACAAGCAGGAAGGCGCACATGCCAAGTGCCCGGGGCTGTCCGCCCAATTGCTTGTAGAGGGCCTTTTCCATGGCGCCGGTAACGCCGGTCTTTGTTACCACCAAGCCGGCGGCGGTCGAAACTATCAGCGCCGGGATTTGCGTGACCAAGCCGTCGCCGACCGTCAGCCGAGTATACGTTTCGGCGGCTTGCATGAAGGACAAACCTTCCTGGGCGACGCCAATGATCATGCCGCCGATGACGTTGATGAAGGTGATCAACAGGCCGGCGACCGCATCGCCGCGGACGAATTTGGCCGCACCGTCCATCGAACCGAAAAAGGTGCTTTCGTCTTCCAGTTCCCTGCGTCGGCGCCGTGCATCGTTTTCGTCGATAAGGCCCGACGACAGATCGGCATCGATGGCCATCTGCTTGCCGGGCATGGCGTCCAACGTGAAACGCGCGGACACTTCGGCGATGCGCCCCGAACCTTTGGTGATGACCACGAAGTTGACGATCATCAGGATCGAGAAAACGATGATGCCGATAACGAAGCTGCCGCTCATCACGAAGCTGCCGAAGGCTTCGATGACGCGCCCGGCCGCATCCGCGCCGGTATGACCCTGGGACAGGATCAGCCGGGTGGAGGCGACGTTGAGCGACAGGCGAACCATGGTCGCCAGCAAGAGGACGGTGGGGAACGAGCTGAATTCCAGGGGTCGTTCGATGAACAGCGCCGTCATCAGGATCAGCACGGAAACAGTGATCGAGAAGGCCAGGCTGATGTCGAGCAGCCAGGCCGGCATCGGCAGGAACAACACCACCAGAATGGCGGTGACGCCCAAGGCCATGCCGATGTCGCCGCGCTGCAGCGCATGCATCACGCGTTCGGCGCTGAAAATCTGGCTGACGGCAGGAGGCTTTTCGGCGACTGACGTGGCGGGCAATGCCTCGGCCATGGCTATCGGTTCCTTGCTTTAGGCTTTTTCACGCGGCCATCGGATCAGGCGATCTGGCGCTCACCCTCGCCCGGCTGAGGCACGGAAAAGCCTTCCTGGCCGTATTGACGAAGTTTGTTGCGCAACGTCCGGTTCGAAATGCCGAGGATGGTCGAAGCGTGCGTCCGGTTGCCTAGGCAATGATGCAGGGTATCGATGATCAGATCGCGTTCGACGTCCGCCACCGTGCGTCCGACCAGATTGCGGGTACCCGCTTCTCCGTCGATGGCCGGTACCCCCGCCGCCGGCATCGGCGCACTGGCCGAACCGGTGAACAGCAGATCGTCGGGTCCGATCTCGCGGCCGGAAGCTAGCAGCACCGTGCGGTGCATCGTATTTTCCAGTTCGCGCACATTGCCGGGCCAAGGGTGGCTTTCCAAGCGGCGGATCGCTTCGGGCGTCAGCGTCGGCTTCGGCATATCGTTGGCCTCGGCAAAGCGGACGACGAAGTGTTCGGCCAGGATCGCAATGTCCTGGGGCCTTTCGCGCAACGCCGGAAGCGGCAGTTCGACGACGTTGAGGCGGAAGAACAGGTCCTCGCGGAAGGCGCCACGCGCCACCGCCTCTTGCAGGTTGCGGTTGCTGGTAGCCAGAATGCGGACATCGACTTTGACCGGTTGAGAACCGCCGACCCGATCGACCTCGCGTTCCTGGATGACGCGCAATAGCTTGGATTGCAGATGCAGGTCCATCTCGCTGATTTCGTCGAGCAGGATGGTGCCACCGTTGGCTTCCTCGAAACGGCCGATGCGCCGAGCGATGGCGCCGGTGAAAGCGCCTTTTTCGTGACCGAACAGTTCGGATTCCAGCAGGTGTTCGGGGATCGCCGCGCAGTTGACGGCGACCATGCGCTTCCTGGCGCGCTGACTCTTCTGATGGATGTAGCGGGCCAGCAGTTCCTTGCCGGTGCCCGACGGCCCGGTGATCAGGACGCTGGCGTCGCTGCGCGCCACCTGTTCAGCCAGGCGCAGCACCTGTTTGGTCTTCGGGTCTTGATGGACCATGCTGCGGTCGTCTTCGGTGATGGCGGTGAAGACGGCGGCGATCAGCGCCGCATCGGGCGGCAGCGGGATGTATTCCTTGGCGCCGGCCTTGATGGCGCGCACGGCGGCGCGTGTATCGCTGCTGACGCCGCAGGCCACCACCGGGACGGTCATGTGCTCGGCGCGCAGGTGCTCGATGAGATCGGCGATGTCGAGCTTGACGTCGATCATCACCAGATCGGCGCCCAGCCCGCTGCGCAGGTGATGCAGGCCCTGTTCGACGCTATCGGCGTGAGCAACCTTGCCGCCCCGGGACATCGCCACCTGGCTTGCCGCACCGATCTGGCCGTCAAGCGATCCAATGATCAGAATGTGCATGTCCCGACTCTCCTGTTCGCGCTCAATTTCGGTTAACGCTCAATCGAAGTAACGAACCCGCCGGGCCGGCGGCAGAACGCTGTTCAGCATCATTTCCAGCCGGCGGGGGTTTTCCTGCCGGCTGACCGAACCGGCGCCCATCAGGTAAAGGCTGTTGACCAGCGCTTCTTCGGCCGAATTGCGGTCCAGCTTGGCGGCCAGCGGGGAAAAGACCATGTTGGCCAAAACCGCGCCGTAAAACGTGGTGATCAAGGCCACCGCCATGCTCGGCCCGATGGACGAGGGATCGTCCAGGTTGCCCAACATCTGAACCAGGCCGATCAACGTGCCGATCAAGCCCATGGCCGGGGCGAATTCGGCCGCCTTGCGCAGGACGCCAGCACTGCTTTGGTGGCGCTGGACGGTGGCATGCATGTCGCGGCGCAGCATGGCTTCGATTTCCTCGCTGGGCGTGCCGTCGACGATCAGCGAAATGCCTTTGTGCAGGAAGGCATCGTGTTCGAAGGCGGGAAGGCTTTCCTGCAACGCCATAACACCCCGGCGCCGTGCCATTTCGGCAATCCGCAGGACGTGCAGGGCAGCATCCGAGGGATCGCGGGCGCTGTGAAAAACGGTTTTCAGCAGGACGCGCATGGTGCGCGACATTTCCAACGGCGTGAAGCACACGGTGGTCACCGCCAAGGTGCCGCCGACGACGATCAGAACGCTCGGGACGTCGAAAAAGGAACTTGGCGAGCCGCCGAGGACAATCGCTGCGCCGATCAGCACGAAGGCGCAGATCAGGCCAATGACCGTGGCGAGATCGATAGAGGTGCGCCGATGGGCGCCGCCGATGCTGTCCGGATTTTGTACCATTTACCCGCTTCAATTCCGATCGGACTTGATGATTTCGGTCATCGTCACGCCAAGCCGGTCTTCGACGACGACAACCTCGCCGCGTGCCACCAGCCGATTGTTGACATAGATATCGATAGCTTCGCCGACCTTGCGATCGAGTTCGACCACCGCGCCGCGGCCGAGTTTGAGCAACTGGCTGACCTGCATGGTTGCCTTGCCGAGTACGGCTGAGACTTGCACCGGGATGTCGTAGACCGCTTCCAGGTCCCGCGACGAAGCAGGGCCATCCGTGTCGTCCATCTGGCCGCCCATGCCACCACGGTCGGCTGCCGGTGCATCCTTGGCCTGGGCTTGATCGTCGCCAAGTTCCTCGAATTGCAGATTGTTGTTTTCGGCCATGGGCGGTGTCCTTAGCTCAGGAGGCCACCGGATCGCCGACCGGCGCCGGGGCTTCGTTCAGATTACGTTCGACGATGGCGTCTATCTGCTGCCACAAGGCGGCGGTGTCGCGTTCGGCGCCGCCGGAAGTCCATTCAATGGCGCAATCGCCCGGAGCCATCCCGGCGTCTGCGACCATGACGATCTGTCCTTGAAAGCCACGCCCCTCGGCCAAGCCGCGAATGTGGGCTTCCAACGGCTCGCGCAGGGCCTCGGCAACGCGAATGACGACACGCGGCTCTTCGCGGGTCAGCTCCAGCGCCTGCGCCACCAGTCGGCTGACTTCCTCGGCAGCACCCCGTTCGGCCAATACCGGCAATAGCTTGCGGGCAATCGCCACGGCAACCGCGACGGCTTCGCGCGCCGTCGTGTCGGCCGCTGCCGACTGCTGCGCGAACAGCTTGTCCATGGCCTCGAGAATGCGGGCCGAAGCTTCGGCGATCTGCTGGCCAATCGCCTCGGCGGCCAGGCGAATGCCTTCCTCGCGACCGGTCGCGAAGCCCTCGGCGCGTGCCGCCTCAAGGTCGGCGGTACTGAAGGTCGGCTCCGGTGGCGGTAGCGGTTCGGATACAACGGGTTCCGGCAGGTTGGGGATTGCCTCGACGACAGCCGGCTTGAAGGTCGGTTGTTCGTCAAAGACGTTGGTGAACATGAAGCGGCGCAAAGTGGCCATGGTCAGTAGACCAGTTCGTCGGCTTCGCCGGAGCCGGCGATGACGATTTCGCCCGAGTCGGCCAAGGCCTTGGCCGCGGCGACGATGGCGGCCTGCGCTTCGTCCACTTCCTTGAGACGAACCGGCCCCAGGGCTTCCATGTCTTCCTTCATCATCTTGCCGGCGCGTTCCGACATGTTGCGGAAGAACAGGGTGCGCACCTCTTCCGATGATCCCTTCAGCGCCAGACCCAACTGATCCTTTTCGACCTGTCGCAACAGCATCTGGATGCCGGCGTCGTCGACCCGGATCAGATCGTCGAAGGTGAACATCAATTGGCGGATGCGTTCGGCCGACTCGCGATTGCGCTCTTCGAGGCCCGCGAAGAATCGAGTCTCGGTATTACGATCCAAATTATTGAAGATCTCGGCCATCATTTCGTGGGCGTCGCGCCGCGAGGTGCGGGCCAGATTGGTCATGAATTCTGTGCGCAGCGTGCGTTCGATGTCGTCGAGAACCTCCTTGCGCACGGTCTCCATGCGCAAAAGGCGCATAATAACTTCCATGGCGAAGTTCTCGGGGAACAGCGACAGCACCCGGGCCGAATGGTCGGCGCGCAGCTTGGACAGTACGACGGCGACGGTTTGCGGGTATTCGTTCTTTAGGTAGTTGGCCAGTACCGCTTCGTTGACGTTGTTCAGCTTGTCCCACATGGTGCGGCCGGCGGGACCGCGCAGCTCCTCCATGATCTGTTGGGCGCGGTCTTTTTCCAGTGCCCGGCTGAGCAAGCGTTCCGTTGAATCGAACGAACCGATCAGATTGCCCGTGCCGCTGAGTTGATGGGCGAATTCGACAAACAGACGTTCGACCGCTTCGGCTGACACCGAACCCAGGTTGGCCATGGCCTGACTGAGTTCGCGAATCTCTTCGTCGTCCATCATCTCGAACAGGGACGCGGCATGGGTCTCGCCCAGGGCGAGCATGAACATCGCCGCCTTTTGCTGTCCGGTCAGAGACTTATATTCGTCCTTGGCGCGCGCCATCTCTTACAGTCCCGCGTCAGGATTCTTGATACATCCAGGCCCGCACGATAGCGATGGCCTGCTCCGGGTGTTTCTCGACGATCTCGCCAACCTTCTTCACAGACGAGGCCCTGACCCGGCCTTCGACCCGGTCGATGTCGATCAGCTCCTCGAACCCAGGTTCGCCCGGCGTGCCGGCGGGGCCGGCAAGGGCCGGTGTCGCGGCCTGTTCGGCCAGCATCTGACTCTCGGCCGCGGCCGCGGCGCCGATTCGCGGCACCATTTCCAAGACCCGCGACAATAGCGGACGGACGACCAACAGCAAGATCAGTATGGCTACTATACCGAGAACCAGCCACCGAGCCAAAGCGATGAGATCGGCCTTGTCGAGGCCGAAGAAATTGATCTCCAGCGGCTCTTCCGGCACGGCATCGGCTCCGGCAAAGCGCATGTTGACCACTTCGATGGTATCGCCGCGATCGGCGTTGTAGCCGACGGCCGAGCGGACGAGGGTGGCCAATTGATCCATGACCTTCTGGTCGCGCTCGGTATAGATCGTCTGACCGGTATCCGGGTTCTTGGCATAGGTGCCGTCGATCAGCACGGCCACCGACAGCCGTTTGACGACGCCGGATTCGCGAATATGGTTCACCACGCGCTTGGAAATCTCGAAGTTGACGGTTTCTTCGTTGCGCTTTTCGGTCGACGACGACGTGGCATTGTCGCCGCCGGCGGCGGCATCGGGAAGATTGGTGGCGACGCTAACCGCCTGGGCATCGGCCTCGCGCGTGTTGGTCGAGGATTCGACCGTCTGCGTGGAGCGGACCACCTGGCCTTCGGGATTGAAAATCTCTTCGTTGGTATTGATTCGGTCGAAGTCCATATCGGCGGTCACCTCGGCATGGACCTTTCCATAACCAATGGACTTTTCAAGGAGATGTTCGATAGCTTGGGCCAGACGGCTCTCGAAGGCGCGTCGCCGCTCTTCGGACTTGGCGGCCATCAGGCCGGCAGCATCGTCGCCTTCGAAGCCGCGTGCTAGCAGCTTGCCCTTGTCATCGACGATGGAAATGCGGTTGGGCTGCAGGCCGGGGACGGCGGTGGCCGTCAGGTGCTGGATGGCGGCGATCTGTTCGACGGTCAACTGGCTGGGGCCGCCCAGGGTCAGGATCACCGAGGCCGTGGGTTCCTGTTGATTGCGGCTGAACAATTCGCGCTTGGGCATGACGATATGGACGCGGGCCGCGCGCACGGGGCCCAGGGTCGATATGGTACGCGCCAGTTCCCCCTCCAGGGCGCGCAGTAGGCTGATATTCTGCATGAAATTAGTGGTACCGAGGGACTCGGCCTTGTTGAAAATCTCGTAGCCGATGGAACCACTGATCTGCTCCCTTTAGAGCGGTCCAAAAGTTAACTTAGACTGGACCCTGAAGGAGACGGAACATGGGCAAGAAGCACGGGCCTGAAGAAGTTATCGGCAAGCTGCGCGAGGCGGAGATCGTATTGGCGCAAGG
>CANITX010000081.1 GCA_947470575.1 Rhodospirillales bacterium
CATAAATATCCTGATGCCGGCCCTGTCGCCGACGATGACCGAAGGCAAGCTGGCCAAGTGGCTGAAGAAAGAAGGGGACACCGTTTCATCCGGCGACGTGGTGGCGGAGATCGAAACCGATAAGGCAACGATGGAAGTGGAGGCCGTCGACGAGGGCGTGCTGGGCCGCATCCTGGTCGCCGAGGGCACCGAGGGCGTCGCGGTCAATACGCCGATCGCGATCCTGCTCGCCGAAGGCGAGACGGCGGGCGACATGCAGGCCGTGCCGGCACCGAAGACCGAAAGCAAGCCGGCCGCCTCGCCGCCCAAGGCAGCCGTTGTTGCGCCCGCACCACAGGCTCCTGCACCTCAGGCTCCCGCACCACAGGCTCTCGCACCGGCCCGTCCGGCGGCAACAACGGAAGGAGGACGCATGTTCGTCAGCCCCCTGGCCAAGCGAATGGCCGAACAGGCCAGCCTCGATCTGGCCTCCGTAAGGGGAAGCGGTCCGGGCGGTCGGATCGTCAAAAGCGATATCGAAGCGGCGCTGCGGGGTGGCGCCAAGCCGGCTGTTGCCGCACCTGTCGCAATCGCCGCTGCAGCACCGCCCGTCGTTTCGTCGGCAGTTCCCGCCGCAGCCATGCCGGTCGCCGGAGCCGGCTATCGCGAGCAGGCCAATACCTCGATGCGCAAGGTGATTGCCCAGCGCCTCAGCGAAGCGAAGCGCAGCATCCCGCATTTCTACCTGTCGATGGACTGCCGCATCGACGAACTTTTGAAGCTGCGCAAGGAGCTCAACGACCGGGCACCGGAGGGCAAGGGCGGCTACAAGCTATCGGTCAACGACTTCGTGGTGCGCGCCGCGGCGCTTGCCATGCGCCAGGTGCCGGCGGTCAACGCCTCGTGGTCGGAGCAGGCGATCCTGCTTTACAACGACATCGATATCTCGGTGGCGGTGGCGACGCCGGGCGGCCTGATCACGCCGATCATACGCAAGGCCGACAATAAGGGCCTGGCCCAAATCTCGAACGAGATGAAGGATCTGGCGGCTCGGGCGCGCGACGGCAAGCTGGCGCCGCACGAGTTCCAGGGCGGCGGCTTCACCATTTCCAATCTCGGCATGTACGGGGTTAGCAGCTTCTCGGCGATCATCAACCCGCCGCAGTCGGCGATCCTGGCCGTCGGTGTCGGCGAGCAACGGCCGGTGGTCAAGGATGGCGCGCTCGCCATTGCCACGGTAATGACCTGCACGATGTCGGTGGATCATCGCTCGGTCGACGGCGCATTGGGGGCCGAATATCTCGCCGCCTTCAAGAAGCTGATCGAAGCCCCGTTGACCATGCTGCTGTAGGAGGCCCGCCATGGCCGAAACGTCATTCGACGTCGTCATCGTCGGCGGGGGACCGGGCGGCTACGTCGCCGCCATCCGGGCCGCGCAACTGGGCATGAAGACGGCCGTCGTCGAGCGCGAGAACCTGGGCGGTATCTGCCTTAACTGGGGCTGCATCCCGACCAAGGCGCTTCTGCGCACCGCAGAGGTCTATCACCTGATGCAGAATGCCGGCGCCTACGGTCTGTCGGTAACGGGCGCCACGTTCGACCTGGAAAAGGTGGTGGCGCGCTCGCGGGCCGTGGCCAAGCAACTGTCCCAGGGCGTCAAGGGACTGATGCGCAAGCATAAGATTACGGTCTTCGACGGCCACGGCCGGCTGGCCGGCAAGGGCAAGCTCCACGTCGAGAAGGACGGCAAGGGTGTCGCCGACTTGACTGCCAAGCATATCATCCTGGCGACGGGGGCAAGGGCCCGCTCGCTGCCGGGACTGGAGCCGGACGGTAAGCTGGTGTGGACCTATCGCGAAGCGATGGTGCCGACGACGATGCCGAAGTCGCTGCTGGTCGTCGGCTCGGGTGCCATCGGCATCGAATTCGCCAGTTTCTATCGCGATCTAGGCGCGGCGGTGACGGTGGTCGAGGTATTGCCGCGCGTGCTGCCGGTGGAGGACGAGGAAATTTCCGCCTTTGCCGAGAAAGCCTTCAAGAAGCAGGGCATGACGATCATGACCGGGGCGACGGTGAAGGCCTTGAAGAAAGGCGCCGACAGCGTCACGGCGACCGTCGAGGCGGCGGGCAAGGCGACCGACATTACCGTCGACCGGGTAATCCTGGCGGTCGGCATCGGCGGCAACGTCGAGAACCTCGGCCTGGAAGGCACCGGCGTGAAGGTGGATCGCACTCACGTCACGGTCGACGAATATTCGCGGACCGGAGAGCCCGGCGTCTACGCCATCGGCGATCTGACCGGGCCGCCTTGGCTGGCGCATAAAGCCATGCACGAGGGCGTCGTCTGCGTCGAGAAGATCGCTGGCGTGAAGGGCGTCCATCCGATGAGCGCCGGCAACATTCCGGGCTGCACCTATTGCCGGCCGCAGGTGGCCAGCGTCGGCCTGACCGAAGCCAAGGCCAAGGAGCAGGGGCGGCAAGTGAAGGTCGGCCGCTTCCCGTTCATCGGCAATGGCAAGGCCATCGCGTTGGGCGAGGTCGAGGGCCTGATCAAGACGGTATTCGACACCAAAACAGGCGAACTGCTGGGTGCCCATATGATCGGCGCCGAAGTCACCGAGCTGATCCAGGGCTATACCATCGCGCGGACGCTAGAAACCACGGAGGCGGAACTGATGCAGACGGTATTCCCGCACCCGACCATTTCGGAAGCCATGCACGAAGCGGTACTTGACGCCTACGGGCGGGTGCTCCACATCTGACGCCATGGCCAAGATCGACGTCCTGCGCCACCCGGAAAAGGCCAAGCGGCCCGAAAACCCGCCGTTGCGCAAGCCGGCGTGGATCCGGGTTAAGGCACCGTCATCGCCGGTCTACGGCGAAACGCGCCGGCTGATGCGCGAGCAGAATCTGCATACGGTCTGCGAGGAAGCGGCCTGCCCCAATATCGGCGAATGCTGGGCGCAGAAGCATGTTACCGTGATGATCCTGGGCGACATCTGCACGCGGGCCTGCGCCTTTTGCAACGTGCGGACGGGCAAGCCGGGGGCGGTCGATCCCAACGAACCGGAACATGTGGCCGACAGTGCGGCTATCCTCGGGCTGCGTCATATGGTCATTACCTCGGTCGACCGCGATGACCTGGACGACGGCGGGGCCAGCCAATTCGTGCGTTGCATCGAGCGCCTGCGTGCGGTGTCGCCGGCAACGACCATCGAAATCCTGACGCCGGATTTTCGCGGTAAGACGGGTGCGCTGGAAACCGTGGTCGCCGCCGGTCCCGACGTGTTCAATCACAATCTTGAGACTGTGCCCCGGCTCTATCCGACGATCCGGCCCGGCGCGCGCTATTTCCATTCGCTGCGCCTGCTCGACGAGGCAAAGCGCCTACGGCCCTCCCTTTTCACCAAATCCGGCATCATGGTTGGCTTGGGGGAGGAGCGCGGCGAGGTCTTGCAGGTCATGGACGACCTGCGGTCGGCCGACGTCGATTTCCTGACCATCGGGCAATATCTGGCGCCGACCACCCGCCATGCGCCCGTCGCCCGTTTTGTCACCCCCGAGGAATTCGAGGAATACCGCAGGCTGGCATTGGCCAAGGGCTTCCTGCTGGTTTCGGCGTCGCCGCTGACACGCTCTTCCTATCATGCCGATTCCGACTTCGAGAAGCTGCGCGCGGCGCGGCTTGCCCGTCTGGCCGGCGGTTAAGTCGCCATGCCGACCCATGCCGAAAAGCGCATCCTGCCGCATACGCAGGAGCAGATGTTCGACTTGGTCGCCGACATCGAACGCTATCCGGAGTTCCTGCCGTGGTGTGTCGGCATCCGTGTGCGGCGGCGCGAGGAGGGCCGCACTCTGGCCGACATGATGATCGGCTATAAAATGTTTCGCGAGCGCTTTACGTCCCTGGTGACCTTCGACCGGCCGCAGCGCATCGACGTCCAATATTTCGACGGGCCATTCAAACACCTGAACAACCATTGGATATTTCGGCCCTGCGACGAAAAATCCTGCGAGATCGACTTTTACATCGACTTCGAGTTTCGCTCGGCGATGTTGCAGAAGGTGATCGGCATGATGTTCAACGAAGCGGTGCGCCGCATGGTCTCGTCATTCGAAAAGCGGGCTGACGCGCTTTACGGCTGAGCGGCCTTCGTCAACATATCGAGCGCAATGCGGACGGAGGCCAGGCGCACCTGTGTGCGGTCGCCGGGCAGGACGTGGCGTTCGTGCGTGACGATCCCGCCGCGCCGGGCGACCGCGAAATGGACGAGGCCGACCGGTTTGGTCGGCGTGGCGCCGCCCGGTCCGGCGATGCCGGTCACGGCAACGGCGATATCGGCCAGACTATGGGCGAGTGCGCCTTCGCTCATGGCGCGGGCAACCGGTTCGCTGACAGCGCCATGAGCGGCCAGCAGCGCTGTGGAAACATCCAGCATGTCGGCCTTGGCGTTGTTGGTATAAGTGACGAAGCCGCGGTCGACGACGTCCGACGATCCGGCGATGGCGGTCAGGCAGCCGGCAACCAGACCGCCCGTGCAGGACTCAGCCGTCGCCAGCTTGATCCGCCGATGGCGGCACAATTCCAGCAGCGCGGCAGCCTGACTTTCGAGATCGTCAGGAAACACGATCGATAACTCCGTAAGCCACAAGCTTATCCCAAAGCAACCAGCCGAGGACTCCGGCCATCGCGCCGGCCAGGAGATCGTCGGCAACGACGCCGATTCCGCCGCCGATCTTTCGATCCACCCACGAGATCGGCCAGGGCTTGAAGATATCGAAGATACGGAACAGGACGAAACCCACCATATAGGCCAACGGATCGGCAGGCAGGGCGATGAGCGTCAGCCATTGCCCGGCGACTTCATCGATGACAATGGCCGATGGATCGTGCGTGCCGGTGCGCCTGACGTAGATTTCCGACGCCCAGATGCCTACCGCGGAGACGATCAGCAGAGCAACTGCCAGCCCGACGGCTCCGGTTGCGGTCGCGACGATCCAGGCGGGCAGGAGCGCTGCCAGTGAGCCCCAGGTACCCGGCGCCGGGCGTAGCCGACCGATTCCACCGACTGTGGCGATCACCGCTGCAGGGTGCCACCATGGCAAATGCTCGGCGGCGGAGGGGCCGGAATGGGGTGAAAAAGAGGACAGAAACTATTGCTCCGAGAAAGGTTTCCTACCGGCCACCATAGCGACCTTCTGAATCGTCTGCCATTCCCGCTTCTCGCCTTGCCTCCGTCTCCTCATGCGGTTAGCGTGATCCTGCCGGGTGGCTTTCGGGCGGGCCGCGCGGCCCCCGCCTGACGTGCGCTTCGATATGCAGGAAAGCGTCGTGCCGTGTCGGTCGATCGGGGAGCCGATTTTTGGCTCATCGTCTATCCGTCCCGCAAGAACGCCGAATAGCGCGCTTTCTACGGCAGGGGTGGGGATGCGCCTTAGCGATATCGGCAATTCGGGGATCGATCGGCTGCGATGCTTGTTGGCGTCGCTGTTTCCTCGTTGCCAAATCCTGATTCGCACCGACGGTCGCCTGCGCCATGTCACCATTGGCCATCGGCTGCATGTGAGTTTGATGGCATTGCTGCTATTTGCAGCGATCTGGACCGTCTATGCCACGGTGCAGTTCATCCACCATACCGGGGCGATGGCCGCGAAAGACCAGCAGATCGATGCCAACCGACATGCCTATCGCGGATTGTTAACGGACGTGGCGGCCTATCAGGAGCGGTTTTTCACGATCGCCAGGGAGTTGGAAGACAACCAGCAGCTCATGCTCAACCTGGTCGACCAAAGCGCCTCGCTGCAACGTTCGCTTTCGTCATCGCGGGCGTCATCGACGGGTGCCGATGGAGGGCGGGGGTCGGAGGCGGAAGCGCGCGAACGGCTGCAAAACGAACTGAAGCAGGTCGAAGGCAGGCTTGCCGAAGTGGTCGATGATAATGCGCGATTGCATGAGAGATTGACCACGGCGCAGATCGATCTGGCCGGCTTGTTGGAGATAGGCGAACGGGTTGCGCAGACTCAGCTGGCTGCCAGCCGACACGTCGAACTGATGGAGCAGCAAGTTTCCGGCATGCGCGATCATCTCAGGACGGCGCTCGAGGAGCGAGAGGCAGTCCTCTCGCAAAGTAATAGCCAATCGCGCCACATCGCCATGTTGGAAGAGCAGTTGATGCGAACTCAGGTGGCACAGCAAGATGCCCCCACCAGCTGCACGAGCAGACCTCTGCTTACCAACAAGACGCCGATGGTCTGCGGGCCAGTTTATTGGCCGCACTCAGCGAACGCGACCGCTCCTTGTTCAATCAACGGCGCATGGACGACCGTATACATATTCTAGAAAACCAGATCGCCAGCATCCACGATTTGCAGCAGGACGCGGTGCAGCGTCTGAGGGAACAGACCGCACAGCATATCGTCAACCTGGAAAAGGTCGTCGGACTTACCGGTCTGACGGTCGATAGCCTGATCGGCGGTGCGGTGGCGTTACCAGGCAGCAACGGTCAGGGCGGTCCGTTCATTGCCCTGGACGATGCCAATTCCAGCGAAGACCAGCCGGGTGAACGGATGATTGCCAGTCTGAACACGCTTGGCCATCAGATCGATCATTGGGGAACGCTACAGGATGCCATGCGGCGCGTTCCCATCGCGGCGCCACTGCACGACTATCATGTGAATAGCGACTTCGGGAAACGAGTGGATCCGCTCAACAGGCTATGGGCGATGCATTCCGGCGTCGATTTGGGGGGGCCGACGGATGCACCCATTCTGGCAACGGCGCCAGGCGTGGTGGTGTTCGTGGGCTGGAAGGGGCGTTACGGCAATGTCGTTGAAATCGATCACGGCAGCGGCATCGGCACGCTGTATGCCCACCTGGACAGCGTTAAGGTCAAGGCCGGACAGCAGGTGGGATTTCAACAAGTGGTAGGTATACTTGGCGATTCCGGACGCAGCACGGGAACGCACTTGCACTACGAGGTGACGTTCAAAGGTAAACCGATGGACCCCATGAAATTCATCAAGGCAGGTCAGCATGTTTTCCAGAACAACCAAAAGGCACGATAACGACGGCGGCGAAGCGGTGAGCAAGCCGGCAGCGCCGTCAATCATCAGTAGCGATCTGCGCATTGTCGGCGACCTGCGCAGCGAGGGCGAGGTGCATATCGACGGCGCGCTCGACGGCGATATCGAGAGTAGTATCCTGATGATTGGCGAAGGCGGCTCCGTGAAGGGCGCCATCGTTGCCGATTCCGTGCGGGTGCATGGTTCCGTTACCGGAACCATTAAGGCGCGTTCGGTTCATTTGTCGAAAACGGCGCGGGTCCTTGGCGATATCTTGCATGAGGATCTTTCGATCGACCGGGGCGCCTTCCTGGAAGGTAACTGCAAGCGCATCGATATTGCCAAAACCGCAACCGGACAGCCGCTGAACCTGATCGTCGGCGACAAAGCGACGGCCAAGGCCTAAACGACTCCTTTCAGGCCGTTGAGGAGCGCCCGACTGTCTCCTCGACCTCGGCAAGTAGGGATTCGATGGCAGCGCGTTCGATCGGCTGTTTCAGCGCCGGGGCATGACCGACGCCGGGTACCGTGACCGACTTCATTTGCGGCACAGCGGCATGCATATGCGACAGGGTTTCGTCGGTGAGAATATCGGAGCGTTCGCCACGCACCGCCAATAGCGGCAGCCGGACAAATCCACGGAACAAGGCCCAGAGATCGGGCGGCGCCGTCCCCGACGGTTTACCGAAAGGCCGGGCAATGGCCGGATCCCAATCGGGGCGCAGCCAACCGTCGTCATGTGGGCGATAGGTGGCGTGGGCGACCGCCAGCCATTCCGCATCGTTGGTTGCCGGCCAATCGGGGATGGCCTTGGCGAGTTGTTGCGCGGCGGTGGACCAGTCCCGTGCCGGCGTTAATGCGGCAAGATAGCGGCGAATGCGGGCGAGACCGTCAGCTTCGATGACCGGACCGATATCGTTGAGCACGGCGCCGGCCAAGACCGTCGGCATCGCCGCGGTCATCGCCATGGCAAGCAGACCGCCGAGCGAGGTGCCGATGACGACCACTTTGTGAACGTTGCAAGCCGTTAGCAGGTGGCGGATATCGTCGACGTAGGTCTTAGGCTGATAGTGGCGCCAGTCCCGGTCGTAGGCGGAGCGACCGCGGCCGCGATAGTCGGGAGAGAGCACGCGCCAGCGCCGGGCGAGATGACCGGCCAGGTCCTCGAAATCCTTGGAATTGCGGGTTAGGCCGGAAAGGCATAGCACGGCGGGGCGATGAGGATCGGGAACCCCGCAGTCGCGGAAGTAGAGTCGCAGGCCGTCCTGGGCACTGAAAAACCGCTCTTCGTAGCGGTCGAGGGTCAGCGACCCAAGTCCGCGGCCAGGTTTTCCTCGACTTCCGTTTCCCCAAGGCGGACGCGATAGACCTGTAGGTTTTCCATAACGCGCTGAACGTAGTTGCGGGTCTCGGTAAAAGGAATCATTTCGATCCAGTCGACGGCATCCACGGCGGGGTCGCGTGGATGACCGTTTTCCCTCACCCATTGGCGAGCCCGGCTGGGTCCTGCATTGTAGGCGGCAACGGCAAGAACGTAGGAGCCGCCAAATTCCCGAATCATGTCGGCGAGATAGGCTTGGCCGAGGCGCATGTTGTATTCGCCGTCCTTGCTGAGCTTCTCGGGCGAATAGCCGATATTCAAGCTGGCGGCGGTAGCCTTGGCCGTGGCGGGCATCAATTGCATCAGACCGACCGCGCCGGCGCTGCTGACGATGGAGGTCTGGAACAGGCTTTCCTGGCGCACCACCGACAGCACCAAGGGGTGTTCGATAGAGTTGCCGGCCGAACCGCTTGGCTTTCCAAGGATCGGATAGCCCTCTTCAAGCAGGACGTAACCGCTCTGCGCCGCGTCCTTAACCACACGCAAGGCGAAATCCACGCGCCCGGTCCGTCGGGCCAGGTCGGCGGTCAGCCGGCGCCACCCGGCCGATTCCTCGATGTTGCCCAAGGCGGGGAAAAGGCTGCGCATCGTGTCTTCGCGGCCGGCCACTGCCAAGTATTGGATGGCCCTGGCAATATCATTCTTGTTGAAACGCGCCTGGGTTTCGGCATCGATCGTCGGTGCCGCGGGGAAATTCAATGGCGGCGAGCCTGGCAACCGCGCCGTGGCCAATTGGCCGTAATAGGTCGTCGGATGGCTGGCCGCGATGGTGTACCAGGAACTGGCGACGGCCGTATCGTTCATGGCTTCGCCGGCGCGTCCCGCCCAATAGGCGGCACGGGCCAGGCTGACGGGATAGCGCACGCCCTTGTAGAGGCGGGTGAAATGATCCAAAGCGACCTTGTGATCGCCAAGGAAGCGCAGCGCGATCCAGCCAGCCAGCCACTCGCCTTCGGCGAATGCAGCGCCTTCTTCGAGCCGGTGATCTTCGGCCAGCCGATAGGCCCGGCTAATATGCCCGGTGCGCAGAAGCCGGCGCACCAAGGCTTCCTTTTCCCGCCACCAGAGTTCAGGACGGACAAGATCCTTCGGCGGTTGGCTGAGAATTTCCAGAGCGGCTTCGTCGTCGCCGCGCGCGCGGCGCCAACGCATCCGTTCGTAAAGCAAGCCCGGTTCGTTGCGTAAAGCCGCCGGTATCTTGGCGATGGCCGTATCGACGTTGCCCGATCGTTGGCGCAGCAGCAGGCGAGTTTGGCCAATAAGCTGATCGGTGCCGGAGACGCGTAGCAGCATGCGCTGTGCATCCGACGTATCGCCATCCCAGAGCAAACGGTCGAGCCGGGCGCGATGATCGGCGGCGGTCAGCTGGCCTTTGTAGCGGGTGTAGAAGCGGGTCTCTTCGTCCTTGCTGAAGTCGCCATTGACCCAGGCGTCGCGCAGGACGAGGCGGCCATGGTCCGCCTTGCCGGTGGCAAACAATGCATCGGCAAACCGGGCTTTGCCGGCGGCTGTAATGGGCGGATTCTCGGTTAGCCAATTGAGCGCCTGCTGGTCGGTGCCGCGTAGGACGATGGCGTCCTCGGTGCGGCGCAACAGCAAACCGCGGCGTGGCCAGGTCGGATTGGCGGCCAAAAAGGCGGTCAGTTCCGCAAAGGAGGGTTGGCGCTGCGGGTCGGTCAGCTCCAGCCAATGCAATAAAGTGAGAGCCGCTTCATCGCGGGATTGGGAGGCGTGGCGGTAGGCTTCGTCCCAACGACCCGATTCCGCAGCCTTGACGGCATCCTTGAAGGCCGCAGCCTGGGCAGGGGACAGCGCGGCTGGATCGGCGTGAGCCGTGCCGCCGAGCAGCAGTACGGTGGCGACCCCGACGGCGGCGAAACCGGCTCTCCAGCGACGTGACGGTCTGGTATGCACGGTTCGATCGATCTCCACATGTTCCGACAGCGCATCCAACCCCGGCATCTTTTTCTGCCTGCCGGAGCCAACCATGCCGGTACGCTGTTTTCCCACACGGATTCTACGCATTTCCCCGGTTCGCGGCAAGCCGTTGACAGTGGGCAGCATCGCGCCCCCCCAAATGGAGGCCGAAATGGGCGTAGCGGTGAGCCTTGGCTTGCTGGCTATCCGCGCTGGCAGTAAGGTCTCGCAGAGGCGTTCACAAAAGCGTCGGGAGAGCGAGATGTTCAGCGGATCTTTGGTAGCGCTGATAACACCCATGTCCGGTGGCAAGATTGACGAGCGTGCCTTCCAGGCCTTCGTCGAATGGCAGATTGCCGAGGGAACAGAAGGACTTGTGCCTTGCGGTACAACGGGCGAGTCGGCAACGATGACAGACGCCGAATATGCCCGAGCTGTCGATATCTGCATCGAGGCGACGGGCGGTCGGGTACCGGTCATTGCCGGCGCGGGATCGTCGTCGACGGCGGTATGCATCCACCACGCCAAATATTGCGAAAAGGCGGGAGCGGACGCCGTCATGGTCGTGGTGCCGCCCTACAACAAGCCCAGCCAGGAAGGGCTTTATCGCCACTTTAAGGCCATCCACGACGCCATCGGCTTGCCAATCCTTATGTATAACGTGCCGGGGAGGACCGTGGCCGACCTGTCGGTGGAGACGGTGGCGCGGCTGGCCAAGCTGGAACGAATCATCGGGATCAAGGATGCCACCGGCGACCTGACCCGGCCGATCAAGACCCGACTGGTCACCGATCCGAGCTTCTGCCAGCTATCGGGCGAGGACGCGACGGCCATTCCGTTCAACGCCGCCGGCGGCATCGGCTGCATTTCGGTCAGCGCCAATGTCGCGCCGCGGCTGTGCGCCGACCTGCAGAAGGCATGGCGCAACGGCGATATGGCTAAGGCGCAGAAGCTTCAGGAACAGCTTTTGCCGCTGCATTCCGCCATGTTCTGCGAAGCGAGCCCCGGACCGGCCAAATACGGCCTCAGCCTGCTTGGCAAATGCGCCAACGAGCTGCGTCTGCCGCTGTGCGAGATTTCCGAACGAGCCCAGGCGCAGGTGCGCGACGCCATGGTCGGTCTCGGCTTGCTTATCGATAAAGCGGCCGAATAAGGGGAAAAAATGGCGCGCAAGAGCGGGCCTAAAGGCCCGATCGCGGCGCAGAACCGTAAGGCGCGCCACGACTATTTCATCGACGAGGTCTTCGAGGCCGGCATCATGCTGACCGGCACCGAAGTGAAATCCCTGCGCGCCGGGCGGGCCAGCATCGCCGAATCCTATGCGGCGCCGGATGGTAACGATCTTTTCCTCATCAACGCCCATATCCCGGAATATGCCTCGGCCAGCCCGCGCTTCAACCACGAGCCGAAGCGCAAGCGCCGGCTGCTGCTGCACCGGCGCGAGATTGCCAAGCTGATGGGGGCGGTGCAGCGCGAGGGCATGACCCTGGTGCCGCTGATGCTCTATTTCAACGATCGCGGCATGGTGAAGGTGGAACTGGGCTTGGCCCGCGGCAAGCACACCCACGACAAGCGCGAAAGCATCAAGACCCGCGATTGGGAGCGCCAGAAATCGCGCCTGATGCGGGAGAAGGGTTAGCCCGCGGCGAATTCCGCGCTTTTGCGCTGGAACTGTTCGAATAGGGTGGCGTAGTCGCGCACCACGGGCAGATGTGGAAAGTCGCGGATCACATTGTCCGGCGGGCAAAACAGCGCACCGAAATCGGCGGCTTGCAGCATCCCGGTATCGTTATAGGAATCGCCGGCCGCCAGGGTGCGGAAGTTGAGGGTGCGGAAGGCATCCACCGCCGCCTTTTTATGGTTCGGCAGGCGCAGCCGATAACCGCCGATGCGACCGCTGGCTTCGATGTCGAGGCGATGGCAAAACAGCGTCGGATTGTGCAATTGGCGGATCAAGGGCTGGGCGAGTTCATAGAAGGTGTCCGACAGGATCACGACCTGATAGCGTTCGCGCAGGCGGTCGAGAAAATCGACGGCGCCGGGCAGGGGCTCCATGCCGGCGATCACAGCCTGCACATCGTCGATATCGAGTCCGTTTTGGTCGAGAATGGCCAGGCGCTGACGCATCACCTCGTTGTAGTCGGGGATATCGCGGGTGGTTATCCGCAAACCGGCGAGCCCGGTACGTTCGGCCAGGTCGATCCACATCTCGGGGACCAACACGCTTTCCAGGTCGAGACAGACGATCTCCAAGTCGTAACTCCGCTAGGTCGGTGGCAATAGCCCGCCCGACATATCGCATATGAACCTGGGTTCCAAGCAACAGTGTCGCCGGCGGTCCCCTCGCCGACGTCTGGCCGGTTGATGTCTTGCTGTTGACCGGGTGCCGACGTGCCCTTATAAGCCGCGGCGGGCCACGACCCCCCAACGGGTCGCGACCCTTCTGCAAGGAAGGGAGACATCGATGCAGACCCCCGCGAAGCCGGACATACGTCCGGCCAACCCCAATTTCTCATCCGGACCCTGCGCCAAGCGCCCTGGCTGGACCCCTGCGGTCCTCGCCGATGCGCTGGTCGGCCGCTCGCATCGCTCCAAGCCGGCCGCGGCGCGCATCGCCGAACTGCTGGAGCGTCACCGCCGCGTCCTTGGCCTACCCGACGGCCACCGCATCGGTCTGGTCGGCGGTTCCGATACGGCTGCCGTCGAACTGGCGCTGTGGAACCTGCTCGGTCCGCGCGGCGTCGATGTGCTGGCCTGGGAAAGCTTCGGCGGCCAGTGGAAGTCGGACGTGCAGCGCCAACTCAAGCTGGCCAACGCGCGCTTTTTCATCGCGCCCTATGGCGAAATTCCCAACCTCAAGGCCATCGATTTCGACCGCGACGTGGTGTTCACCTGGAACGGCACGACCTCGGGCGTGCGCGTTCCGGCCGGCGACTGGATTCCGTCCGGGCGCCAGGGACTGACCATCTGCGACGCGACCTCGGCGGTCTTCGCCATGGATATCCCGTGGGACAAGATCGATGTCGCCACCTATTCGTTCCAGAAAGTGCTGGGCGGCGAGGCGCAGCACGGCGTGCTGATCCTGGGACCGCGCGCCATCGAGCGACTGGAAAGCCACACCCCCGCCTGGCCGGTGCCGCGAATGTTCGACATTAAGGCGAACGGCAAGTTGGCCCCGAGTTTCGCCACCGGCGGCAGCCTCAACACACCGTCCATGCTGGTCATCGAGGACGCGCTGGACGGCATCAAGTGGGCCGAGTCCATCGGCGGCACGCCGGCGCTGATCGCTAAGTCGGAAGCCAACCTGGCGGCCATCGCCGCCTGGGTGGCGAACAGTTCGTGGGCCCGCTTCATGGCGGCGGATCCGGCCATCCGCTCCTGCACATCGATCTGCCTGAAGTTCGCTTCGCCTTGGTTCGAAAGCCTCGACGACAAGCGGCAGAACGACGTCGCCAAGCGGGTCGCCGCCCTGCTGGAGAAGGAAGGCGTCGCCTACGACATCAATTCCTATCGCGACGCGCCGCCGGGCCTACGCATCTGGGGCGGGGCGACGGTGGCGACCGCCGATATCCAGGCGCTTCTGCCGTGGCTCGACTGGGCTTATGCCACGGTCGCCGCGGAATCGGCCACAGCAGCATAGGTGACGACATGTCTAATGTTCTGACCAGGCCCAAGGTCCTGATCGCGGATTCCATGAGCCCGCGCGCCGAAGAGATTTTGCGCGCCCGCGGCCTCGACGTCGATGTGCTGCCCGGCATGAAGCCCGACCAACTCAAGGCCGTCATCGGCAAATACGACGGGTTGGCGGTGCGTTCCTCGACCAAGGTCACAGCTGACGTGCTGGCCCACGCCACCAATTTGAAGGTGGTCGGCCGCGCCGGCATCGGCGTCGACAACATCGATATCAAGGCGGCCACAGCGCGGGGCGTTGTGGTCATGAACACGCCGTTCGGCAACGCCATCACCACGGCCGAGCATGCCATCGCCATGATCATGGCGATGGCCCGTCAAATCCCGCAGGCCAATGCCTCGACCCACGCCGGCAAGTGGGAGAAGTCCGGCTTCATGGGTATGGAGCTGATGGGTAAGACCCTGGGCGTCATCGGCTGCGGCAACATCGGCCGGGTGGTGGCCGATCGGGCGCAG
>CANITX010000082.1 GCA_947470575.1 Rhodospirillales bacterium
AGCCGCCGATGGGATCGATCCTCTACATCCACGAGGTGCCGGCCAACGGCGGCGGCGATACGATATTTGCCAGCATGTATGCCGCTTACGACGCTCTATCGGACAGCATGAAGCATTTCCTGGAGGGGCTGACGGCGGTGCACGACGGTCAGCCGGCCTATGGCAACGGCCGCAGCCCGGTCACCGACTTCCCGCGCGCCGAACATCCGGTGGTGCGCACGCACCCGGACACCGGGCGCAAAGGACTGTTCGTCAACCGCTACTTCACCACGCATATCCCTGGCCTGAAGCCTGCCGAAAGCGCCGGCCTGCTGGAGATGCTGTACTGCCATATGGAATCGCCGATATTCCAGTGCCGGTTCAAATGGCAGGCCAATTCGGTGGCCTTTTGGGACAATCGTTGCGTCCAACATCGCGTGATCTGGGATTACTTCCCGCATCGTCGCAACGGCCATCGTGTTACGGTGGCCGGCGACAGACCGTTCCTCAGGTCATAAAAGGAGAAAGTGCATGAGCAATCAGTCGATCGAGGTGCGCAAGCTGACGCCTTCCGTCGGTGCCGAGATCTTCGGCGTCGATTTGGGCGGCGAGCTCGGCAATCGCGAGGTCGAGGAAATCCGCTCGGCCTTCCTGGAAAACCAGGTGATCTTCTTTCGCGACCAGAAGATGTCGACGGAGCGCTTCAAGGCCTTCGGTCGCCACTTCGGCAAGCTCTATATCCATCCGGAGCCGCGCTTTCCGGTGCCTGGGCATCCGGAACTGCTCGGCATCAAGGCGGACGAGACGTCGAAGAGTGTGGCCGGGGAGGTCTGGCATTCGGATGTATCGTGCGATCCGGAACCGCCGCTCGGCTCGATCCTGCACATTCACGAAATCCCGGCCAACGGCGGTGGCGATACGGTGTTCGCCAGCATGTACCACGCTTACGATGCGCTTTCGGAATCGATGAAGAAGTTCCTGGCCGGACTGACGGCAGTGCACGAGGGGGACCGCGTCTATAAGGCCCGACGCCCGGAGAACCAGAAGTCGGGCAAGACCTATCTGAAGGCCGAGCACCCGGTGGTGCGCACCCATCCGGAGACCGGGCGCAAGGCGCTGTTCGTTAATCGCTATTTCACATCGCACATCGTTCAGCTCAAGGCCGACGAGAGCGCCGGCCTGCTCGACGTGCTCTATCGGCACCTGGAATCGCCGATCTTCCAATGCCGGTTCAAGTGGCAGGTCAATTCAGTGGCTTTCTGGGATAACCGCAGCCTTCAGCATTACGCGGTGTGGGACTACTTCCCGCACCGGCGGCTTGGCCACCGGCTGACGATCTGCGGCGACAAGCCGTTCTATCGGGATTGAATCCCGGCGCGACGGTAGGACAAAAAAGCCCCGGCGGAGTTCCCGCCGGGGCTTGTCGTTTCAGCGTTCGCCCGGAAAGGACGAAGCGGCATTCCTTACTTGAACTTGATCTGCGAGATCTGCAGTTCGGTGTTCATCGAAGGAGTCGGCGTGTAGCTGATGCGGTTGCCGACGCGCGTGTAGCCGACCATGTGGAACAGCATCACGTCGACAATCCTGTCTTCGTACACGGTACGGAACAGTTCCTTGTAGGCGTTGACCCGTTCATTACCGGTCAGAGTGGCGACACGGTAAATTTCCTTGTCCAATTCCTTGTCGCAATAGGTAGAATTGGCGCCATCGCAGGCATACTTGTATTGGAAGGTGAAGACGGCGTCGGCGTTATTGTTGTCGTGCATGGTTTGCACGAGATTTGGCGGCCGGTCTTCGGCGAAGGGCGCGGTGTGCAGCTTGCGCCACTCGCCGACCTCGGTCATGCGCAGCTTCACGTTAAGGCCGATGGCTTTGTAGTAGCCGAGCACCGCTTCCATGACTTCCGTCGAGTTCGGATAGATGCCGAGGCGGCCGTATAGGGTGATTTCTTTATCGACCGGCACGCCGTCCTTCTTCGCGTCGGCTAGCAATTGCTTGGCCTGGACTGGGTCGTACGGCCAGATTTTCTTGTCGATTTCGAAGTTATGTCCGGAAACGGCGGGGAACACGGCATTGGCGGCGGGGATGACATCCTTGGAGAACAAGGAACCCTGCAACGATTTGCGGTCAATCGCCAGGTTCAGCGCCTTGCGCACGCGCAAATCGTTGAACGGTGGCAGGTGCGTATCGATGCGTAGCCACGAGGTTTCCGAGTTGGCGTAGCTGACGTCCATCTTCGGATCGGTGGCGTCCTGGACGGCGATGGTCGGCGCGATATCGCCTTCGCCAACTTTGATCATGGCGGCGCGCACCGAGGATTCGGCACGGAAGACGTATTTGACGTTCTCGACATCCGGCTTCGGACCCCACCAGTCGACGTTGCGCTTCAGCAGGATCTCCTGCCCGCGCTTCCAATCGACGTATTGATAGGGACCGGTGCCGACCGCCGGGACCAGTTTGTCGATCGGCGTGTTGGGGGAGACCAGCATCAGGGCGCCCATATAGACCGGCAGGATCGGCACTGAGGAATCGGTGACGACGTCGAGCACGTAGGTGCTGACCGGTTCGCCGACGACCTTGAGCTTGCCGAAGAACTTCTGGCGGGTTTCGCAATCGGTGTTCGGGTTCAGGGTGCGCGCCATCGACTTGGCAGCGTTTTCGGCGTTGAAGGGCACGCCGTCATGCCATTTCACCCCTTCGCGCAGCTTGAAGCGCCAGCGCTTTTCGTCGATGCGTTCCCACGACAGGGCGAGGCGCGGTGCCAGCGAGCCGTCCTTCGGATTGATCTCGGCCATCGACTCGACGACGTTGTTGCGCACGACGCGCCCGTTCGCCGAACGGTTGGCGTTGCAGCCGTCGATGTCATCGGGTTCCTCGTCGAGGACGACGACGAGGTTCTTGGACGCGGCCTGAGCGACGGCATCCGCCGGCGCCAGGGACGCCAGGACCAGCAAAGCGGCGGCGGAGGCCGTCGCGAGTCCGGTCAGCTTGACTCGATACGTTGACATTGTGCTTCCTCTCCGAAATTCCCACATGCCGTCACGCCCTGTGTTCGCAGGGGTTCCGTATCGGCATTTCATGGGAGACGTTTTTCCCTATTCCGGCCGGGTGACGTTATTCGCACCCGTTTGGGACAGCGCAAGGCGCTGCCGGTCAGGGGTCATTCTGATAGACAGAAAGCCTCGCGTCAAATGGCGAGGCGATGGCGCCGGCTTGCCCTGCGTCGGCGCAACGCCCTACGATACCCCCCATGCGGCCGGTGGCGCCGAATAAAAACGGGGGAGTGCAGTCCTTGAAGATCACCGATATCAAGACCTTCATCGTCGACGGCCAGCGCATGAACTGGGTGATTGTGAAGATCGTCACCGATGCCGGCATTCACGGTGTCGGCGACGCCACGGTGGAGCGCCGCGAACTGGCGGTCGTCGGCGTCATCGAGTCGCTGAAGCAATACCTGATCGGCAAGGACCCGTTCGCCGTCGAACATCACATCACGACGATGAACACCCAGTCCTATTGGCGCACCGGGGTGATCAACCGCAGCGCGCTGTCGGGCATCGAGGCGGCGATGCTCGACATCAAGGGCAAGGCCCTGGGCGTGCCGGTCTATGAGCTGCTGGGCGGCAAGCACCGCGACCGCATCCCGGCCTATGCCAACAACTGGGCGCCGCGCCAGAAGATCCCCGGCGCCGAGACCTTGGACAAGGCGGTGCGCAAACCGCTCGAACTCGGCTTCAAGGCAGTCAAGTGGGACCCGTTCGGCGTCGCCTGGCAGCAGATGCACCGCAGCGAGCGCAACAAGACGTTGAAGGAAGTCGCCGACGTGCGGTGCATCGCCGGCGCCGATGTCGATATCCTGATCGAGGGGCACGGCCGGCTCGACGTGCCGACCTCGATCATGTTCGGCCATGCATTGGCCGAGTTCGATCCGCTGTTTTTCGAAGAGCCGATCCCGCCCGAGAATATCGATGCACTTGCCGACATCCGCTCGCGCGTGCCGATCCCGATCGCCACCGGGGAACGCTACGTCGAACGCGGGCGCTTCATGGAGCTGGCCGAGCGCCACGCCGCCGACTGGTGGCAGCCGGACGTCTGCCACGTCGGCGGCCTGTTCGAGCTGAAGGCCATCGCCGGCATCGCCCAGGCGGCCTTCCTGCCGGTGGCGCCGCACAATCCGATGGGGCCGGTGGGCAACGCCATGACCCTGCAACTGGCCGCCGTACTGCCTAACTTCGCCTATCTGGAAACCATGATGGTCGACGTGCCGTGGCGGGCCGAGGTGGTGCACGAGGACGTCAAGCTGATCGACGGCCAGATGACCATCCCGGACGCGCCGGGCCTCGGCATCGAATTCGACGAAGAGGCGGCGCTGCGTCATCCCTTCCAGTTCCGCGAACCCGGTCACTTCCGCGAACGCGAACCGTGGCCGGAAGGGACGGGGCCTTGGTACAAGGTTGGCTGAGGAGTCATCCGTCCATAGGTGTATCGACGGACCGCTGCTCCCTCTCCCCGTCGGGGAGAGGGTTGCCGTGAGGAAGCTTCTTAGCGCTTGTAGTCGAAGAACGGCGCCGGGACCAAAATGCGGTTCTGCTGCTGCACCAGGAAGCCGTTCTGGGCGCTCTGTTTGCGGTATTCGATCCAGCCCGGATCCTTGGCCAGGCGGACGCGCTTTTCCTCGCGGTCGGCGGCGTTCTCGTAGGCCCAGATGTGGACGATGGTGTTGAGTTCGCCGGACTCCGCCGTGGCGTAGAGCACCGGCTTGCCGAGGATCGCCGTCTGCGGACCGTAACCATACTTGCCGTAGGTATCGACGTGCTGGCCGATCTTGCCGGGGCGAATAGTGTAGATGCGATGGTCGAATATCATGGCCGTCCTCCGTGCTGCAGGGGAATTTATTGACGTGCCGGCTTGGCGCCGGTGCGGTCAACTTAAACGACGGCGGGGCGTCTCGGCTACGGGGCTTTGCGGTGCGGGCCGGTGCCGATAGCATCTATCTGCTGAGAATTGTGGTCTATTGCGGCCTCGGCATGACACTGGGGTTCACCACGTTGATCGGCGTGCCGGCGGCGTAGGCGACGATCTGGTCGAAGATATCCATGAACTGGATCTCGTATTCATCGCGGGTGACATAGCCGATGTGCGGGGTGCAGACGACGTTGTCGAGGGCGAGCAACGGATGCGCCGGATCGCGCAGCGGCTCTTCCTCGTAAACATCGACGGCCGCCATGCCGGGGCGACCGGCGCGCAGCGCGTTTACGAGCGCGTCCGGTGCGATCAGGCCCGCCCGGCTGGTGTTTACTACAAGCGCCGTGGGCTTCATGCGGGCAAGGTCGTCGGCAGTGACGATGTGACGGGTAGCGTCGACCAGTCGCATGTGCAGCGAGACGACATCGCATTCGGCGAAGAAAGCCTGCTTGCTGGCGGCCACGGCGAGCCCGTCTTGCCCGGCATGTTCTCGGGAAGCCTCGCGCGCCCAAATCACGACGCGCATGCCGAAGGCCTTGCCGTAATCGGCGACGGCGCGGGCGATACGGCCGTAGCCATAGAGGCCGAGGGTCTTGCCGCGCAAAGTGTTGCCGACGCCGATCTGCCAGCGTCCGGCTTTGAGCGATTGCATCTGTTGCGGGATCTGGCGCATGGCTGCCAGGATCAATCCCCACGTCAACTCTGCCGTCGCATAGGACGGTGTGTCGGCATGCTGGCTCGACGACACGACGATACCGAGGCGGGTGCAGGTTTCGATGTCGATATGCGGATAAGCGCTGCGCTGGCTGATCAGCTTCAGGTTGGGCAGTTGCTCCAACAGGGGCGTCCGGATTTGCGTGCGTTCGCGGATGAGCACGAGGACATCCGTATCCGCCAGCCTTTCGCGTAAGACCTCCACGTCCTGGACGTGATCGTTCCAGATGACGACCGTATGGCTGTGAAGCTTCCGGAAACAGTCCAGGGTGCGCAGGGTATCGTGATAGTCGTCGAGGATCGAGATCTTCATCGTCGGCACCGCTACGCTACGATTGGGGAAGTCAGGCTCCGAATTTTAGCAGCGCCGGTAAGCCAAGGCCACCCGATGACGGGGACCGAATGTCGATCGAACCTTTGCCAAGCGGTGGCGACGTGCCGTCGGATCGTCGCTCGCATGGCAGAAGGCCTGCCGCGCCTGCCTTGCGCTAGGTCAAGGCTGTCTTTCCGCCCTTGGGTTTTCTATCCATGTGCGGGATTCTCCGCACGCTCGGATACCTTCTAAGGAAAAGGGAGCAGGCATGGAACCGATCGTCGACAAGGCTGAGGTCTCTATCGATTTCGCGGACAAATTCTTTACCGGCACCTTTGCGCGGGATGCCAAGTTCGAGGCCCGCAGCGAAAACGACGGATTGTTCATCAAGCTCGAACGCCGCGGCGACGACAAGCGCGCGGTCGGCATCCACCTCCACCATTACCTGCTGGCCGACGTGCTGACCGAATGGGCGAAGTCGCTGGCAGCCCAGAAGAAAATGGAGGCCGATCACAAGAAAGACCTGCTGGCGGCGATCGGCAAGGTGGAGAAGGCTCTTTCTCGCCTTTGATGCGGTCTTCTAGGCGACCGGCGTCAACAGCGGCCTGCCGGCGAAATGGGCATCCAGGTTGGCGCGGATCAGGTCGGTCGAGGCGCGAAAGGTCTCCGGCGACCGACCGCCCATGCGCGGCGTAACGATCACGTTGGGCAGGGCGAGCAGTTCCGCCGGCACATGCGGTTCGCCCTCGATGACATCGAGCGCGGCCCCGGCGATGCGGCGCTCCTTCAGGGCATCGATAAGCGCCGCCGTGTCGACGATGCTGCCGGCCGAGACGTTGACGAGGTAGCCTTCGTTGCCGAGCGCGCCCAACACGGCGGGGCCGACCAGATGGCGGGTCTCGGCGCCGCCAGGGCACGAAATCACGAGAAAATCGCAATTTTGGGCCAGGCCGATCAGGCGGTCGTGGAAACGGTAGAAGCTGCCCTTCTTCGGTTTCCGGTTGTGATAGGCGATGGACATGCCGAAGCCGGCGGCGGCCCGTTGCGCGATCTGCTGGCCGATCTGTCCGAGGCCGAGAATGCCCAATCGCTTTCCCGTGATCGTTGGGCGCAGCGCCCGCACGCCATCCCATTGGTCGAGCCGGTGACTCTGCGACCAATCGCCCCGCCGCACGGCACGATCGGTATCGGCTATGCCGCGAGTAACGGCCAGCAGCAGCGCCATGCCATGATCGGCGACGGATACGTCGTCGATGCCGGGCCCATTGACAACGGCGATGCCCCGTCGGCGGGCCGTGCCCACATCGATGTTTTCGCAGCTCGATCCCGAGACGCAAATGATCTCGAGATTGGGCATCGCATCCACCAAGTTGGCGCTGAGCCCGACGGAGCCGCTGGTCAGTACCGCCCTGATGGTTCGCAGGCCGCCTTCGGCGCGCAGGCGTTCAAGGTCCTGGGCCGTCCCAGCCGGGTGCAAAGTATAAGTTTCGGCCAGCCGGTGCATGCTGGCGGGAGGCAGATCGATACCGATGAGAATTTCGGGTTTCAAGGCATTTCCACCCAACAAGGAGGAGATGGGAAGAAAGTATAGCCATCCGGGAACGGCGGCGCGACGAGCGCCTCAGGCGGCTTTGGCGGGGGGCTGGGCGGCGATATGGCTTTGAGCGTCCGCCGTGCGGCGATAGAGCCAGATCGCTGCCGCCGGAATGTTCAGCAAGACCCAACCGCGACGCTTGCCCGTCATGCGGTAGGCCTTCAGAAATTCTCGGGGGATCGGCGATGCCGGACCGTAGGTATATTGAATAAACTCGCCGTCCTCGGGGAGCACGCCAAAGGCGGCGTCGAGAATCCGCCGGTTTTCGGATTCGCGCATGGACAGGAACGGCAGGCTGGACACGACGGTCGAGACCTTGGAAATACCGGCGCGCGCCAGCAAGGCCCGCAGATCGCCGGCGTCGCCGCAGATGACCCGCGTGCCGGGACAACGGCTGGCGATAATGGCGCACAACCGGGCCTCGCGTTCGACGACGACCAGATTCTGGGGTGCGACCCGCCCCGCATCCAATATGGCCCGGGTGATGCTGCCCGTGCCGCCGCCCAACTCCAGCACAACGCCCGAGGTATCCGGGCGGATGCAGGCGGCGACCGCGGCGGCCAGCCGCCGGCCGCTGGGCACCAGGGAGCCCATCCGCCGCGGGCGGCGCAGCCACGCCCGGAAGAATTCGACGTCGGCCGTAATCGGTCGCAGATTCAAGGTCGAAGGGGTGAACAAGCCCATATGCGTTGTCATTGACCGCTGCTGGCGGCCCGGACTGTCCGCACCGCTATCAACACGAGTGTACTGCTTGTTTGGCCGGGCGAATCCCCGACCAACTCCCAGCATAGTGACCGTCCGCGGCCTTGAACAGCGGTTCCGGACGGGCATCCGCCCATTGAGGCGGCCGTCTTCGGTGCTATGCTAGGAATGTTGCCACCTGCCGCGCGGCTCCACTTCCAGGAACGTCCAGGCTAACCCACGGGGAACCCCGATGAAATTCTATGACCCCAAGCCGTTGAGCGACGCCACCCGCGGGCTGCTGAAGGGCACATCGACGGCGACGTTGACGACGGTGCTGTTCAAGCATGGCATCAAATCGATCTTCATGAACGGCCCCAAACCCTTGAACCCGGCAGCCGGACGCATGGTCGGGCCGGCCTATACCATCCGCATGGTGCCGATGCGCGAAGACTTCGGCAGCAGCAACGAGATCAACGTCCGCCCCGACTATCCGCAGCGCAAGGCCATCGAGGAAACCCCCGCCGGCCATGTACTGTGCTTCGATTGCCGGGGCGAGACGCGGGCCGGCACGGTCGGCGAAATCCTGGTCGAGCGGTTGCGCGTGCGCGGCGTCGCCGGACTGTGCGTCGACGGCGCGGTACGCGACGGGGCGACCATTGGCGGCCAGGCCCTGCCGGTCTTCTGCGCCGCGGTGACGGCGCCGCCATCGATGACCCATCACGTCGCGCTGGACGCCCAAATTCCCGTGGTATGCGGCGGCGTCACGGTATTCCCCGGCGACATCTTGGTCGGCGACGGCGACGGCGTCGTGGTGATCCCCAACAACATCGTCGACAAGATCGCCACAGAAGCGGCCGAGAAGGAACACCAGGAACAGTACATCTTCCAGCGCATCGCCGGCGGCGACGCGGTGATGGGAATCTATCCGCCCAACGAGAAGACCCTGGCGGACTATGCCGCCTGGAAGAAGCAGCAG
Organism: Rhodospirillales bacterium; assembly: GCA_947470575.1. Classification (GTDB taxonomy): domain Bacteria; phylum Pseudomonadota; class Alphaproteobacteria; order Rhodospirillales; family CAMCUA01; genus CAMCUA01. The sequence continues at coordinate 9,226 of CANITX010000082.1, forward strand.
GGCCGTTAACGGCTCGCCCGATTTGCAGGAACTGCCGGCCGCCCTGGCTGGACTAGATGGGAGTGATCGACGTGGAATACACGACATTGGGACGTACCGGCCTGAAGGTCAGCGTCGCTGGCCTCGGCTGCGGCGGCAACAGCCGGTTGGGCATGAAGACGGGCAAGACCGAACAGCAGTCGATCGCCGTCGTCCAGCGCGCCATGGAGCTCGGCGTCAACTTCATCGACACGGCAACGGCCTACGAGACGGAAACCATCGTCGGCAAGGCGATCAAGGGCCGGCCACGGGATTCGGTGGTGATCTCGACCAAGTCGCAAAGCAAGGTCGGCGACAAGATCGTGACCCCGGCCAAGGTGGTTGGCGACCTCGACGCCTCGCTGAAGAAGCTGGGCGTCGATTACGTGGACGTTTTTCACCTGCATGGCGCCAGACCCGACCACTACGACCAACTGGTCGCCGAGCACCTGCCGGTGCTGCTGAAGGAACGCGACAAGGGCAAGTTCCGCTTCATCGGCATTACCGAGAACCAGCCCTTCGACACGGCCCACGCCATGGGCTCGCGGGCGTCGCAGGACGGCCATTGGGACGTGATGATGATCGCCGCCCACATGCTCAACCAGCGGCCGCGCGACCTCATCCTCAAGCACACCATCAAGAACAACATCGGCATCCTGGTGATGTACGTGGTGCGCACCATCTTCAGTCGGCCGGAGCGGCTGCGTGAAGCAATCGCCGAACAGGTCGCCGCCGGCAACCTGCCGAAGCGCATGGCGGAGGAGGAAAATCCGTTGGCGTTCCTGGTCGGCAAGGGCCATGCCGAAAGCCTGACCGACGCGGCCTATCGCTATATCCGCCACGAGCCGGGTTGCCACGTCACCCTGTTCGGCACCGGCGATATTCATCATGTCGAGACCAACATCGCCTCGATCCTGCGCGGGCCGTTGCCTGCCGCTGACCGCGAGCGGCTGAACAAGGAGTTCGGCCACCTGATGGGCGTCGGCCTGGATGTGCCGACGCATTTCCCCGAAGCGCGCAAGGCCGGCTGACGGGGGAGAGCGTGGACTATACGACACTCGGCAGGACCGGCCTCAAGGTGAGCGTCGCCGGCCTGGGATGCGGCGGCGTCAGCAAACTGGGACTGCGCGATGGCAACAGCGAAGCCCAGGCTGTTGCTATCGTCCAGCATGCGCTGGAACGTGGCATCAACCTGCTCGACACCGCCCGACAGTACGATACCGAAGCTGTCATCGGCCGGGCGATCAAGGGACGACCGCGGGACTCGGTGGTGATCTCGGGAAAGGCGCAGACCAAGCGCGGCGACGACATCGTGCCGGTCGCCAAAATGCTGGACGATCTCGACACCTCGCTGCGCCTGCTTGGCACCGATTACATGGACGTCTTCCATTTGCAAGGCGCCCGGCCGGAGCATTATGACCGGCTGGTCGCCGAGCATGTGCCCGCCCTGTTGAAGGAACGCGACAAGGGCAAGTTCCGCTTTCTCGGCATCACCGAGAATCAGCCGGAGGACGCCATGCACGGCACGGCGGCGCGGGTCGTGACGGACGACCTGTGGGACGTCATGATGATCGCCCTCCACATGCTGCACCAGGGACCGCGCAGCTTCCTGCCGGCAGCGCGCGACAGGGGCATTGGCGTCATGGTCATGTATGCCGTGCGTAATATTTTCAGCCGGCCCGAACGGTTGCGCAAAAGTATCGGCGAGGAGATTGCTGCAGGGAACCTTCCGGTGGCGATGGCCCACGATGCCCTGGGTTTCCTGGTTCATCCGGGTGGCGCCAAAGATCTTGTCGATGCGGCCTTCCGCTATGTCCGTCACGAACCGGGGGTCGATGTGACGCTGTTCGGCACCGGCAGCATCGCCCACCTGGATGCCAATATCGCTTCCCTTCTTGGGCCCGGGTTGCCGGAAGCGGACAGACACAGGCTTGGCGAGCATTTCGGCCATCTCGTGCTGGCCGGTCTCGAAAAGCCGGACCATCATTTTCACTAACGCGGCCCGGCCGCAGGACACCCCGCCATGCCCGAACCAAAACCGTCGCCCGCCGTGCCGATCAAAGGCGGAAATTTCCTGATTGTCGGTGGCGCCAGCCTGGTCGGTTCGGCCACCGCCGAGGCCATGCTCAAGGGCGAGGCGGCATCCGTCGTCGTGCTGGACAATTTCTCGCAAGGCACGCCGGAGGCGCTGCGCCATATCGAGGGCGATCCGCGCCTGCGGGTGGTGTCGGGCGATATCCTGCGCTTGGCGCAAGTCATGGATGCCATGGACGGCGTCGACGGGGTGGTTCATCTGGCCGCGATGATGACCATCGCCTTCGACAGCGATCCCCGGCGCGGCATCGACGTCAATGTCATCGGTGCGCAGAACGTTATCGAGGCCTGCCGCCTGAAGAAAATCCGCAAATTGGTTTTCGCCTCGTCCAACGCGGTCTATGGCTACGGACCGGGCGTCGTCGGCGACTTGGTCGAAGCGACGCCGTTCCATACGGCCGGAGCGCCGCCGGCGGCCATCCTATACGGCGCCAGCAAGATCATCGGTGAACAATTGTGCCGCGACGCCTATCGCCGCCATGGCCTGAATTACGTCGTGCTGCGCTATTCGACGGTCTATGGCGAGCGCCAGCACTACCGGGCGGCCAACGCCGTGCTGATCATGGATGCCCACGACCGGGTGCGCGGCGGCCAACCGCCGCGTGTCGTCGGCGACGGATCGGAGACCAAACATTTCGTCTATGTCGGCGACGTGGCGCGGGCCAATATCGCGGCGCTGGAAGCCACCGCCACCGACGTCGCGGTCAATCTTTCGGGGCCGGCGCCGACGACGACCGGTGAGATTGCCCGGTTGGTGATCGAACTTTCGGGTGCCAAGATGCAGCCACAGTACGTGGAGCCGGAGGCCGGCAAGGTGCGACTTACATCCGGCGGCGCCTGGCGTATCGATCATGCGCTGGCCGAAAAGACCATCGGGTGGCGGCCGCAGGTGGACATGCGCGAGGGCATCCGCCGGCTTATTGTTTGGCGCGACGCGCAGGGAAGATAAAATCATCCGCAACCGGAGGTGAACCGGTGCGAAGCAGGGAGACGGAATCTTGGCGAACGGAGAAGACGTTTTCGATTTTGTCATCGTCGGCGGCGGTTCGGCCGGCTGCGTGCTGGCCAACCGGTTGAGCGCCGATCCGCAGAACCGGGTCTGCCTGGTCGAGGCCGGCGGGCGCGACCGCAGTCCGTTGATCCACGTACCCTTGGGCATCCTGTCGTTGATCGATCACAAGGTGCTCAACTGGCGCTATCTGACCTCGCCACAGGGCGAAGCCTCGAACCGCCAGATCCGTATCCCGCGCGGCCGCACGCTGGGCGGTTCCAGCTCGATCAACGGCATGATCTATATGCGCGGCCATCCGCTCGATTACGACGAATGGGCGGAGCACGGCTGCACCGGTTGGTCGTACCGCGAGGTGCTGCCCTATTTCCGCCGCTCGGAAAACAATGAGAAGTTCACTGACTCGCCCTACCACGGCACCGGCGGGCCGCTCAACGTCACCGATTTGAAGAAGCGCAATGGCCTGGTCGACGTGTTCCTGGACGCGACCGACTCCTTGCAATTGCCGCGGCGCACCGACTTCAACGACGACGACCAGGAAGGCTTCGGCTTCCGCCAGGTCACCCACAAGAACGGCCGGCGCCATTCGGCGGCGGCGGCCTATCTGACCCCTGTGCGCGAGCGGCCCAACCTGACCGTCATCGTCAACGCCATCGCCGACAAGGTGGTGCTGGAGGGCGGCCGGGCGACCGGCATCGAGATCGTCCAGGGGAATGCGCGCCGGACCATCGCGGCCAACCGCGAGGTCATCGTTTCCTGCGGCTCCATCGTGTCGCCGGCCGTGCTGATGCGCTCCGGCATCGGCGACGGCGCCGAACTATCGCGCCTGGGCATCGAGACCAAGCATCACCTGCCGAATGTCGGGCGCAATTTGCAGGACCATGTCGCCGTCAGCATGGTCAGCAAGAGTTCGACCGCCATGAGCTACGGCATCTCGCTGCGCGCCGCGCCGCGGCTGATCTGGAACGGCATCGATTATCTGCTGTTCCGCACCGGCATGCTGGCCAGCAACGCGGTCGAGGTCGGCGGCTTCCTTCGCACCCAGCCGGGGCTGGCGCGGCCGGATATCCAGTACGGTTTCCTGCCCGGATTGCGTAGCCCGTCGGGCCGAAACATCAGCATTGGCCATGGCTATTCCCTGAACACGGCGCTGATGCGACCGTCGAGCCGGGGATCGGTCAGCCTCAAGGATGCCAATCCGCATAGCGCGCCGGTCATCGATCCGCGCTTCTTCAGCGCAGGGGAGGACCTGGAAACGTTGCTGCGCGGCGTCAAGGCGGGCCGTCGCATCCTCGAATCGCCGGCCTTCGACCGTGTGCGCGGCGAGGAATTGACGCCGGGCAAGCATGTGCAGGGCAACGACGAACTGCGCCAGTTCATCCGCGACAATTGCGGCACCGTCTATCACCCGGTGGCGACCTGCTCGATGGGCAGCGGCCCCGACGCCGTGGTCGATACCCAACTCAGGGTCAAGGGCATCGCGGGACTGCGCGTCGTCGACGCCTCGATCATGCCGTTGGTGATCGGCGGCAACACCAATGCGCCGACCATCATGATCGCCGAGAAGGCCGCCGACATGATCCTCGGCCGGCCACCGCTGCCGATGGCCGATCTGCCGCAGGACAAGCAGAGGAGGGCGGCCAACGCCGCTTGAGTAGAACCACCAACCGAGGGGGACCGATACATGCGCTGGGCACGATTCGAAGCGAAGAGCAAGCCGGGCAAGCCGGCTTACGGCATCGTCGAGGGCAAGAGCATCCGCAAGGTGCGCGGCACGCCCTTCGGCAAATGGACGAAGACCGACGAGAAGGTGCCGCTGCGCAGCGTCAAGCTGCTGGTGCCGGTGGGGCCGCCGACGTTCTATGCTTTCGGGCTGAACTACCTGGAACACGTCAAGCACCACGCGGCGAAGACCGGCACC
>CANITX010000083.1 GCA_947470575.1 Rhodospirillales bacterium
ACCACGCACCGCCATGGCATCGCGGACAGCGACCAGTTCCGCCCTATCGACCGGCGGCGCCCCGGCGGCATAGGCAACGATGGCATTGAGCCCACACATGTCTGGGGCCTAATTAGCGGGGCGGCGCGGCCGGGCAAAGTATTTTATTAGGAAACCCCGGGGTATAGAAGCCGATCCGGCCAGCGGTTGCTGTTCCAGGCGGACGAAAAGGAGTAAGACGGGACCGCATGAAACAAGTCATCCAAAGCGCCCGCTCGGGAGAGCTTTCCGTGCGCGAGGTTCCCGAGCCGACGGCCCGGCCGGGGCATCTGCTGGTGCGCACGCGAGCCTCGCTGATTTCGGCCGGGACCGAGCGGCTGATCACGGCCTTTGCCCGAAAGTCGTTGGCAGGTAAGGCGCGGGCCCGCCCCGACCTGGTGCGCAAGGTCATGGACAAGGCGCGTCGCGACGGCATCGTGGCGACCTTGCGCGCCGTCATGGCCCGCCTCGACGAGCCGTTACCGCTCGGCTATTCGGCGGTCGGCGAGATCGTCGCCATCGGGGCCGGATTGGAGGGTGCTTTCCGCGTCGGACAGCGGGTGGCCGTGGCCGGCGCGGGGCTGGCCAATCACGCCGAATTGAACGTGGTGCCGCGCAGCCTGGCTGCTCCGGTGCCCGATGGCGTCAGCGACGAGGAAGCCTGCTTTGCCACCTTGGGCGCCATCGCCATGCATGGCGTGCGCAATCTGGGTACGGGCCTGGGCGATATCGTCGCGGTGGTCGGCTGCGGTCTGGTCGGGCAATTGGCCCTGTCGATCGCCGCATTGTCCGGCAGCCGGGTGATCGCGCTCGACTACGATACCGAGCGGCTGGCGCTGGCCCGCCGGCTGGGCGCCGAATGGACCTGGGACCTGGCAACGCCGGGCCTTGCCGAGGCCGTGGCAGCGCTGTCGGGCAGGCGCGGCTGCGACGGGGTATTGATCGCGGCGGCTACCGATTCTTCGGAACCGATCGAAACCGCTGCCGCCATCGCCCGCGACCGGGCCCGTGTCGCCCTGGTCGGTATGACCGGCACCACCGTTCCCTATCGGGACTTCATGGCCAAGGAATTGTCGCTGGTGGTTTCGCGCTCCTATGGGCCCGGGCGCTACGACGACGATTTCGAGAGCCGCGGCGTGAAATATCCCGAAGGCTGGATCCGCTGGACCGAAAGCGAGAATCTGGCCGAATGCGTCAGGCTGATGGACCCCGGCCTGCCGCGCCGGCTGGACGTCCACAGCTTGATCACCCATCGCTTCGAGATCGAGCGCGCGGAAGCCGCCTACGAGATGGTTTCCAGCAGCAGCGAGCCGCACCTGGGCGTGGTGCTGACCTATCCGGATCGCGCTGCCACCGCACGGCCCATCGCCTTTCCCAAGCCTGCCTTCGTCCGCAAACCGGGTACGATCCGCCTTGGCGTCATCGGCGCCGGCGCTTTCGCCCGCGCCATGGTGCTGCCCGTGCTCAAGGGCATGGAGGGCGTTACGCTCGGCACCGTCGTCGCGCGGCGCAGCGCGGTTGCCGAACATGCACAAAAAACCTTCGGGTTCGAACGGGCCGCTACCGAAGCAACCGCCGTGTTGGACGATCCTGCCATCGATGCGGTGATCGTCGCCACCCGCCACGACAGCCACGCCGAGCTGACCGCCCTGGCGCTGGCCGCCGGCAAAACAGTGCTGGTCGAAAAGCCACTTGGTTTGACCCGCGAGCACATCGACCGGGTGGCGGCGGCACGCCAGGGTTCGAACGCGTTCTTCCAGGTCGGCTTCAACCGGCGTTTCGCGCCGATGGCCATCGCCGTTCGCGAACGTCTGGCCGCTCGGCCGGGTCCGCGCTTCGTCGTCATGCGGATCAACGCCGGGGCGGTGCCGCCGGACAGTTGGCTCAACGATGCGGCGGAAGGCGGCGGCCGGGTGTTGGGCGAGGTTTGTCATTTCATCGACCTGTCGCGCTTCCTGGTCGGCGCGCCGATCGTTTCCGTGCATGCCGATGCCCTAACCGGCACCGGCGCCACGGCGGAGGACGTTGCCGTCTCCCTCAATTTCGCCGACGGCAGCCTTGCCAGCATCGCCTATACGGCACAGGGCGATGCCGCCTTCGGCAAAGAGCGCATCGAAGTCTTTGCCGGCGGCACGGTGGCCACCATCGAAGATTTCCGCAGCCTAACCATCGCCGAGGACGGCCGCGTCCGGCGCAGCAAGGCGCGCCTGGGCCAGGACAAAGGCATCCGAGGCGAACTGGAAGCCTTCGTTCGCGCCGCGCGGGCCGGCGGCCCGGCACCGGTGGACGAGGCGGAACTGATCGAAACTAGCCGTGCCACGGTGGCCGCGCTCGAGTCGCTGCGTAGCGGCGTCCGCATCGACCTGTGAGTTCGCATTACCCATGACCGACCGTTCCGATCTCATCGCCCTGCTCGACCGACTGCCCAAGGCCCGCGTTCTCTGTGTCGGCGACATCATGCTCGACCGCTTCGTGCACGGACGGGTGGAACGCATTTCGCCCGAGGCGCCGATCCCGGTGCTGCGCATCGAGCGCGAGGCAGCGATGCTGGGCGGCGGCGGCAACGTGGCGCGCAATCTGGACGCGATGGGCGCGCGGGCGACGTTCGTTTCGGCAATCGGCGACGACGATGCCGGGCGCGAGGTCCGGGCGCTGTTTTCCGCATTGTCCGGTACCAAGATCGAATTGGTCATCGATCCAGCGCGCCAGACGGCAATAAAGATCCGTTACCTGGCCGGCAATCAGCAGATGCTACGCGCCGACCGGGAGACCACCGACGACGTGTCCGCCGCCACCGCCGAGGCGATGCTGGCCGGCGCGCGAGCGGCCCTGGCCGACTGCGGCGTGGTGGTCGCCTCCGACTATGGCAAGGGCGCACTTGGGAACGGTGTCGTCGCTGCCCTGATCGCCGCCGCCCGCGACGCCGGCCGGCCGGTGATCGTCGACCCCAAGGGCAGCGATTATTCGCGCTATCGCGGCGCCAGCCTGCTGACCCCCAACCGCAAGGAGCTGGGCGAGGCAAGCCGCAGGCCGACGGGCAACGATACCGAGATCGTCGCCGCCGCCCGCCACATCATCGCCAGCTGCGGCGTCGGTGCGGTGCTGGCCACGCGCAGCCGCGACGGCATGACGCTGGTGACGGCGGACGGTGTCGTCACCCATCTGCCGACGGAAGCGCGCGAGGTCTTCGATGTCTCGGGCGCCGGCGATACCGTCGTGGCAACGCTTGCCGCGGCCTTGGCCGCCGGGGCGCCATTGGAGCGCGCCGCCGCCATCGCCAACGTCGCCGCCGGCATCGTCGTCGGCAAGGTCGGCACCGCCGTCGCCCATCCGGAGGAGGTCGCCGCAGCGCTGCGGCGCAGCGACGTCAGCGATGCGAACGACAAGGTCATGGCGCTGTCGCCGGCACTCGACCGCATCGACCGTTGGCGCCGCCAGGGTTTTCGTGTCGGCTTCACCAACGGCTGTTTCGATGTGCTGCATCCCGGCCACGTCACCCTGATGGCCAAGGCGCGGGCCGCCTGCGACCGCTTGATCGTGGGGCTAAACGCCGACGCGTCGGTCAAGCGGCTGAAAGGTCCGAGCCGGCCGTTGCAGACGCAAGCGGCACGCGCCACGGTGCTCGCCTCGCTGGGGTCGGTCGACATGGTGGTGATCTTCGACGAGGACACACCGCTCAACCTGATCGCGGCGATCCGCCCGGACGTGTTGGTCAAGGGCGCCGATTACCGGGTCGACGAGGTGGTCGGCGCCGACATCGTGCAGGCCGGCGGCGGGCGGGTCATGCTGGTCGACCTCGAGGCCGGCCACAGCACAACGGCGACCATCGCGCGCATGCGCGGCTGAACGGGCCGCCGTTCAACGGCGCCCGGTCAGCTTGTCCATCAGGCTTTCCCAGAAGCCCTTCTCCTCGACGCCGCCAGCCGCAGCCGGCGGCGATGGCTGGTCGGGCGCTTGGACAACCAGCGGGGGCGGGGCGTAGCTCGGCAAGGGGCGGACCGGCAGGCCGCGATGGGCATCCGTCATGATCGCCGCCCACAGGCGGGCGGGAGCGCCGCCGCCGGTAACGTTCTTCATCAGATCGCCATCGTCGTTGCCGAGCCAGACTCCGGCCACCAGATCGGCCGTATAACCAATGAACCAGGCATCGCGAAAGTCTTGACTGGTGCCGGTCTTGCCCGCACTCGGGCGGTCGAGCGCGGCGCCGCGGCCCGTGCCTTCGCGCACCACGCCCGAAAGCATGTCGTTCATCGCAGCCACCCGTTCGGCCGCAACCACGCGGCCGGGACCGGAGCCGCTGCGCCGGTACAGTACGGTATCGTTGCCGTCGCGAATTTCGGCGATGGCATAGGGCCAGACACCCATGCCACCATTGGCGAAGGGCACGTATGCCGCCGTCAATTCGACCAGCGAAACCTCGCCCGTGCCCAGCGCGATGCCAAGGTCGTTGGGCAGCTTGCCGGTGATGCCCAAGCGTCGCGCCGTGGCGATAACGCGTTCGGGGCCGATGCGCTGCGCGACGCGCACGGCCGCCGTGTTTAACGACCGGGTCAGGGCGTGGCTAAGCGTCACCTGGCCTTCATAGCGACCGTCGAAGTTAGCGGGGCGCCAACCGCGGATATCGATCGGCGCGTCGTCGACGATGGTTTGCGGCGTCAACCCGGCTTCAAGCGCGGTGAGGAAGAGCAGTGGCTTGAAGGCGGATCCCGGTTGCCGGCGTGCCTGCACGACACGGTTGAATTGACTTTTTGCGTGATCGGCGCCACCCACCAGCGCGCGCACAGCACCATCCGTCGACAGGACGATGACCGCGCCTTGCGAGATGTTAAGGCCGCGTCCCGGACCATCCAGCAGGGCATGGACATGGTGTTCAGCCGCGCGCTGCACCTCCGGCTGCAACGTGGTCACGACCGTCAGATCGCGGTCGCCGGCGCCGGCAAAGTCGGGAACCTGATCGATCACCCAATCGACGAAGTAGGGCGCCACGGTCGTCGGCGCGCGAAACCGTTCAGCACCGGCACTGCCGGGAGCCGCCTGTGCCTGCGCGGCAGTCAGCACGCCGGCATCGACCATATTCTCCAACACCTGGCGCGTGCGATGATCGGCGAGTTGGGGGTCGTTGTGCGGATTGTAGCGCGACGGCGCTTTCAACAGTCCTGCCAGCATCGCCGATTCATAGATCCCCAGGCGGCCGACAGGGCGGTCGAAATAGCGCCGGGCGGCCGCCGACACGCCATAGGCGCCGGAGCCGAGGTATACCCGGTTCAGGTAGATGACGAGAATCTGATCCTTGCTGAACCGACGTTCGAGCCAAAGGGCGACCAAGACCTCCTGCACCTTGCGCTTGAGGGTCCGTTCGGAGGTCAGGAAAAGGTTCTTGGCAACCTGCTGGGTGATGGTGCTGCCGCCCTGCACGATGCGCCCAGCCCTGAGATTGGCGAAGGTGGCGCGCAACAGGCCGAGCAGATCGATGCCGAAGTGGTCGTAGAAGCGCCGGTCTTCGGTGGCGATGACGGCACGTGGCAGCATCGGCGGTAGATCGGTCAGCGCCACCGCCTCGTCATAGAGGTCGCCCATGGTAGCCATGACGCTGCCATCGGCGGCCAGCACGGTTACCGTCGGGCGGCGGAAGGCGGCGAGCGAGGCTTCGATATCGGGCAGGTCGAGGGAGAACCAGGCTACCAATCCGCCAATAGCAACCAGCCCCCAGACGGCGGCGGTGGCCGCCCAAATCAGGAGTCGCCGCGGCCAACCCCGGCGCGACTTGCCAGAAGGCGCACGCCGACCCTTGCCCTCACCGTCGGGGGGTGGAGCGCGCAGGTTTCGGTTTTCCGCCCTGAGTTTACTGTCGGCCATGGATCCTATGTCGGACCGCCACAGTTAGGATGGGGTTAACCCCATCCTAAGGGTTAACTCAAGGCGGCGGTCAGACGTCCAGGTTGGCTACCTTTAAGGCATTTTTCTGGATGAAATCGCGGCGGGGTTCCACCGAATCGCCCATCAGGGTGGCAAAGATGTCTTCGGCGTCGTCGGCGTGGCTGACTTTCACCTGCAGGAGCGACCGCGCATTGGGATCGAGCGTCGTTTCCCAAAGCTGTTCCGGATTCATTTCGCCCAGGCCTTTGTAACGCTGGATGGAAACGCCCTTGCGGCCCATTTCGAGGACGGCATTGATCAGGGATATCGGGCCGGTGATCGAAAATTGTTGTTCTTTTGCCGTCAACTTACCGTGGCGGGCATAGTGCTGTTGCAACTCGACGGCCATGCCGTCGAGGCGCCGGGCATCGGCGGAACGGATCAGCGCACCGTCGATGGCGTGGCGTTCGGCAACACCACGCAAGGTGCGGGTGAACAGCAATCCGCCATCGGGTAGTGGCTGACCCTGCCAGCTTCGCTCCAATTCGGAGGCCAGCGCATCCAGACGTCGGGCGATGTATTCGGCCGCCGCCGCCGCCTTGCCCTGGTCGCCCAAAATATCGGGGTTAAGAACACCGAGAATAGCCGTCTGTTCGAGAACCGGCAGAGGGACGTGCCGGCCAAGGCGTTCGAGCAGGGTCTTCACGCCGCGCGCATCTTCGACCAAGGCCCGCAGGTGCGGCCCGGCGATCTGAGCGCCATCGTGGGTAACGAAAACCGTGCCTTCATCGAGAGCGGCGTTGAACAGATATTCTTCCAAGGCCCGGTCATTCTTCAGATAAACCTCGGAACTGCCGCGCTTGGCCCGATAGAGCGGCGGTTGGGCGATGTAGAGATAGCCGCGCTCGATCAACTCGCGCATCTGGCGATAGAAAAAGGTCAGCAGCAAGGTTCTAATGTGACTACCGTCAACATCGGCGTCCGTCATGATGATGATCTTGTGGTAGCGGCTTTTACCGGCGTCGAAGTCCTCGCTGCCGATGCCGGTACCGAGTGCTGCGATTAGCGTGCCGATTTCGGCCGAGCCCAGCATTTTATCGAAACGGGCCCGTTCGACGTTAAGAATCTTGCCACGTAGCGGCAGGATCGCCTGACGCGCCCGGTCGCGGCCCTGTTTCGCCGAACCGCCGGCCGAATCGCCTTCGACGATGAACAATTCCGAAAGCGCCGGATCGCGCTCCTGACAATCGGCGAGCTTGCCCGGCAGCGAGGCCATGTCGAGCGCGCCCTTGCGCCGGGTGAGTTCGCGAGCCCGGCGGGCCGCTTCGCGGGCGGCCGCGGCTTCGACAATCTTGCCAATCACCTTGCGCGCCTCGGCGGGATGTTCGGCGAACCACAAGCCCAAACGCTCGGCAACAAATCCTTCGACCGCCGGACGCACTTCGGAGGAGACCAACTTATCCTTGGTCTGCGATGAAAATTTGGGATCGGGGACCTTGACCGACAGGATGCAGGTCAGCCCTTCGCGCGCATCGTCGCCGGTAATCGCCACCTTGGCTTTCTTGGCCAGGCCGCTTTCCACCGCGTAGGCGTTGATGGTGCGGGTCAAAGCGCCGCGGAATCCGGCAAGATGGGTGCCGCCGTCCTTCTGCGGGATGTTGTTGGTGAAGCATAACATCGTTTCGTGATAGCTGTCGTTCCACTGCATCGCCATTTCGACGACAATGCCGTCGCGTTCACCGGATACGGCTATCGGCGGTTGGTGCAGCGCCGACTTTGCCCGGTCGACATAACCGACGAAAGCTTCGAGACCGCCTTCGTAGTGCATCTCGACGGTGCTCACGTCGACCTGGCGGGCATCGGTCAAGGTCAGCGTCACGCCGGAATTCAGGAATGCCAGTTCGCGCAATCGGTGTTCCAGCGTCGCGATATCGAATTCCGTCATGGTAAAGGTTAGCTTCGACGGGAAGAAAGTGATCTCGGTACCGGTACGCCGGCGATCTGCAATACCGTGGCGCGGATCGACCGGCGCTTCGCCGACGACCTTCAACGGCGCGACGACGTCGCCGTGGATGAAGCGGACGTAATGCTCTTTGCCTTCCCGCCAGATCCGCAGATCCAGCCATTCGGAAAGCGCATTGACGACCGAAACGCCGACGCCGTGCAACCCGCCGGAAACCTTGTAGGAGTTCTGATTGAATTTCCCGCCGGCATGCAGCTGGGTCATGATGACTTCCGCCGCCGAGACGCCTTCTTCGGCGTGGATGTCGACTGGGATGCCGCGGCCATTATCGCGCACCGTCACCGAACCGTCGGCATTCAGTGTCACGTTGACCAGGTCGCAATGGCCAGCCAACGATTCATCGATGGCGTTGTCCACCACCTCGTAAACCATGTGGTGCAGGCCGGAACCGTCGTCGGTATCGCCGATATACATGCCCGGCCGCTTGCGCACGGCCTCAAGGCCGCGCAACACCTGAATGGAGCCGGCATCGTAGTCGCTCGACTCGGGGACCTGGGGCTGAATATCCGTGGGTTCGCTCATGGGCGTGTTTTCTCTCTTGGGCTCAAAACGTCGACAGCGTGGCGTTCTCGACACGAAAGCGTTGCGCACGGTGACCGAGCGGCGCGAACAAGGCCGCATCGGTACCGGTCATCCAAGCCTGCGCGTCGAGATCGCAAATAGCTTCGAATAGAGCAGCGCGGCGAACTTCGTCGAGATGGGCGACAACTTCGTCGAGCAGCATCAGCGGCACACTGCCGCGCTCGCGCGCCTGCAAGCGCGCATCGGCAAGCACGATGGCAATCAGTACGGCCTTCTGCTCCCCGGTCGAACATTGCTCGGCAGGCATATCCTTGCCACGGTGGCGAATGATGAGGTCGCTGCGATGCGGGCCGACGGCGGCACCGCCGGTCATAGCGTCGAGCGGACGCGAACGGATCAAACCGTCACGCAACCGATCTTCCGCAGCCAGCGCCGGGCCCTGGCCAAGCCAGTCTTCCACATCGCCCCGCATGACCAGGGAAGCCGCAGGAAAGGGGCCATCGGCGCTCATGCAGGCTTCGTCGAGACGGGCCGCCATGTCGCAGCGAGCCGCGGCGATAGCGATGCCGCGTTCCGCCATCGTGCTCTCCAAGGCTGCGAGCCACGTGCCATCGCCATCGCCGTCGCGCAATAAGCGGGAGCGTTCGCGCATGGCATGTTCATAGGCCGATACCCTGCCGGCATGCGCCGGGTCGAGGCCGAACACCATGCGGTCGAGGAAGCGCCGCCGCCCGGAAGCTCCATCGGCAAACAGGCGGTCCATATGCGGCGTCAGCCAAACAGCGCTCGCCACTTCGGATAAGGCAGCTTGGCCGCGGGCATCCTCGCCATCGATACGCACCTGGCGCCGCTCGATACCGCCCTGGTTGGCATCGCAGCCGGTACCGACATCGACAGGGCCACCTGGCCCCGACAGCCGCGCGGCCACGGCCCAGCCGGTGCCGTCGGGCGGTTGACCCGTGGACGCCTGGCGCATCACTTCGGCCAATCGGGCGCGGCGCAGGCCTCGACCCGGTACCAGGAATGAGAGGGATTCGAGCAAATTGGTCTTACCGGCCCCGTTCGGCCCCACCAACACCACAGGACGCGGATCGGTTTCGAGGCGCAGATGCTCGTAGCAGCGAAAGCGCGACAGGGTCAGCCGTGCTACCGACAGTCTGGGGGATTCCACGGCCTGCTTCGGTGGCGCGCCGATAGCGGCGACGAGTTGCGAAGCGATCAGAACCCGGCCTCCTTAAACCCGCATCGGCATCAGCACGTAAGTGGCGCTGGAATCGCCAACCTCGCGGACCACGGTTGGCGAGGCTGCGTCGGACATTAGGAAACGCGCCGTATCGCCTTCGATCTGCTGGGTCACGTCGAGCAGGTAGCGGGAGTTGAAGCCGATTTCCAAATTGTCGGCGCTGTACGAAATCTCCAGCTCTTCGGTGGCATTGCCATTTTCAGGACTGTTCGCCGACAACGTCAGCGACGAGGGCCGCAGGCTGAGTTTCACGGCTCGCGACTTTTCGCTGGAGATGGCCGAGACGCGGTCGACCGCCTCGGTGAAGGATTTGCAGTCGACTTCGAGAACCTTGTCGTTGTCGGCCGGAATCACCCGTTCGTAATCGGGGAAGGTGCCGTCGATCAGCTTCGAGGTCAGCACGCCGCCGTCGAAAGCGAAGCGAATCTTGGTCTCGGACAAGGCCATCTGCACATCTTCGGCCGTTTCATCGATAAGCTTACGGACCTCGGCGATGGTTTTGCGCGGGATGATAACCCCCGGCATGCCGGCAGCACCCTCCGGCAGCGGCACTTCGACGCTGGCCAGGCGGTGGCCATCGGTGGCCACCGCACGCAGCACGTCGACCCCGTCGTGGACGGCGGCGTGCAGATAGATGCCGTTCAGATAGTAACGGGTCTCTTCGGTCGAAATGGCGAAGCGGGTGCGGTCGATCAGACTGCGCAAATCGGCGGCGGCCAGCCGGAAATGGTGCGGCAAATCCCCTTCCGACATGACGGGGAAATCTTCCACCGGCAGGCACGTCAAGGTGAAGCGGGAACGCCCGGCGCGCAACGACATGCGTTCCGTTTCGCCGCCGGTATCCAGCTCGATCTGCGAACCTTCAGGCAATTTGCGGACGACGTCGTAAAGGGTATGGGCGGCAACCGTCGTCGCACCATCTGTGGCGACCTGGCAATCCGCCTGCTCGACAATCTCAAGGTCGAGGTCGGTTGCGTCCAGGCTGAGCCGGCCGCCTTTCGCGGTCAGCTTGACGTTCGACAGGATGGGAATGGTGTTGCGGCGTTCGACGACGCTTTGCGCGTGTGCGAGGGCCTTCAACAAAGCTGCTCGTTCGATGGTCAATTTCATGGCCAGCCGTCAGGTCAAAATGTGGGACGTCAGCGCCGGTACAGACCTCCGAATGGCCCCTCTCCGCACCCGCGCCATAAAACCGCGAGGTCCATACACCCCGCGCCGAGCCCTACAGTCTATAGCAAATTTTCCCAGTTCTCGAAGAGAATTCGGCAGGGAAAGCCGCTGGGCGGCAGCCGTTGACGTAGCTCAGCCTTCGAGCATCCGGCGCAGCAATTCGACATCTTCGGCAAAGCCGGAATCGCACTCGCGGAGCTCTTCGACCTTGCGCACGGCGTGCATCACCGTGGTGTGGTCGCGCCCGCCGAATTTGCGACCGATTTCAGGCAAGGAACGGGTGGTCAATTGCTTGGCCAAATACATGGCCACCTGGCGGGGACGCGCCACCGAGCGGGCGCGCCGCGCCGAATGCATGTCGGAGGTGCGAATGTTGAAATGTTCGGCCACCCGCTTTTGTATTTCCTCGATGGTGACACGTCGGTCATTGGCACGCAGCAAATCGTGCAAGACTTCCTGTGTCGTTTCCAGCGTCACGTCGCGACCGACCAACTGGGCGTGGGCAACGACCCGGTTCAGCGCTCCTTCGAGATCGCGCACGTTCGAAGTGATCTTGTGGGCGAGGAACTCCATGATGCGGCTGGGAATCTGGATTTCCGCCTGTTCCGCCTTGGACTGCAGGATGCCCAAGCGCAATTCGTAGGTGGTGGCATGGAGATCCGCGACCAGGCCGCAGTTCAGCCGGCTTTTCAGCCGTTCTTCCATGCCCTCGAGATCGGAAGGCGATTTGTCCGCCGAAATGACGATCTGCCGGCCCTGATCGACCAGGGCATTGAAGGTATGGAAGAATTCTTCCTGGGTCGATTCCTTGCCGCTGATGAACTGCACGTCGTCGATCATCAATACGTCGACGGAGCGGAACTGTTCCTTGAAATCGACCGTGTTTTGTTCGCGTAGCGCCCGGATGAAGCGGTACATGAACTTTTCCGCCGACAGATAGATCACCGTGCGCGACGGATCGCGCTCGCGGATGTTCCAGGCGATGGCGTGCATCAAGTGGGTCTTGCCCAGGCCGACGCCGCCATACAGGAATAGCGGATTGAATTGTACCGATGTGGCATCGGCGACACGCCGCGCCGCCGCGTGGGCAAACTCGTTCGGTTTGCCAACAACGAAGCGATCGAACTTAAACCGGGCGTCGAGCGGGGCGCTCAATCCGTCGTAAAATTCGTCCCCCGCCGTCACGGAGCGGCCGTTATAGCCCCCCTTGCCCGCCATGGTGCGCGCTTTACCGGATGGCGCCGAGGAAGCGGTTGTTGAAGACGCAGTTGCCAAGAAAGCCGGCGCCAGCGCGCCAGACGTGCCAACCGGCACCTGACGGGACGGCTGGTCCCGCTCGGAGCGAACCAGAATGTCGACCCCGCCCAAGGCCGCGTCCAGCTGGCACCATAGCGCCTGCAACTTTTCGACGTAATGGGCCATGACCCAATCGCGCATAAACCGGGTCGGAACCGAAAGCTGCACCCGCCCATCGGACACGCCGCGCACCGACATTGGCTTCAGCCAGCTTTGATACGCGGCTTCGCCAATGTCCTGGCGCATCACGGCCGCGACTTGGTTCCACTGCGTATCGATCACGTTCTGTTTCCCGGCCCGGTTCATTACGTGTACACGCCCATGATTGATATTGTTTTTTGCCCTACGCCAAACCGAAGCCACAACACTTGTGGCCAGCGATTCGAGACCCACCCACTTCTTGTTCGAAGTACCCCGTCAAGCAATCCGGCAAGAGCCCCACACGCTATCGGTCAACCTTTGAAGATCGTCCGACGGACTGTAGTCACATCCCGCGCTCCGCCTGTTTTGGCGCGAGATGGCCGTTACGAACCAAATTTGATGAAGCAATCCGCGCTTCTGTTGAAATAGGCCCCTCCTTAGTGCGGCATTCAATCCTATCCGAGCGGCTTATGTACTTTTTTTTCGATAGAAAGTAATCGAATTCTCAATACTTTGAATCACCGCCAAGAAGCAAGTTATTTCTAGTGAATCGCCCGCGAATGCCCATTTTGACTTTTCAAACTACTGATTTTGAGTACTCACGCCCACTGACTGTACCGGCGCCCCATGAGGGAGGCAACGGGGCTGAACCGGGAACACGGCAAATATTTTTCTTGACAGCGCGACAGCTAAAAAGCGGCTGCGCACGACCTTTCCGGCATAACAAAGGCCGCGTCCCAGAGCGGAGGCGCGGCCTAAAAAACCCGGTTCAACACCCGGTGAAACACCTGAAGATCAGGCACCCATGGATTTGATCCGCGCCGACAGACGCGACAGCCGACGGGATACGGTATTGGCGTGCAACACGCCCTTGCCCGCGCCGCGCATCAGTTCCGGCTGCGCCGTGCGCAAAGCCGCCTGGGCCGCCGGCTGGTCACCGGAGGAAATGGCTTCCTCCACCTTGCGCATGAAGGTGCGGATGCGACTGACCCGGTTGCGGTTGACGACGGTACGCGTCTGGGTCTGACGGTTGCGCTTCTTTGCCGACTTGTGATTGGCCATGGGACGCTCTGCTTCGTATCCAAAAGGCTTGGGAAAGGCGGGCTTATACTGCCCCGCCGGCCTATCGTCAACCCAGGGGTGGCCGCCAGGTGCATCGGGTTAGCGATTGCGGAAGACCGCTTTGCGCTTTTCCACGAATGCTGCCATGCCTTCCTTTTGGTCGTCGGTGGCAAATGTCGCGTGGAACAGACGCCGTTCGAAACGCACCCCTTCCGCCAAGGTCGTCTCGTAGGCGCGGTTGACCGCCTCCTTGACCATCAAGGTCGAGGGCCGGGAAAAGCCGGCGATCTTTTCCGCCGCCGCCAGCGCCGTTTCCATCAGCTTTTCAGGCGCGACCACGCGGCTGACCAGCCCGGAACGTTCTGCCTCGGCAGCATCCATCATCCGACCGGTCAGGCAAAGATCCATGGCTTTGGCCTTACCGACCAGGCGGGTGAGGCGTTGGGTGCCGCCAGCACCGGGCATGATACCGAGCGTGATCTCCGGCTGGCCGAAGCGGACATTGTCGGCGGCGATCACGATGTCGCACATCATGACGATTTCGCAGCCCCCGCCCAGGGCATAGCCGGCAACGGCGGCGATGGTCGGCTTGCGGCAGGCGGCGAGCCGTTCCCAATCGCGGGTGATGAAGTCCTCGAGGTAGCAATCGGCGAAGCTTTTGGCCTGCATTTCCTTGATATCGGCGCCGGCGGCGAAGGCCTTCTCCCCG
Source organism: Rhodospirillales bacterium (assembly GCA_947470575.1). Classification (GTDB taxonomy): domain Bacteria; phylum Pseudomonadota; class Alphaproteobacteria; order Rhodospirillales; family CAMCUA01; genus CAMCUA01. Next base: position 14,041 of record CANITX010000083.1, read on the forward strand.
CCGGTGCCGAC
>CANITX010000084.1 GCA_947470575.1 Rhodospirillales bacterium
ACGCCGAACGGGCTCGCCAAAGCCCTATGCCTCGAACGGAGACCGTCATGTATCGCGTCGCGGTGGTATTGTTCGGGTTGATGGTTGCCAGTACCGCTCAACCGTCGTTCAGTCAGGACACGTCGTTCGACACGGGTCGCTCGACCTGTCTTCGAACGGAAAAAGCGCCGCCCGAAACCCTCATCGCGGTTTGTACGAAGGTGATCGAGTCGGGACGGCTGGAGCCGAAAGAACTCGCCACCGCCCACTTCCAACGCGCCTTTGCACGGTTCGAAAAGGGCGATAAGGAGCGAGCCATTGCCGACTATTCGGAGTCCCTGCGCCTCAATCCCAAGCAGCCGGGAGCCCTCAACAATCGCGGCATCGCCACGGACGACGACGCCCGCGCCATCGCCGATTTCACCGAAGCCTTGGCTTTCGACCCCAACTACGTCCTTGCTTATCACAATCGCGGTCGTCGTTGGGACAGCCTTGGCGAATATGCCCGCGCCGTCGATGACTATACCCGGATCGTCGAACTAGATCCTCGCAATACGAGTGCCTACTATCGTCGCGGCCTTGGCGAGTTCAACCTGCGCCAGTACGATCTCGCGGCCTTGGATTTCCGCGAGGTGCTGGGCATCGAACCGGCCCATAGCTACGCCTTCGTATGGCGCTACCTGTCGGATGCATGGGTTTTCGGCGCGGCCGAGGCCAGGCGCGAACTCGAAGCAAGTTCGAAGGATTCGGATCGCGCGAAGTGGCCGGGGCCGGTGGCGCACTTTCTTGCCGGAAGGCTCAGTGCCGACGAACTGCGTCAAGCCGCCAGGCAAGGCGACGCCAAAACGCAGGCCGAGCAAACCTGCGAGGTCGATTTCTACCTCGGCCAGTGGCATGAGCTGGGCGGCCGCGCCGACGAAGCGCGGAAGCTGTTCGAGCAGGCAGTGGCGACCTGCCCGAAGTCCTTCATCGAATATCGGGCCGCCGTCGCCGCGTTGAAACCGGCAGGCGACGGGCTCGCTCCATCAGATGCCGACCGCGATATTTGCGACCGGGCCGACTCGACCCCCGAAAATCGCGTCGCCGCCTGCAGCCGTATGGCCGCCTCGGGGCAGCCCGCCGCGACGACGCTGGCCGGGCTCTACCACAAGCGCGGCCAGGCCTTCGCCAAGCAGGAAAATTGGCAACGCGCCATCGCCGACTTCACCGAGGTCTTGCGGCGCGATCCCGAGAACGCCCGCGCCTACGCCGACCGGGGCGATGCCTGGCATGGCAAGGGCGATACCTATAAGGCGATGGCCGATTACAACGCTTCGCTGCATCTGGCGGAGGACGCCAAGGTCTATATCAGTCGCGGTGTCGAATGGGGGTTACGCGGTGTCTATACGACCGCGAAGGCCGACTTCGACAAGGCGATCCGCCTCGATCCGCAGAATGCCAACATCTACTACAATCGCGGGTTGACGTGGGCGAAAAAGGGCGATCTGGAGCAGGCTCTGGCCGACTATAGCGAGGCCATTCGCCTGCGCCCGGAAGTTGACGCGGCGGTTTACAACAACCGTGGTCTCATATGGTTGGGCAAGGGCGATAACGGCCGGGCCATCGCCGACTTCGACACGGCGATCCGCCTCGAACCGCGCGACGAAAATGCCTATAGCAACCGTGCCATGACCTTGGTGCGGCAAGGTGCCTTCGAACAAGCCATGGCCAACTATAGCGATGTCATCCGCCTCAAACCGGAAGATGCTCAGGCCTATTATGATCGCGGACTTAGTGCCTTTTTCCTCGGCCGTTTCGACATTGCCGCTGCCGATTTTGCCGAAAGTATGCGCCTCGGCCAAAGCCGCACCTACGCGCTGATGTGGCGCTACCTGGCGCTGGCGCGTGGCGATACGCCCGATAGCGCGCGCGAACTGGCTAAATCCTTCTATGGTCTCAGAACATGGCCGGACTTTCTGATGTCGTTCCTGGATGGGCAGGTGTTCGAAAGCACGCTGCGTAAGGTCGCGGAACGGGAGAATGATGAGCAGCGGGCCAAAATGGATTGTGAGATCGACCTCTACGTTGTGCAAAAAGACTTAGTCGATGGCAAGCCTACCGAGGCGCGCGCTACATTGCAAAAGGCGGTGGCGACCTGCCCGAAGGATGTCTTCGAATACTATGCCGCCGTCGCCGAACTGCGCCGCCTCGGGCCGAATTGAATACGATCGGCTACGCCGGAATCGGCGTCAGCAGCGGCTTGCCGGCGAAGTGGGCGGCGAGGTTGCCGATCAAAAGGTCGTGGACGGCGGCGCCCGCCTCGACGGATTCGCCGCCGACATGCGGCGTGATCACCAGGTTGGGGCATTTCAGCAGGGCGGGCGGCGGCACCGGCTCGCCTTCGACCACGTCGAGCCCGGCGCCGGCGATGATGCCCTTGTTCAGGGCCTCGATCAGGGCCGGCGTGTCGACGACAGCGCCGCGTGCCATGTTGATGACATAGCCCTTCGGTCCCAGCGCCTTGAGTACGTCGCGGTTGACGATGTGGTGCGTCGCTTCGGTGAGCGGGCAGATCGCGATCAGGATGTCGCTGTTGGCCGCCAGTTCCACCGCCGACGAACAATAGGTGTAGGGAACGTCGCTGCGCCGGTTCCGGCTGTGATAGGAGATCGGCATCTTGAAGCCGCTGACCATTGACGCGATCTCCAGCCCGATTTTACCCAGGCCGAGGATGCCTAACCGCTTCTCGCGGACCAGCCGGATGGGGTTGCGCAGGTCGAGCCATTGGCCGCTCATGACGCCGTTGTGCAGCATGGGGATATTGCGCGCGGTGGCCATCATCAGCGCCACCGCGTGGTCGGCGACCGAAGTGGCGTTGAGCGCCGGGCCGTGGCTCAGCGCATAGCCGCGCCGGCGCATCTCCGCCACGTCGAAGCCGTCGTAGCCGGCGCCCTTGCAGACGACGATCTCCAGCTTCGGCATGGCGTCCATCATCTCGGTGCTGAGGCCCTTGGAGCCCAACGTGAAGCAGGCGCGCACGTTCTTCAGTCCGCCGCTGTCGCGCAGCCGCTGCTGATCCTCCGCCTTGGGGGCATGGATCACGGTGAACATGTCCTTGAACATGGCCATTTGTTCGTCGGAGATGAAGGCGGGCGTGACGATCAGCAGTTCGGGCTTCACGGGCATGGGCTTTCCGGCTGGTTGAGTTGCGGGCGCAAGGTAAACAGTTGGCCGCGAAGCGGCAATGCCCTCCAGCGTCGGCCCACCTTCCGAGACGGTGCTACGCGCCGCCTCAGTGAGCGTGCATGCCGCCCTGGAAGTACGGGTTCTTGCCTTCGGCGTGTTCGGTGGTGTCGAGCACGGCGCGGATTTCCGGGGCGATGCGGCGGACCTCCGTCTCGACGCCCTGCTTCAATGTCACCTGGGACATGCCGCAACCTTGGCAACCGCCTTCCATGCGGATGAAAACCGTATCGTCCTCGATGTCGAGCAGGGTGATATGGCCGCCGTGGGAGGCGACGGACGGATTGATCTGCTGGTCGAACAGCTGCTGCAGCGCGATGCCCCGGGGCGTCTGTAGGCCGGGCTTGGGCAGGGCATCGCGATAGTCGCGCACGGCCTTAATCTCGGGCACGTAGTGGCGCAGCATGTTCTGGATACCCGATTGCAACCCGAAGGCCGAGCCTTCCAGTTTGAGATAGACGTTGCCGTTGCGGTATCCGTGGAATTCGACGCTGCCGCCGTCCTGGGCGGCGACCGGCTTGATGCGGGTTTCGACCAGTTCGCGGATCTGGGCGACCAGTGCTTCGTCGACCGGCTCATCGCCCGCCGCCGTCTGTTCGATAGCCGGCCGGCCGGACGAAAAATGTTCCATGATCGCGCCGAGGATCATCGGCTTGAGCACCTGCCACTCGGTGGCTTCTGCCTTGCCGACGGTGATCGTCTCGCGGTCCAGGCCGACGCGGGTGATGCCGGCGATGGCGAAGATCGCCGATGCCAGGGGCGACGCTTTGGCGTCGGCAGCCGCTGTAAATTCGACGAAGCCGGCGTCCAGCACGGTGCGGCCGGGCAGAAACTTCATCACCTGGGGATTGGCGGTGGCTTCGGTCTGGATGAACATCGTTCTTTCTTTCCCATGCTCGATGGCTTGGTGCCTAACATTGGCATTCGCCGGCGGTTTGTCCATGCCTGGCCGCTATTGTACAGCTGGCTTTAGCGTCCGCCACCATGGCGCTGCTGCAGGATCGTCCGCCGGCCATCCCCCGTCGGCTGGTAGAAGACGCTGAACTGGGCCATGACCTTGTCCCACAACGCTGCCTTGGCCGGATCGGCGACCTCGAAGGCGTCGAAGCCGCAGCGGTGCATGAACAGGAACTGATCGGCCAGCACGTTGCCCACCGCGCGTAGCTCGCCCTTGAAGCCGTGGCGCTCGCGCAGGAGGCGCGCCGAGGAATAGGCCCGGCCGTCCTGAAACTTCGGAAAATCGAGGGCGATCAGCGCCAGCCGGTCGATGTCCTCGGCAATATCCTCGACTTTCTCGTGACTGGCAAGGCGCACGCCGAGCGGGGCGTTGTGGCCGCGCAAGGCGTCCCGTTCGGCCTTCCAGCGTTCGAGCGGCAGGATGGCCGGCCGGTCGGCCGGCACCGGCTCGCCATCGGTCACCGCGACCCAGCTATCGTCGACGGCGGTCCCGTCCTTAAGCAGCGGCATAGAGAGCCTCCTTGAACGGCTTGGCGCCGGTGCGGCGGTAGGTGTCGAGAAAACGCTCGCCGGCCTGGCGCAGGCCGATATAGGTATCGACGATGGTCTCGATGGCGTCGACCACCTTCTCGGTGGAAAAAGCCGGACCGACGATCTGGCCGATGGAGGCGTCCTCCTCCGGGCTGCCGCCGAGCGTGATCTGGTAGTACTCCTCGCCCTTGCGGTCGACGCCGAGAATGCCGATGTGGCCGACGTGGTGATGGCCGCAGGCGTTGATGCAGCCCGAGATCTTAAGCTGCAGCGGGCCGACGTCGCGCTGGCGCTTAAGATCGGCGAAGCGTTCCGAGATGCGCTGGGCGACGGGGATCGAGCGCGCATTGGCCAGCGCGCAATAGTCGAGCCCGGGGCAGGCGATGATGTCGCTGATCAGGCCGATGTTGGCCGGCGCCAGTCCGTGGCGCATCAACTCGCCCCACAGCGCATGAACATCCGACTGTTTGACGTGCGGCAGCACCAGGTTCTGGTGATGGGTGACGCGGATTTCGCCGAAGCTGTAGCGGTCGGCGAGTCCGGCCACCGCGTTCATCTGTTCGGCGGTGGCGTCGCCCGGGATACCGCCTTCCGGCTTCAGCGAAATGGAAGCGATGGCGTAACCCGGTACCTTATGGGCCAGCACGTTGCTGTGCGTCCAATCGGCGAAGGCCGCGTTGCGCAGGCGGGCGGCGTCGTATTCGGGCACCACGGCGGCCAACTTTTCATAGGCCGGCGGCGCGAAGTGGGCGCGGATGCGCGCTTCTTCCTCGGCCGGCAGCGTCAGCGCGCCGTCGCGGATGCTCTCCCATTCGGCGTCGACCAACTCGCGCAGCTTGTCGATGCCCGTCTCGTGGACCAGGATTTTGATGCGCGCCTTGTACAAATTGTCGCGCCGCCCCAAGCGGTTGTAAACGCGCAGGATGGCTTCCAGATAGGACAGCAGGTGCTGCCGTGGCAGGAACTCGCGGATCGCTTTGGCGATCATCGGCGTCCGCCCGAGGCCGCCGCCGACCAGCACGCGAAAGCCGACGGCGCCGTCATCGGCGCGGCGCATCTCTAGCCCAATGTCATGAACCTGCACGGCGGCGCGGTCGTGCGGCGCCGCGGTCACCGCAATTTTGAATTTGCGCGGCAGGAACGAGAATTCCGGGTGGAAGGTCGACCATTGGCGGACGATCTCGGCCCAGATGCGCGGGTCCTCGATCTCGTCGGCGGCGACGCCGCCGAACTGATCGGCGGTGACATTGCGGATGCAATTGCCGCTGGTCTGGATGCCGTGCATCTGCACGGTGGCCAGTTCGGCCAGCAGGTCCGGTACCTGCTCCAGCTTCGGCCAGTTGTATTGGATGTTCTGGCGGGTCGTGAAATGGCCGTAGCCCTTGTCGTAGCGCGTCGCGATGTCGGCCAGCTTGCGCAATTGGCGCGATGACAGCACGCCATAAGGAATGGCGACGCGCAGCATGTAGGCATGCAGTTGCAGGTAAAGGCCGTTCATCAGGCGCAGCGGCCGGAATTCGGCTTCGGTCAGTTCGCCGCCCAGCCGGCGATTCACCTGATCGCGGAATTGAGCGACCCGCTGGTCGACGGCGGCCTGGTCGAGGGCATCGTACTGATACATCGGTCTTGTCCTTTATGTCGCGCCGGGCTCAGGCGGCGCGGGCTGAGCGGTGCTCTGCTTGCTTGCCGTGGTCGGTGCGGACGGTGGGTCCTGCGGCGCGGATGCGTTCGCGCAGGCGGACAGGAACAATGGCGCCGTCGCTCACTTTCACCTCGATAGGCAGCGGGTCGATGACCTGACAGTCGGTGACGGCCATGGTGGCGAGGGCGGTCAAGCGCTCCTTGTCGGCGGGCTCGCTGACGATGGCGGCTTCCGCGATCTTTTCGGACCAGGCGCCCTCGGCGGTCAGGAAGACCACGAGGCCGTCGTTCAGGCGGTTGGCGATGAAGACTTCCTGGGTCATGGCTCGGTCCTTGTCTCGTGTCGCATGTTGTTGGGTTGCGGTGCGTCAGCCGGCGGCGCGTTGGGCGGCGGCGAGAATGTCGTTCAGGGCGTCGGTGTCGGCCAGGGCGGCGACAGCGCCGATGACGATCAGCGCCGGCCCGTCGATCGTCTCGGCAGCGACGATCTCGGCCAACGTGTCGAGGCGTCCGGCAAGAATGCGTTGATCGGGTCGCGTACCGTTTTCGACAACGGCAAGCGGCGTCGCCGGGTCGAGCCCGCCATCGATCAAGGCCGTGGCGATGGCCGGCGCGTTGGCGCGGCCCATGTAGACGACCAGCGTCGCGCCGCTTTGTGCCAGCGCCGACCAATCGAGGCCGCCGGTTTCACTTCCAAGGCCGGCATGATGGCCGGTGACGAAGGTGACGGCCGAGGCCAATCCGCGCTGGGTCAGCGGCAGGCGGGCGGCGGCGGCGCAGCCGGCGGCCGCCGTGATGCCGGGGATCGCTTCGACCGGGATGGCGTGCCGGCGCAGATGATCCAATTCCTCGCCGCCCCGGCCGAAGATGAACGGATCGCCGCCCTTCAGGCGGACGACGCGCAGGCCTTGTCGGGCCAACGCGACCAACAGCTCGTTGATGGCGGTCTGGTTCATGGCCTGGCTGCCGGGCAGCTTGCCGACATCGATGCGCCGGGCGTCGCGCCGCGCGCGTTCCAGGATGGCGGGCGCCACCAGTCGGTCGTGGACGATGACGTCGGCGCGTTCCAGCCGGTGCAGGGCTTTCAAGGTCAGCAGGTCGGGATCGCCGGGGCCGGCACCGACCAGGGCGACGGAACCGCCGCCGGCGTCGTTCGCCGGAAAGCTCGCCGAGGATCGGGCGTTGAGCAGGGCCATCATGCCGGCATGTGCTTCGCGCTCGTCGCCGCGCAGCACGGCGTCGCCGACCGGCCCCTCGAACACCTGTTCCCACAGGCGGCGGCGGGCCGGACCGTCGGCGACCACACGCCCGACGTTGCCGCGGAAGCGGGCGGCGAAGCGGGCCAGGGCGTCCAGGCGGGCCGGCAGCAGGGCTTCGATGCGCCGGCGGATGGCCCGTGCCAGGACCGGTGCCGTTCCTGCCGACGAAATGGCCACCGTCACCGCGCCGCGATCGACGATGGCGGGCATGATGAAGTCGGACAGCGCCGGGCGGTCGACTGCATTGGCCGGCACGCCGGCGGCGCGGGCCGCCTGAACGGCGATGCGGTCTTCGCCGTCCTGGCCGGTGGCGGCAAAGAGCACCGTGGCCCCTTGGGCATCGCCGGCACGGAAGGGTCGGGCGAGATGGATGAATCGGATGTGACCGTGAATTTCGTCGAAGGCGGCGTCCAAATCCACGGCGATCAGTCGCACCCGCCCGCCGGCGGCCAGCACCAGACGGGCTTTGGCGGCGGCGGCGGCGGTTCCCCCGACGACGACGGCGTCGCGGTCGCCAAGGTTCAGAAAGACCGGCAAATGCTCCATTCTATGCAATCCGGTAGGTGCTATCCGATGACGCGGCCCGGCCGACGGGTCCGCTAAGGAGGGGGCGGCAGTCTACCGCGCGTTCCGGACAGCGCCAGGGTTCGTTTCCCGCTGTTAGATTTTAGAAATGGTGAATTTCCAGCAATTTGTCAACATCGTATGTAGTTTATAATAAATAACATATATTTTTTGTTATAACTTTGAAGTCCCGACGCGCCTTGTGGACGCCATGGCCGGATGCGCCAGGTCCGACCCAAAATCATGGATGGTGTGATTGCCATCATAGAAAAAAACCATAAATGAAAGTATTCCTCACGCAATTCTCGCCACTATGGAATGGGAGATTGCGATGCCGACGAGCATATTGATTTCTCTTTTTTGCACAGTCCTATCGGCTGGCGTGATTTGGGGACTTGTCAGCCTGATAAATGCACATCTCATTTGATGTACTCTAACATATATAGAGATATTTTATTGAAATACACTGTAACTTAACACTAATTCTTAAAAAGAGCGACATCGGGGCAACCCGGTACTTAATTTTACGCTGTTCCCGCTATAGACACTTCATGTCAGAATCTTGGCGTCCCGGGTCCATCGTGCTATGCGCTAAGGGCGCTGCCACGAAATTCCATCCTCAAAGGCCATCATGACGCTCGCCGCTACCGGTGCGGATTCCTCGCGGCGCAATGTGCTGTTGCTGGCCGTGGGCTTGGCCATGTCGATGACCGGTACGACGATGGTCATCACCGCTTCGGCCCTGGCCGGAAAATTTTTGGCCAGCGATCAGCGGCTGTCCACCCTGCCGGTGGCCATGCAGTTCGTGCTGACCATGGTTTCGACGGTGCCGGCCTCTTTCCTGATGCAACGGCTGGGACGGCGGTTCGGCTTTATTCTCGGCCAGGGGATCGGCGCGGTTTCAGCCCTGGTGTCGGCCTATGCCCTCTATATCGGTTCGTTCCCGTTGTTCGTCGCCTCAAGCGCCCTGTTCGGCATTCACAATGCCGTCTGGCAATATTACCGCTTTGCTGCGGCGGAATCGGCCAGCCCGGCGTTCAAGGCCCGGGCCATCTCGCTGGTGATGAGCGGCGGCATCGTGGCCGCCCTGATCGGTCCGCAACTGGCCAAGGTGACGGTCGATGCGATGAGCCCGGTGCCCTTTGTCGGCATCTACGTGACGATTGCCACGATTGCCCTGCTTACCATTGTCGTGTTGGCGTGGATCCATATTCCCAGGCCCAGCGCCGCCGAACGGGCCAAGGGCGGCCGTCCCCTCGGCGTCATCGCTCGCCAGCCGGCCTTCATCGTCGCGGTGCTGTCGGCGATGATGGGCTATGGCATCATGACCCTGGTGATGACGGCAACGCCGCTTGCCATGCTCGCCTGCGATCATTCGTTTGGCGACGCGGCTTTCGTCATCCAATGGCATGTGTTGGGCATGTTTGCCCCCAGCTTCTTCACGGGCGACCTGATCCGCCGGTTTGGCGCGCTGTCGGTCATTACCGCCGGCGGCTTGGCCCTGCTCGGATGTGTCGTCATCAACTTGGCGGGGGTCGAGCTCTGGAATTTTTGGGTGGCGCTGGTCCTGCTCGGCATCGGCTGGAACTTCATGTTCATCGGTGGCACGGCGCTGCTGACGGATACCTATCTGCCCGAGGAGAAAGCTAAGATTCAGTCGTTCAACGACTTCATGGTCTTCGGCATGGTCGCGGTGGCGAGCCTGTCGTCGGGCGTTCTGCAACAGACGATCGGCTGGCAGGCGGTGAACACCGGGATCGTGCCGCTGGTCACGCTGGCCCTGGCGGGCACTCTATGGCTGGTCCTGCGCCGGCGGCGTGGCCTGGCTTGAGGCTATCGTCGCGGCGTTACTCGGCGGACAGTAGAAATACCGACCAGACCCAAGCTTCCTCCGCCGGGCCCATGGCTTTGCCATTGCCGGTATCGTAGAGCAGCCACGCCGGTCCCCGGCCGCCCAGGCCGAGCGGTGCGCCGTTGACGTCGATGGCCAGAACCCAATCATGAGCGGCGCGCTGGGCCGGCGTGAATTCGACGCCATAGCCGTCGAGGGCGAAGGCCGTCACCGTCGCGGTCTCGGCGACGCCGGCAGCGGCCAGCACGTCCTTAAGGCGGGGGCCGGTCGCGCGTACCGCCGCCGGCCACCCTTCCGCCTGCGCCGCGATCGCGATCTGCGGCAGGGCGCCGAGGGCGTTCCTGTCGAAGGCGAAGGCCCGCTCGAAGGTGCGGTCGTGATACTTGAAAAAGGCATCGTGGAAAGCGTCGAAGGCTTCCCGATTGGTCTTCGTGACGGCGCCGACGACGGTCAGCACGGCGACACCGTCGCCCGCCGCCCGACCTTCTCGGCCACCGGCGCAAAGCAACCCAACCATCATTACGGCGATGAGGACTGCATGCTTCATCGATGCCTCCTATCGTTGTCCGACGCGGGGGCCGTGCCTTACCCCGGCGGTGTCGCGTGTCTTCCGGCGGATATCAAATCGCCTGTTCCCGCGTCTTGAGGAAGCGGATGGCAGGCCACGTCTCGATGGTATGGTTAAGATGCCATGCATTGCGTGCCAGGAAAACAGGGTCGCCGGAATGGTCGTCGGCCATGCTGGAAACGTTGGCGTCGGCGAACTTCTTCATCTCGCGCTCGTCGTCGGCCCCCAGCCAGCGCGCCGTATAGAACGACGTCGGCTCGAAGCGGCAGGGCACCTGATATTCGGTGCGGATGCGGTCGGCCATGACCTCGAATTGCAGGTTGCCAACCACTCCGACGATCCAATCGGCGCCCAGACGCGGGCGGAAGACCCGCGCGGCGCCTTCCTCGGCCAGTTGTGTCAGCGCCCGGCCCAGGTGCTTGGCGCGCAGCGGGTCTTCCGGGCGCACGGTCTGCAACAGCTCGGGCGCGAAAGAGGGGATGCCGGTGAAGTGCAGCGCCTCGCCCTCGGTCAGCGTGTCGCCGATGCGCAGGGTGCCGTGGTTGGGCACGCCGATAATGTCGCCGGCCCAGGCGTCCTCGGCGACTTCGCGGTCCTGGGCCAGGAACATCACCGGGGCGGTCATCGCCATCTGCTTGCCGGTGCGCGTATGGGTCAGCTTCATGCCGCGGCGGAAATGGCCCGAGCACAGGCGCATGAAGGCGATGCGGTCGCGGTGCTTGGGGTCCATGTTGGCCTGAATCTTGAACACGAAGCCGGTTACCGCCGGCTCGGTGGGCTGCACGGTGCGTTCCGCCGTCGGGCGCGAACCGGGGGGCGGCGCCAGCTTGGCCAGACCGTCGAGCAGTTCGCGCACCCCGAAATTGTTGATGGCGCTGCCGAAGAAGATCGGCGTCAGGTTGCCGGCTCGATAGGCCGCTTCGTCGAACTCGGCGCACAGGCCCAAGGCCATGTCGGCCTCCTCGCGCAGATCGGCGACCAAGTCGGGGGCGACCAACTCCTCCAGCCGGGGATCGTTCAAGCCATCGACGGCGACACCTTCGGCCACCGTTTCGCCCTTGGTGCGCGGCATCAGCACCAGCCGGTCTTCGCGCAGATCGTACGATCCGGCGAAGCGGCGTCCCATGCCGATCGGCCAAGTAACCGGGCTGACGTCGAGCATCAGCGTCTGCTCGATCTCGTCCAAAAGATCGAACGGGCTGCGCCCGTCGCGGTCCAGCTTGTTGATGAAGGTGATGATCGGCATGTCGCGCAGCCGGCAGACCTCGAACAGCTTACGCGTTTGTTCCTGGATGCCGCGTGCCGCGTCGATGACCATGACGGCCGAATCGACGGCCGACAGCGTGCGATAGGTGTCCTCGCTGAAGTCCTCGTGGCCCGGGGTATCGAGCAGGTTGAAGGTGCAGCCGGCATAATCGAAGGTCATCACCGACGAGGCGACCGAAATGCCGCGCTCGCGCTCCACCTTCATCCAATCGGAATGCGCCCGCCTGGCGTCGCCACGCGCCTTCACCGCGCCGGCAAGCTGGATGGCGCCGCCGAACAGCAACAGCTTTTCGGTCAGCGTCGTCTTGCCCGCGTCGGGGTGGGAGATGATGGCGAAAGTTCGCCGTTGCCCAATGGGATCGGTATTGTCGGTCATGTTCGGGCGCGGGTCATAGCCGGTTTTGCAGCAAACCGCCAGACCCGGCGGCGTCGGCTCAGCCGTTGTTTTCGTCGGATTCGGCCTGCATTTCGATGTGCTTCAGGCGGGCTTCGGAATTTTCGAACATATTGGTGGCCATCGCGATCTTTTCCGACAGGATGCGCATGACCACCAGCGCCGCGTCGGGATTCTCCGTCACCGTGCGCAGGAACATGTCGCCAGCCAGGCTCAGCACGCCGACCTTGCCTCTGGCGCGTAGCGTCGCGCTGCGCGTCGTGTTGCGAAAGATCGCCATTTCGCCGATCAGGGCGTGACGGCCCAACTGGGCCACCGCGATATCCAAATCGCCGACCCGCGACATGACGTCGACGTCGCCCTCCTCGATGATAAAGACGGTATCGGCGTGGTCGCCCTCGCGTGCCAATATCTCGCCGTCGTCGAAGGTCAGATAGTCGCTGGCGAAGGCCAACAGCTTGAGCTTGGCGGGATCGACCTTTGCAAAAAGGGGAATGCTGCGCAGCAGCTTCACCGCATCTCCGAAATCCACGCTTCGCCCTCCTCGATCCTCAGTCCGTCAGTTGCCGTTAAGCAAGGCATGCAAGGCCCGTCCGGGCTGGTTGAGTTCCGCGATCTTGCCATACTCCTCCACCTTGCCGCCTTCCATGACAATGGCATGGTCGAACTGGGGCACGTTTTCCGGTCGGCTCACTACCCAGATGACGCCGCGTCCCTTGAACTCGCCGAACAGGCCATTGGCGATGGCAACCTGGCTGGCGGGATCGAGCGCCGCGGTGGCATCGTTGACGATCAGGATGTCCGGTCGCTTGAGGACGCAGCGGGCGATGGCGATCTTCTGTCCCTGCGCGCTGTTCAGGCGGCTGCCCGAGATGCCGACCTGGGTTTCCAGGCCGACCTCGAGCAAATCGTTCTCCAGGCTCAGCTCGCGGACGACCGTGTGGATAAGCTCGGCGATCTGATGGCCGGCTTCGCGGCGGCCGTAGACGACCTTGCCGAATAGGATGTTGTCCTGGATGGTGGCCGCGGCATTATAGGCCTGGGCGTCGAAAAAGGCGACGGCGCCGCGCAGGCCTTCGGGCAGTTCGGCGGCGAACAGTTTGCGGGCGCGCAGAATTTGCGTGCGGATGCCTTCGTCGATGACGCCCAGCCGATGGCGTCCGGCAATCACCTTGAACGGCAGCGACAGCAGCAGACTGCGTTCGTCATCGTTCAATGTCGCCGTGCCACCGGTTTCGACCCGCCGAATGAGCTGCTGGAACTCCGGCAATTCCTCGGCGCTGATGAAGCTATAGCGCTCGAAATACTCGTGGTCGGACGGCAGGTCCTGGAA
>CANITX010000085.1 GCA_947470575.1 Rhodospirillales bacterium
ACTTCCTGAGGGGGCGGTGGGGGCGGTGCCGCCGGGGCGCTGTCTTCCGCGCGCTTCAGACGGTTGATCTGTTTGATCACCATGAAGATGGCGAAGGCGACGATGACGAACTGCACGACATTGTTGACGAACAGGCCGTAGTTGAGCGTGACGGCGCCAGCAGCCTGAGCTTCGGCCAACGTGGCGTAGGTTCCCGCACCCTTCATCGTTAGAAAGAAATCGGAAAAATCGAGGCCGCCGATCAAAAGGCCGAGCGGCGGCATGATCAGGTCGTTGACAAATGAGGTGACGATTTTACCGAAGGCGCCGCCGATGATCACGCCGACGGCGAGATCGATGACGTTGCCGCGCATGGCGAAGCTTTTGAATTCCTCGACGAAGTTTTTCATGACTCCCCTCCTTCCGGACTAGAGCGTGGCGACCCTTCTTGGGTTAAGCGCCAAGCAGTTGACGCAGCTTGGCGACAGCGGCTTCCGGGCTGGTCAGCACCGGCGCTCTTTGAACCGCCTCTACTTGGCGTCGGGCTCGTGCCATGGAAAATTGAGCCAGAACGAGGCAAGCGCACCCCGTCATTTCACGCGCAGCGGCGGCAATCAAGGCATCGTGGCGCTCGCCATCGCCCTGACGTAACGCTTCCATCGCGTCCGGAACATGATGCATGACGATATGGAGCGGGATGCCCCGTTGGGCGGCTCGCTCTTCGAATTGTTGCTGAGTGCCGGGCAATGCCGGCTCGAATGTCGCGAGTACGCCGATGGTTCCGCCATTGCTGTCGCGGCTGATGTCGAAGGCTTGATCGATCATCGCTTCGTCGGGCTTCAATGCCGGTACGCGCAGTTTCGGTTTGGCCAGATCTATCGCCATGCCGAAGGCGGAGCAGGTATAGAGAACGGCATCGGCGCCGGAATCCCGGACATAGTTGCCCAAATTTAGGATGCGGTCCTGAATCGCCGCATTCTGTCCGCCGGCTGCCGTTAAATCCGAACTCAGCGAATCATCGAGCAGATTGGTCACCATAGCCTCGGGCCACATTGTCGCGAAGGCATTGTTGACCGGTGCGACGGCAACTGCGACGGCGTGGATCAATCCAATCCGGTGAGTCGCAAGCTTCTCGATGGCCATGCTCAGGCGGCCCGGAAGAAAGGTACGTCACCCCGAATTGTCGTACGGTGCATCACTCGCCGATAGCGACTTTCGTCGAAGGACGTCGCGCAATGAATAGTACAGCGGTTGTCCCACAAGACCGCATCGCCGACCTTCCAACGATGAGCGTAGACGAAGCGGTCTTGGGTGGCGAATTCACGCAGCTCCTGAAGCAGGGCCCGGCCTTCCTCGAACGGCATGCCGACAATTTCCCAGGCCACATTGCCACCGATGTAAAGCACCGTGCGCCCGGTTTCGGGGTGGGTCCGGCAAAGTGGGTGGACGACATCGGGAAGCTTGGCCTTTTGCGCTT
The DNA here is from genome assembly GCA_947470575.1 of Rhodospirillales bacterium. Classification (GTDB taxonomy): domain Bacteria; phylum Pseudomonadota; class Alphaproteobacteria; order Rhodospirillales; family CAMCUA01; genus CAMCUA01. The sequence goes on from CANITX010000085.1 coordinate 1,457, forward strand.
CGGTCAGCGGTGGGCGTTCCGGATAGCTGATCGGATAGGCTTTGATCCGGCTGAGCAGGACCTTGAGGTCGCGGATGCGTGCTTTCGTGGCAGCCGGCAAGGCGTCGTAGGCGGCGCGCATGTCGCCGAACAGCGTATCGCCCTCTTCCGCCGGCACCTCGCGCGCCAGCATCAGCGAGCCCATGCTCGGTCTTAGCGTGTAATGGCCGTCGGAATGCCAGTGGCGGCCGGCCTTCGGCGCTCCGATCTCGCGGCCATTCTCAACCACATTGGAGATGACGAAGACCTCCGGATATTCGGGTATCACGAATTGGTTGAGGTTGTGGTCCTCAAGATCGCCGAGGCGGCGGCTGAAGGCGATTTGCTGTGCCGGGGTCATCTGCTGATCGCGAAAGACGACGATGGCGTATTCCAGCCACAGGTCGTGCAAACGCTTGAACGTTGCGGCGTCGATCGGCGCAGCTAGGTCGAGATCGAGAATTTCAACGCCGAACGGTTGCGCCGTCAGCGGGCGGTGGGTGAACGACATGCTAGCGAATTCCTTGTCAGGGAAAGGCCGGACGGTCTCGCGGTGTGCGCGTGGCAAAAACGTATAGTCGGCAACGGGCGCCCGGACAAGCGACGGAAAGGCAATAATGCTCTGCAAGGTAATGCATCCTGATCCTTTCAACGAATTCCTATTCTTCGGAATTACCCTTCGAATTAGGGAAATCCCCATGTCATGGGAATATTTTCTTTCATTAAATCGTGAGTCGTGATTCAAGATGGTATGTCGTTCCAGGAACCGACACCGATTCAGCTGTCCAGCCGCGAACGCGCCGTGCTGGAAAGATGGCTGCGCCAGACTCCCGCAGACCCCCGTCAGGCGGAGCGGGCACGTATCGTTCTGATGGCGTCCGAAGGCGTTGCCACGCGGGGAATTGCGCGGGCGATCGGCTGCACGATCGGTACCGCCAGCAAGTGGCGTGTGCGCTTTTCCCGCGACCGCCTGGAGGGACTGGCTGACCGCCCGCGTCCAGGGGCGCGGCGGCGTTACGACGAGGAAACGGACCGGCGGATTCTCGACTTGCTTGCCGCCCCGCCTCCTGGACGCCGGACCTGGACCGGAGCGCTGCTGTCCGAAGCCCTGGGTGACGTCAGCGATCAGTACATTTGGCGGTTCCTGCGCAGTCGGGGGATGCGTCGCGACGAACGTTCGGCCTGGCATTGGCATGTCGGAACGCCCTTCCGCGGCAAGTCGGTCGATATCGTCGCCCTGTACCTGCATCCGGCCGATAGCGCCGTTATTTTGGCGGCTCACGCCGGGCTGCAGCGGGATGAAGACGGTCGTCACGGTTACCTGACGCTACCGCGCGGCGCGGTGCTTTCCGGGTTGGCGGGCGCCGGGCGGCAGGAACACGGCAGGGGGCTTGCCGCCGTGCTGGCTGCTGCCGCCGGCGATCCGCCACGGCAGGTGCGCCGGGACCGTCCGGGGCTACAGCTCGATGATTTGATTGTCGACATCGCTGACAGCCATGCCGATCGTCAGGTTCTGGTGCTTGCCGATCGCGCGAACGAGGGACGGCGCCTATCGCCCTGGCCCCATGTACAGGTGCACGTGTAGGCCGGGCGGAGCAACTGGCTATCCCAGATCGGTTTGGTTTTTTCCATGCTCGTGCGTACGGGGGCCGATCCCATGGCATCGTTGCGGGCCCGCGAATTGACCGATGCGGCGGCCCAGTTCCTAAGCCGTGCGACAAATGAATCGGCGCCCTTCGTCTGGCGCCGCGATATGCCGCCCGATACCCCCTGACGGTGTGTTGCGAATTAGTGATTCCTCAATTTGAGCCGGCTTGTACGCCGCGAGTCCTCTGTGATTAATCTCTCGTTAACGTCTCGCTCTTGGGCAGCTCCGATTTTGTCGTGTGTGCGTATTCGACGAATTGGAAAGAGGGGGCATGATGCTAGAGGTCGAACAGGGGAACCTTTACCGACTGGCGCGAGAGCGGTCGGAAAGGGGTCGTACGGAGCTCGCTGACGCGGTCTCCGATATCTTCCGCGAGAAGGGCGCCAAACTGAGCGAGCGCGAGCGTGCTCACGTCTTTGGCATCCTGCAGGTCGTCATCGGCGATGTGGAAAAGCGTATGCGCCGCCGGCTGAGCATTCAGCTCGCCTCGGCGCCCGACGTGCCCCACGATCTGATCGCCTTTTTGGCCAACGACGATATCGATATCGCCTTTCCCATCCTTACCCGCAGCCCCGTGCTGGTGGACAAGGATCTCATCGAGGTCATTTGGCACCGAACGCTGGAACATCAACTGGCGGTGGCCACGCGTCCGGGCATCAGCGAAGACGTGTCGCAGACGCTGGTCGAGACCAAGGATGAGAGGGTCATCCGCGGCCTGCTTGAAAATCACGATGCGCGCATCTCGAAAGCAACGATGTCCTACCTGGTGGAGCAGTCCAAGCGGGTGGATAGCTTCCAGGAGCCGTTGCTGCGCCGTCAGGATCTTGGCGTCGATCAGGCCAAGCGCATGATCGCCTGGGTATCGGCGACGCTACGTCAGTATGTCATCGATAAATTCGACGTGGATCCGGCGGAAGTGGATGCGGTGTTGGAGCAAGCGGCCGTCAAGGAGATGGACAGCGCGGCCGCGGAAATCCGGGTGCCCAGCCGCTCCGCCGAATTGGCGGAATTGCTGCAGAACAAGGGCGAAGCAACGCCCGAACTTCTTTACTTGGCCTTACGCGATGGCGAAGTCGCCTTGTTCGTTTCGCTATTTGCCCGGATGACGGGACTGAGCGAGCCCTTGATCTTGCGCGTTGTGTTCGATCCGGCGGGCGATGCCCTGGCGGTGGCGTGCAAAGCAGTCGGTATCGGCAAGGGATATTTTACATCGATCCTGGCGCTCACGCGTCGTGCCCGGCCCAGCCAAGTGACGGCCGCCGCAAAGACGGTGCGGCGGGTGTTGCGCCTTTACGACGGTATCGGCGAGCCTACGGCCCGCCGAATGGTCGACCAATGGCGCTTCTTCGGCGATTTCCGGCCGGCCATGAAGCCTCTTGAAGTCAGTACGGCGGTCCATGGCTGAAGTTCCGACGGATATCTCCGCTTCGACGAGCCCGACGGCGGTGCCGCTCAAGGCAGCGACGTTTGCGACGGCGCGCATCCCGGCGCTGGAAAAGCGGCTGGAGGATATCACCCGGCTGGTATCCGATTGGATTTGGGAAGTCGACCGCACCGCCCGCTTCACGTTCGTGTCGCATCGGGTTGCCGATATCCTCGGCCGCCACCCGATGGCGCTGCTGGGGAAAAGCTTTTCCGATATCGGGACATTTATCGATAACGACGGCGCCGGTCCCGAACCCGACTGGCTGCGGCCATTCCGCGACCGGCCGTTCGAGGCCAAAGATGGCAACGGCATCGTCCGGCACTTGCTGATCAGCGGGGTTCCCATCTTCGATGGCCATTCCGGTACGCTGACCGGAGTGCGTGGAACCGCCCGAGACATTACGGCGCGGCGGCGGGCCGAAAGCGAACTGACCCGTCAGAAAAACATGTTCGAGTCGGTCTTTCGCGATGCCCCCGATGCCATGGCGGTGGTCGACGCCGACGATCGCATCATCATGTGCAATCCGGCGCTTGGCCGAATTTTCGGGCGTTCGGGCGACCAGTTGATCGGGGTGTCGCCAGCCATCCTTTATGCCGGCGTGGACGAATACGCCCGTCATCGCCGCTATCTTGCCGAACGCGAGGGTGGCAGGGTTAACGAAAAGGGCGAGCTCGGACCTTTCCTCGGGCGGTTCCGCCGCAAGGGCGGTGAGGAGTTTTCGGGAGAATTGGTGGCATCGTCGGTGAAGGGCGCCGACAGGCGTACTCTGGCGATGGTCCTTGTCATCCGCGATGTGACCGAGCGCGAGCGGGCGGAAATGGCATTGCGCGCCAGCGAAGCGCGCTTTCGCGCCGTGATCGACAATGCGCCCGTTGGCATCGCCTTGAAGGACCGGGACGGCCGCGTGCTGATGGCCGGTCGCCAATATGAGATCTGGAACGGACTGGGCCCCGGCGAGGCCCTGGGAAAGACCGTTCATGACTTGCTTCCCGGAGAACAGGCGGACCTTCTGGCGGCCGATGAACATAGAGTGATCGCCAGTGGTGAGGGCACTCAGCGGGAATTCGACGTGCATCTGGCAGACGGGCGCAAGCATACGTTTCTGTCCGTCAAATTTCCGGTTCCGGGACACGACGGCGATGTCGCCGCCGTTGGCGTCGTCAATACCGACATCACTCAGCGCAAGCGGGCCGAATGGGAGCTGAATGCCGCCCAGGAACAGTTGATTCGCAAAGCCAACTATGACGATCTGACAGGGTTGCCCAACCGCATTCTTTTCCTCGACCGATTGTCGCAATCCCTGTTGCGGGCGCGTCGGGAAAAGGAGCTGGTGGCGCTGCTGTTCATCGACCTCGATCACTTCAAGCTGGTCAATGACACCCTTGGCCATGCGGCCGGCGATCAGCTGTTGCGCCAGACAGCGCGCCGTCTTACCCGTTGCGTGCGCGAGGAAGATACGGTGGCGCGGCTCGGCGGCGATGAATTCACCGTCATTCTGCCGGGCATCGATTCGGGCGACGACGCCGTCGTGATGGCCAGCAAGATCGTCCGCAAGCTCAACAACCCGTTCACTATCGACGGCCAGGAGGTGTTTGCTACGGCAAGTATCGGCATTACGCTCTATCCCGCCGACGGCGAGGATGCCGAAACCATCGTCAAGAATGCCGATGCGGCGATGTACGATGCCAAGGAGAACGGTCGGAACAACTACCGGTTCTACACTCGCGAGCTCAACGATAAGGCTGTGCGCATGCTGCGCATGGAAACCTTGCTGCGGCGCGCCTTGGAGCGAAACGAGCTGCAGTTGGCCTTCCAGCCGATCGTCGATGCCCGCACGGGCACGACCGCCGGCTTCGAGGCGCTGGTGCGTTGGCACAGCCGCGAGCTGGGCGCGGTGCCGCCCGAACAGTTTATTGCGCTGGCCGAGGAGCGCGGACTGATTGCGCCGTTGGGCAGTTGGGTTTTGAAAACCGCCTGCCGGCAATTTAAGGAATTGCAGGCCGTCGCCGAGCTTCCCTTGTTTCTGGCGGTCAACGTTTCCGGCCGCCAATTCCAGGGCGTCAAGTTGCTCAATCTGATCGCCGAGGCGCTGCGGGAAAGCGATCTGGCGCCATCGTGCTTGGAGCTGGAGATCACCGAAGGCGTTCTGATGCAGGATCTTTCGGAAACCATGGAGACCCTCAAGGCCATCACAGCGATGGGGATCGGTCTGTCCATCGACGACTTCGGTACGGGATATTCCTCGCTCAGCTATCTTAAACGGTTCCCCTTCACGTCATTGAAGATCGATCGCTCGTTCGTCAGCGACGTCACCGAAAATCCCGACGACGCTGCGCTTGCCAGGGCCATAATCAACATGGCGCACAGCTTGAGCCTGCAGGTCATCGGCGAAGGCGTCGAGAAGAAGGACCAGCTTGCATTCCTTCTGGCCGAGGGCTGCGACCTGGTTCAAGGCTTTCACTTCAGCAGGCCGATGAGCGTGGAACAGTGCGTGAAGTTTTTGCTGTCACCGGCCGTTGGCGTCGCCGGAAACGCAGGGGCGCCTGTTATCGATCAACCGGAAGGGTCGGCATCCAACCGAACCGCGATGCCCTCCAATTTGGGAGAGGCGGCGGGATATCGGACCATGACCAATGGGTCGTGACCGGGCACGATATGATGAGGACTGTCGGCCAGTTCGCGCAGCCGGCGAAACCCCTGCACCATATCGCCGATGTGAAATACGATGGGGAAGGGCCGGGTCTCCTCCATGTTGGCGTAAAAGTGCGCTGCGTCGGAGGCCAGCACCACCCAGCCGCGTTGCGTCCATACCCTTACGACTTGCAGCCCCATGGTATGGCCGCCGATGCGATGCAGGGAAAGACCCGGAACCAGTTCGGCATCGCCATCATGGAACAGGACCCTTCCGGCGTAGACTTGGCGGACCATGCTGACCACTTCTTCGACCTCATAGGCGCCGCGAAAGGGTTCATGGCACATATGACGGCCCGTGGCGTAGGACATCTCCAGGTCTTGAAGGTGAAATTTTGCCGCCGGAAACAGCGCGAAATTGCCGACATGGTCGTAATGCAGATGCGTAACGATGACGTTCTCGACCGTTGCAGCATCGATACCAACGGCGCGAAGGCCAGCGGCAGGATCGACGAGCATCTTGCGGCCGCGCCGCGCCGCGACGTCGGGGGCATAACCGGTATCGACGATCCAGGTTGTTTGCGGGCCATGGATCGCCCAAAGGAAGTAGTCGATAGGGCAAGGCCCTTCGTGAGAATCACCGCCAATGAAATTGTCGCGGGCGGTACGTTCTTCTAAGCGCCCGTAGCGAATGGCAAAAATCTTGAAACACTCGAGTCCGGACATCGTTACCTCTCTTCTACATGTGCGTCATCGCGGGCGAGCCTTCGGATAACCTGTTCAACCGCATCGTTACTTGTTGGCTACGGCGCATTATCCGCCGGTTGGGCGTGCGGCGTTCCAGGTCTGGCAGCCTTCGGTTTTCACCACTGTCGTGATCGTGCCATGGAAATATTTATCAGCGTTGTATCGGTCATCGTCGCCTTCGTTGCCCTTTGGCTGGCTGCGGATACTCAGGTCAAGGGGGAGCATCAGTTTCGGGCGTTGCTGGAGGGCCGTATCGGCGGCGTGAGAAAGGAAATCGATACGCTGTCGGCGGCGAACCGTTCTGCAACCGACGACATCGGCCAGCTTAAGCGTGCTCTAACCGATGCACGGCAGGCCGTGACCCGTGCTGAGCAATCCGTCACCCTACTGACCGAAGAAATTTCCGAAATGCGCCGTCAGGCGCTCGAAACGACGAAGGTGGATAACCGCCGCAGGGCTTGAGGCCGGCACGCTGGGAATGCGTGGTTCTGAGGTTACTAGCCGTTCATCCTTCCAGGGAAGCGGAAATGGTTTTGGCACGACGCCGGGACCACCACCAAAATCCGAGGCAGATGACGCCGGCCGCTGCAATTGTCCAGCGGAAGCCAAAAATGTCGGCGACGATGCCCAGAACCAGCGAACCGAGAGCCTGACCACCGCGCTGCACCGTACCGTACAGGCTGACGACACGCCCTCGGACACTGCTGTCGACGGCGTTTTGAATGACGGTCTGCGATGAAATGCCGTTGATCATCAGGCTACCGCCAAGTACCGCCGCGATCGGCAATGCGATCCAGAAATTGTCATGGATGCAAAACGCCACCAAGCCCGCACCGATGATGCCAATATTGACGATGAAAACACGGGTCAGGCCCTCGATGCCCGGACGTTGGGCCAGATAAAGCCCGCTCAGCAAGGCTCCGGCCCCCGTCATCGCCGTCAGCCACGCCAGTCCGTCGGCCCCTCGATTGAAAACATCGGAGGCGAAGCCGGGGAAGAAGCTGACGACGGGACGGCCCAAGGTCGAGGTTATCATCAGCGTCAGCATCACGGGTCCGATGCCGGGATGCTTGGTCGTATAGCTCATGCCTTCGAGGACTTCCGTCCAAATCCGTTTGCCGCTTTGCGTTCGTTCCTGTGCCGGCACGCGAATGAAGAAAAGCGCCACCGCGAAGATACCGAAGAACACGGTCGTCCATGCAAAAGCCGCAGCGATGCCCCATTGCACGATGATGATTCCGGCAATGGACGGGCCGACGAAGCGGGCGCCGTTGAAGCACATCGCATTGATGGCCAGCGCAGCGGGAAGGTCATGCGGGCCGCCGATCAGGCTGGGCAACGTGGATAGACGGGACGGTTGGTCGATGGAAAGGCACACGCCCTGGAACAACAATAGAAGGAACAGGCGTTCCACGCTCAGCTGATCGATCAGGATGAGGCCATAGATGGCCGATGCCGACACCACGACGAGGACGTTGGACAGCCGAACGGTGCGCATGCGGTCCCAGCGGTCGGCCCAAGCCCCGGCCAAGGGACCGATAACGATGATCGGCACCAGTTCGGCAAGCCCGATCAGGCCCAGCCATGTCGCCGAATGGGTCATCTCCCATGTCAGCCAACCGGCGGTGACCCGCAGCATCCAGGTGCCCAGGTGGTTGAGCAGGTTTCCCCATGCATAGATGGCGAAATTGCGATGCCGCATGGCGCGCAGAATGTGGGAGAAGCCGGCGGAAGCCATGGCGTTTGCCTGTTCCCAGGGATGGTGGTTCTTGGTCTGTCGGCCGTTGCGAGCGCCTGGAGGCCTTATCTCAGCCTTCCAGCGTTGCGGTTATCGTTTTCGCTCGCCGGAGCGACCACAGCCAGAACACCAGGCAGAGGACGCCGCCGCCGGCCACCGACCAGCGCAGGCCGAACAGATCGGCCGACACACCCAGGATCAGCGACCCGAGCGATTGGCCGCCGCGTTGAATCATGACGTAAAGGCTGTTGACCCGCCCGCGCATGGCACCTTCGACCGAGTGCTGAATCAGCGTCTGGGCCGATACGCCATTGATCAGCAGGCTGCCACCGATGACGGCGGCGATTGGCACCGCAATCCAGAATTCGGTATTGCCGGCGAAGGCTGTCATTCCCGCGCCAACCATGGCCATGCTGATGAGAAAGATGCGGGTCAATCCCTGAATGCCGGGACGACGGGCCATGAAGACGCCACCCAGGACGGCACCGGCGCCAACCGTCCCGGTTAACCAAGCCAAAGCATCGGCACCGCGATTGAACACATCCGATGCGAAGGCTGGAAACAGATAGACGATGGTCTTACCGAACACAGCGGTGACGATCAGGGATGCCATCACGGGGCCGATGCCGACGTGGCGCGCCGTATAGGCAATGCCGTCGACGGCATCGCCCATCAGACGTTTGCCGGACTTCTTGATTTCGTCCCTGGGCGCGCGGATCAGCCAAAGGGTGAGGGCAGGCATGCCGAAGAACAGGGCGCAGCAGCCGAAGGCGGCGCTTACGCCCCATTGGTAGATCAGAAATCCGCCGATCGCCGGTCCCATGAACCGTCCGGCGTTCGATACCAGGGAGTTGATGGCGACGCCGGCATGCAAATTCTCGGGTCCGATGAGGTTGGGAACGATGGCCATGCGGGCCGGAAGGTTGGTCGAGATGCAGATACCGAACAGCATCACCAAGACAAATAGCAAACCCGGAGTGGCCCAGCCGCTGTAAACCGTCAAGAAGGTCAGGAAAGCGAAAAAAGCCGTGCCGATCTGGGTGAGGCGGATGATGGCCAGGCGGTTGACGCGGTCGGCCAGTGCTCCGGTGAGCGGCCCGATCAGCAAGGATGACGATAGGTCCGCCGCCCCCATCAGTCCGAGCCAGGTCTCCGAATGGGTGAGTTCCCAAGTCACCCACCCCGTGGCGATGCGAAACATCCACATGCCGGTCTGGCTGAGCAGGTGCCCGGTCATGAAGACACGGAAGTCCCGGTGCTTGAGAGCTTGAACGATATGGGTAAAGCCGGCGTTGGACATGGGATGCGAGCGGTCCCTTCCTATGCGGACGGTTTGGCCGGAGGATGCTCGAAGTCCGAGCCCCGCGAGGACTTACCGTCCTACCCGACCGGAGAAAATGCCGATGTGCTGAACAGGCGGCCGACTCGACCGCGTGGGTGCGCGGCCGCATCATATGGCAAAGCCTTTCCGGGAGTAATGGAAAAAGCGACAAGGCGGCCAGGGGTCTATGGCCGCCTCAACGCTCCAGGATACTGGCCATGGAATTTTTTCGGCGCAGCGACCAGAGCCAGAAACCCAAGCAGACGATGCCGGCGCAGATTACTGACCAGCGCAATCCAACCAGATCGGCCGCGACGCCAAGGATGAATCCGCCCAGCGATTGGCCGCCTCTTTGGATAATGACGTAAAGGCTGGCGACCCGGCCGCGCATTTGACCGTCTACCGCGTTCTGAATCAGGGTTTGGGCGGACACCCCGTTGATCATCTGCGATGCGCCCAGGATGGTTGCTATGCCGATAGCGATCCAGAAATTACCGGTTGCCGCGAAGGCCGTAAGACTGACGCCGATCAACGCAATGTTGAGGATGAAGATGCGGGTGAGGCCTTTAACGCCACCGCGCCGCGCTATGAAAAGGCCGCCCAGAATGGCGCCGGCGCCGGTGATTCCCGTCAGCCAGGCTACCCCGTCGGCACCGCGTTCGAAGATTACCGACGAAAATGCCGGAAACATGACGATGATGGCTTTGCCGAGGATCGAGGTGACGATCAGCGAAGCCATCAGCGGACCGATGCCAGGATGGCGGAAGGTATAGACCAGGCCGTCGGCGACATCGGTCAGGATGCGTTTGCCGGTCGGCTTGGATTCGTCGGCTGGTGGGTTAATGAGCATCAAGGTGCAGGCCGGTACGCCGAAGCAGGCGGCGCAGATTGCGAACGCGGGTCCGACGCCCCATTGCACAATGGACATTCCGGCGATGGCCGGCCCCAGGAAGCGTCCTGCGTTGGAAACCACGGAATTAATAGCAACGGCCGAGTGCAGATTGTCCTTGCCGACCAGGTTCGGCACGATGGCGAGTCTTGCCGGCAGGTTCATCGAGACGCAGGTGCTGAAGGTGACCGTCAGGAAGAAAAGCAGCTCTATGCTGCTCCAGCCGTAGACCACCATAAGACAGAGGGCGGTGGCCGTCGCGGCGCAGCCGATCTGCGTTAGCCGGATGATGGTCAGCCGATCGACGCGATCCGCTACCGCGCCGAACAGCGATCCGATGAACAGAGCCGGAAAAAGGTCGGCCAAGCTGATCAAGCCCAACCACGTGGCCGAATGGGTCAATTCCCAAGTATACCAGCCGACGATGACACGCTGCATCCAGACACCGGTCTGGCTCAGAGTCTGGCCCGTTATGAAAATACGAAAATCCCGATGCTTTAGCGTTTGAAATATATGGGAAAAGCCGGCTTCGGGCATGGGACGAGGGCTTCTCACTCGTGTGAATGGGTTGGCTGGACGGAGCCCGCAATTTAGGGCCCATAAGGGTGCGACACCCTTTTCCGATCATTGAAAAATGCGATATGCAGACAGGGCAGCCGACTCGGCTGCGGGAACGTGAGGGCGCATCATATGGCAAAGCCTACCCAGGCGTAATGCCTAAAGCGCGATGTCGGGGATCTGGCGGCCGGGTCAGCGTTCCAGCGTGGTGGACATGGACCTGGAGCGCTTGAGCGACCACAGCCAGAAGCCGAGGCACACCGCACCGGCGCCGATGGCCGACCAGCGCAGTCCGATCAGGTCGGCGCCGATGCCCAGGATGAGGCCCCCCAGCGACTGTCCGCCTCGTTGCACCATGACATAAAGACTGGCGACCCGGCCGCGCATCTGAACTTCCACGGTATTTTGAATCAGGGTCTGCGCCGAAATGCCGTTGATGATCAGGGCGGCGCCCAGGATCGCCGCGATGGCGATGGCCAGCCAAAAGATATCGGTGGCCGCGAAGGCCGCCATACAGCCACCAATCAGGGCGACGTTGAGGATGAAGATCCGCGTCAGGCCTTTGACGCCGGCACGCCGAGCCATGTAGAGGCCACCGATAACCGCCCCGCCACCGACTATGCCGGTCAGCCAGGCCACACCGTCGGCGCCGCGATGGAAAATCACGGACGAGAAGGCGGGAAACATCGCAATGATGGCTTTGCCGAGCGTCGAGGTGACGATCAGCGATGCCATCAGCGGGCCGATGCCGGGGTGGCGGAAGGTATAGGCAATGCCTTCGACAATATCGGTCAGGATGCGGTTGCCGGTCGGCTTGATGTCTTCCTTGGGGGCCTTGACCAAAAACAGGGTGAGCGCCGGGAAGCCGAAGAAAAACGTGCAGAGGGCAAATGCCGGCCCGACTCCCCACTGCACGATGACCAAGCCGGCAATCGCCGGTCCGATGAACCGGCCGGCATTGGCAACCAACGAATTGATCGC
>CANITX010000086.1 GCA_947470575.1 Rhodospirillales bacterium
AACCAAAACTAATCAGGAAAAGCCACATCACCGACATGTAACAAGATCGGAAAAAAAGCTTTTTTTGTTCTGATAATCGGAGGTTATTTTCTGCTTGTTCTCGCAGAAAAATACGGCGCTGCCGGGCATCTCTTTCTTCTTGTATGAAGCGTTCGATGGATAACTGCCTGCTGTCACCAGTCAAGGTGCTGCCTCCACTTACACTAAATATTTCATATCCTTTCCATCTCAACCCAAAATAAAGTTTAATATTAGAACGCTGTCTGTTGGCGGAAACGCCGTAGATTTGAAAAAGAACCCGGGAACAAGACAGTCGTCCCCTTCATTTCGGGTTATACTACTTCAATACTGGAAACTACGCTGTGCGTTTCATCACTATTGCTTGGTCGAAAGTTCTCGCGCGTCGGCGGGTCTGAACTGCGGGGGAATCGCACTCAACCGCCACCCACACAACATGCAATCGCCGCCCGCGGATTTCCTGTTTCCTAGCCAGCATGGCCGGAAGCCTATTGGCCAGACCGTCGAAGTCCGCGATGAAGCAGACCTCGTTAGCGGACATCGCTTAGGGTGACGCGACGCAGCCTGAGTGCATTGCCGATCACCGATACGGAACTCAAGCTCATCGCCGCCGCCGCGATCATCGGGCTGAGCAGCAGCCCCAGCCACGGATAAAGCACACCGGCCGCCACCGGTACACCCAGGCCGTTATAGACGAAGGCGAAGAACAGGTTCTGGCGGATGTTGCGCATCGTCGCGCGGCTCAGCCTGCGGGCCCGCACGATCCCCATCAAGTCGCCTTTGACCAGCACGATGCCGGCGCTCTGCATGGCGACGTCGGTGCCCGTACCCATGGCGATGCCGACATCGGCGGCGGCCAACGCCGGGGCATCGTTGACACCGTCGCCCGCCATGCCGACGACGCGACCCTCGGCGCGCAACCGGAGCACCGTCGCCGCCTTGTCCGCCGGCAGTACCTCCGCCTCCACCAGGTCGATGCCAAGCCGTCGCGCCACCGCCTCGGCCGTCGTCCGGTTGTCGCCGGTCAGCATGACGATGCGCAGCCCGGCGGCCTTGAGTTCGGCAATGGCCCCCGCCGCCGATGTCTTGATCGGATCGGCCACGGCGACGAGCCCCGCCGCATGGCCGTCGATGGCAACGAACATCGCAGTGGCGCCTTCCTGGCGCAAAGCCTCGGCACGTGCGTCGAGCCCTGCCGTGTCGATGCCAAGATCAGCCATCAAGGCTGCATTGCCGAGCGCCACCGCGTGGCCGCCGACGGTGCCGGTCACGCCCTTGCCGGTGCGCGAGACGAAGTCGGTCGCTGGCGCAAGGGTAAGCCCTTTCTCCAGCGCCACCCCAACGATGGCTGCGGCCAGCGGATGTTCGCTGCCTCGTTCCAACGCGGCGGCCACCGCCAACAGGGTATCCGCGTCGCCATCGAAGGTTTCGACGGCAATCACCTTCGGCCGTCCTTCGGTCAGCGTTCCGGTCTTGTCGACGATAAGGGTGTCGACCTTCTCGAATCGTTCCAGCGCCTCGGCGCTGCGGATCAGCACGCCGGCCTGCGCCCCCCGTCCGGTGCCGACCATGATCGAGACAGGCGTCGCCAGGCCGAGTGCGCACGGGCAGGCGATGATCAGCACCGAGACGGCGGCGATCAGCGCATGGGCCAGCGCCGGCTCCGGACCGACCGTCAGCCACACGGCGAAGGCCACCGCCGCCACCACCGCCACCGCCGGCACGAACAGGCCCGCGACACGGTCGGCCACACCCTGGATCGGCGCCCGCGTGCGTTGCGCCTCGGCGACCATGGCGACGATGCGCGCCAGCATGGTCTCCGCGCCGACTTTTTCCGCGGCCATGACAAAGCTGCCATTGCCGTTAAGCGTACCGCCGATGACCTTGTCGCCCGGCCCTTTCTCCACCGGGATCGACTCGCCGGTGACCATCGATTCGTCGATGGCGCTGCGCCCTTCCCCAACCGAGCCGTCGACCGGCACCCGTGCGCCGGGTCGCACCCGCAGTTGCATGCCGACGACGACATCGGCCAACGGAATCTCGACGTCGTTGCCCACCGCGTCGACCCTATGCGCGGTCCCCGGCGCCAGATCGAGGAGTGCGCGTAGCGCCGTGCCGGTCCGTTCGCGGGCGCGCAGCTCCAGCACCTGCCCCAGCAGTACCAGGACGACGATGACGGCCGCCGCCTCGAAATACACCCCGATGGCGCCGTGAGCGTCGCGCATCGCCGCCGGAAACAGCCCCGGTGCCAGCGTCGCTGCCACGCTGTAGGCATAGGCCGCCCCGGTGCCGAGCGCGATCAGTGTGAACATATTGAGGTGACGGCTGATGATCGATGCCCAGCCGCGCCGGAAAAACACCGCGCCGCCCCAGGCCACGACTGGCGTCGCCAAGCCCAGCTCGATGCCGTTCCATGCTCCCGCCGGCAGCCAATGTCCAAAGCCCAGCAGGTGCCGCCCCATGGCGACGATGACCAGCGGCACGGTCAATAAAGCGCCGATGATGAAACGGCGCTTCATGTCGGCGAGTTCCGGATTCGGTCCCGCCTCCGCCGCCACATCCATCGGCTCCAACGCCATGCCGCATTTCGGGCAGCTCCCCGGCCCCTCCTGCACGATCTCCGGATGCATGGGACAAGTGTAGCGTCCCCCCGGTTTGGCCGGTACCGGGCGCGCGCCGAGGAAGGCCTGCGGATCGGCGGCGAACCGTTCGCGGCAGCGCGCCCCGCAGAAATGGTAGGTGATGCCCGCGTGCGCGTGGTGATGCGGTGTCTTGGCCGGATCGACCGTCATGCCACAGACTGGGTCCTTGACGGTCGCCGGTGCAACGCCGCCGGTACCGCCGCAGCAGGTTCCGCCCCCTTGGTGCTGACTGTGGTCGTGGCGATCCATACTCGGCCTCTTTCGACCGGCCGCGCCGGCTAGCTTTCCAATTCACGGGAAGATTGGGATAAACCTTCCTAGCACGGGAAGATCAAGTGCAGGCTTGCCGGCGAGAGCCACGTGGTCATATGGAAAGCATACACATGTTTTTATGGTGGACTATACCGCAGGATTGCAACCTTCAAACTGACTCATAGAGGACCCCTATGAACGAGTCTTTCGCCAATCGTTACTTTCGCGCCGCCGTGCTCTACGCGCTGATCGGCATGTCCTGGGGCATCTACATGGCCATCAGTGAGGATCACGGCACCTATCCGGCGCATGCCCATCTGTTACTGCTCGGCTGGGCTTCAATGGCCCTCTACGGCGCGATCTATCGCCTATGCCCTAAGGCGGCCGACGGCACCTTGCCGCGCATCCATTTCTGGCTCGCCCAGGCTGCTCTGGTTGTCATGATCCCTGGCGTCGCCCTTGCCCACTCCGGCCATGCCATGGGCGAGCCATTGGCGGCCGTCGGCTCGTTGGCGACGATTTTGGCAATGGCGCTGTTTGCTCTCACGGTTTGGCGCGGTACGGCCGCCTGAGCGTCGGAAACGCCGGCAGGTCGGTATGGCCGGCCGGCCGGCCCGATGCGCCGCCCGTCATTCGGAACCGCGTAGCTCCGACAATTCCCGGACAACCTCCCCGGAGTCGCCCAGGTTAAGCTCGAGCAAGCGTCGCAGATGGTTGAGGCTGTTGGTATCGATGTCCGTCCATTCGAAGCCCATGTAGCGGCTATTGCGATGGGCGATCCGGCCGATGAGCTGGATGCTTAGCTTCTCGTCGAGCGGCAGATCGATTTGGCATTCGCCGACTCCCAAGGTCCCGGACCAGCCCTCCGGTTGTTCAAGTAAAACGCCCTTCAGAGAAATATCCAGCACCCGGGTAGTCCATCGGCCCTCGGGCGTCACGATCACGGCCGGCGCCTTGAATGGCACCCGGCGGAACTTCCGCGCTTCCGCCTTGCCTTCACTCATCGCAATCTCCTGATCCGAACAAAACCGCAACGGACAGCGACGTGGACCCCCGCACCGCCAAGCTTTCTCGAGCCAATATGGTCGTTAACAGCAATCTCTTTTTATGAATAGTTCGCACTATCCCTTATGTCGCCAGGGCCTCCCCCGGACTCCCCTGGCTGCCCAAGGCGCCAACGTATTAGAATGTCCCATACTTGGACGTACCTCCGTCGAACGAGAACACGCGCCAAATGCACGTTGAAAACCCTTCGCTCGTCTGCGACCTCATCGAGTGGGTCGACCGTTCCCCGCGCCCGTACGACGAGGTCATGGAAGCTTGGCGCACCTCCTGTCCACGCCTGACCGTCTGGGAAGATGCCCTCGACAACGGGTTGATCGCCCGTTGCCCCGGTGCCGAAGGACAGACCCTGGTGTTCGCCACCGCACGCGGTCGCGCCCTGCTGGCAGATCGGCGCGGAACGGCGAGACCGTCCTGTTGAACCGCGGCGGTCGAAACCGGACGCTTGCGAACAATGTCTATTGCCTTCGCCGATGGATGCCCATATGCCATGCGGGTTCCGACAATGTGCCTTCGGTGGTTGTCACACGTTTGCGCATGTTTCATGTTGCGAAGCGGGATCAATCCGCTGCGATTCATTCGGGAGGTCAGATGACGATGCTTTTCCAAAGCCGCCTCGGCGGCGGTTGCGCGAGCCGTAACCTACAGGCGCTCGCTGTCGCGATCCTTCTCGCCCTGGCAAGTGCGATCCTGCCCGGCGCTCAGGTACAGGCCCAAACCACGGCGCCCGCCGGCAACTACGTGGTGATCCAGGATAAGGCCAAGCAGGTTCCTAAGCTGTCCATGACGGTCGGCCAGATTATCGGCCAGGATCTTCTTTACGGCACGCGCCGGCTGGCCACGGCATCTCAGGTTCTCGCCGATCCCGCCGGCAATCCCGTCGCCATCGTGGCGCGCTTCGGCGGTTTCTTCGGCTACTTCGAACACCAAGTCGCCCTGCCGCTCGAAAACATCAACCCCGGCAAGGGCTACCTCGACGCCACCATCTCGCCGGAAGCTTTGGAAAAACTTCCCGCCTGGAAGTAAGCCCCCGCCGCGCCACGGCAAAGTCATAAGCCAAGATGCCGAGGGCTGGTTCCAAACCGGCCCTCGGCCTTGACGCCCCAGCGTGCCCGGCCCATTCTGAAACCGTCTGCCGTCCGCGCCGCGGGGCAGATGATTCTTCACATGCAGAATGTTGCTTACTTTACTGAAATGTTTCTCCTTATCGACAATTACGACAGCTTCACCTACAACCTGCTCCACTACATGGGGGAGCTTGGGGCTGAGGTCGAGGTGCGCCGCAACGATGCCCTCACCGCCGATGCCGCGCTGGCGCTCCGGCCCCAGGGCATCGTCATCTCGCCGGGCCCCTGCGATCCCGACCGCGCCGGCATCTGCCTCGAACTGGTGACCAAGGCCGCCGGCCGCGTTCCGGTGCTGGGCGTCTGCCTCGGTCATCAGTGCATCGGCCAGGTCTTCGGCGGGCGCATCGTCCGCGCCCCGGCCCCCATGCACGGCAAGCTGAGCCGCATCGAACACGACGGCACCGGCCTGTTCGAAGGCCTGCCCAGTCCCTTCGCCGCCACACGCTATCATTCCCTGACCATCGATCCCGCCTCCCTGCCCAACCTCCTGCGGGTGACGGCGCGCAGCGAAGACGGCGTCATCCAGGGCATTGCCCATAACGCGCTGCCAATCCACGGCGTGCAGTTTCACCCGGAAAGCATCGCCACCGAGCATGGCCACGACCTGTTGCGCAATTTCCTGACCATCGCCACCCAAGCCCGGGCGGCGGCCTGACACTGAGACATCCACGAGGGAACCGATGCGGGCGATCCTGGCCAAGGTAGCGACCGGCGCAACACTGGACGCCGACGAAGCCGAACGCGCCTTCGACATCATCATGTCCGGCGAGGCGACCCACGCCCAGATCGGCGCTTTCCTGATGGGACTGCGGGTGCGCGGCGAGACCGTCGACGAGATCACCGGCGCGGTGCGCATCATGCGCCGGAAGGCCCTGCACGTCGAAGCCCCGCCCGGCGCCATCGACGTGGTCGGCACCGGTGGCGATGCGGCCGGCACCTACAACATCTCCACCGCCGCCGCCCTGGTCGTCGCCGGCTGCGGCGTACCGGTCGCCAAGCACGGCAATCGGGCGGTATCGTCGAAATCCGGCGCCGCCGACGTGCTAACCGCCCTCGGCGTCAATCTAGAAGCCGACATGTCCCTGGTCCGCAAGGCGATTTGGGAGGCCGGCATTGGCTTTCTGATGGCGCCTCGCCACCACACCGCCATGCGCCACGTCGGGCCGGTGCGCGTCGAACTGGGGGTGCGCACCATCTTCAACCTGTTGGGGCCGCTGTCCAACCCGGCCGGCGTCAAGCGCCAGTTTACCGGCGCCTTCTCCCGCGATTGGATCGCCCCCATGGCCAAAGTGCTGGGCAACGTCGGCTGCCAGGCCGCCTGGGTGGTTCACGGCTCCGACGGCCTGGACGAACTGACCACCACCGGTCCCTCCTATGTCGCCGCCCTCAAGGACGGCAAGGTGCGCACCTTCGAGGTTGCCCCCGAGGACGCCGGCCTGCCCCGTGTCGAAGCGGACGATCTCAAGGGCGGCTCGCCCGAGGAAAATGCCGCCGCCCTGCGTGCCTTGCTCGCCGGCACCCCCGGGCCCTACCGCGACATCGTCCTGTTCAACGCCGCCGGCGCCCTGCTCGTCGCCGGCAAGGTCAACAAGCTGGCCGCCGGCGTCATCCTGGCCGCCCAGTCCATCGACGACGGCCAAGCCGCCGACGCCCTGGACAAGTTGGTGAAAATCACCAACGGTCCCCTTGCCGGTGGGGCCTGATGCCATGAACGACGTGCTGCAGCGCATCGTCGCCGACAAGCGCCGTCACGTCGAAGCCTGCCGCGCCCGCTGGTCGGTCGCCTCGGTGGTCGGCGCCGCCCGTCAGGCCGCGCCGGTTCGCGGTTTTCGCAATCACTTGCACGCGGCCATGCAGAACGCCGCCCCAGGGACAGCCACCCCTGGCGGTTATGGGCTGATCGCCGAAATCAAGAAGGCCTCGCCCTCGAAAGGCCTGATCCGCGCCGACTTCGATCCCCCGGCCCTGGCCCGCGCCTATGCCGCTGGCGGCGCCGCCTGCCTGTCGGTGCTCACCGACGTGCCCTACTTTCAAGGCGATGACGCCTTCCTGGTCGCCGCCCGCGCCGCCTGCGACCTGCCGGTGCTGCGCAAGGATTTCATGATCGATCCCTATCAGATCCTCGAATCCCGGGCGCTGGGCGCCGATTGCATACTGCTCATTGTCGCCGCGTTGGAGGACGCCCAGGCCGCCGACCTGGAAGCCGTCGCCCTCGATCTCGGCATGGACGTGCTCGTTGAAGTCCATGACGAAGCCGAGCTGGAACGGGCCCTGAAGCTCAAGAGCCCGCTGCTCGGCATCAACAACCGCAACCTGAAGACCCTGACCGTCGACCTCGCCGTTACCGAACGGCTGGCGGCGCTGGCGCCCCCCGACCGCCTCCTGGTCTGCGAAAGCGGTCTCGAAAGCCGCGCCGATCTCGACCGCATGGCCCGCGCCGGCGCCCATTGCTTCTTGATCGGTGAGTCGCTGATGCGCCAGTCCGACGTCGCCGCCGCCACCCGCGCCCTGCTGACCCCGCCCCCGGCCGCTGCCCAGCCCGTCGCGGTCTGAAACCGGCCCGATGAGCGAACTCACCCACTTCGACGCCCAAGGCAATGCCCGCATGGTCGATGTCGGCGCCAAGGCCGAAACCGACCGCGTCGCCGTCGCCGCCGGCGCGGTGCTGATGAGCCCCGCCACCATGGCTCTGATCCAGGCCGGCGGAGTCAAGAAAGGCGACGTGCTCGCCGTCGCCCAGTTGGCCGGCATCATGGGCGCCAAGCGCACGCCCGACCTGATCCCGTTGTGCCACCCCGTGGCCCTGACTGCCGTCGAGGTGACGCTGACCTGCGATCCCACCCGCAACGCCGTCGACATCCTGGCCACCTGCCGCACCTCGGGCCGCACCGGCGTCGAGATGGAAGCGCTAAGCGCCGTCGCCGTCGCCGCGCTGACCGTCTACGACATGTGCAAGTCCGCCGACCGCGCCATGCGCATCGCCGATATCCGCCTGCTGCAAAAGGACGGCGGCAAGTCCGGAAGCTGGCGGGCGGAAGTCTGATTCGGTTACCGGTTCGACCGTCACGGCCGCTGCTGCGGAACAGATGTTTCCTGGTATAGAATGGTCGGCACCCGCCGGGACAGCGCTGGCGTCAGGCCCGCCCGATCAACCCAAGGAGCCCCGACCATGCCGACGATGACCCTGCCGATGGCCCAGACCCTGCGGATCGCCAAGATCAAGGAACACATCGGCGCCGAGGTCACCGGCATCGACCTCACCCGACCGGTCGACGAGGCCACCCGGCGCGAGCTGTATCGCGCCCTGGTCGACAACGTCGCCCTGGTCATCCGCGATCAGCATTTCACCACCCAGCAGTTTCTCGACGCCGCCGCGCTGTTCGGCGAGCCGATGGCCAACGAGATGGAGAAAAAGAAGCTGGCCGAAGTGCCGCTGGTCAGCCACGTCGACAGCCTGAAACGAACCAAGGACGGCAAGCGCATCTACAACGGCGCCACTTGGCATTGCGATCACACCAATCAGCCGGTGCCGCCCAAGTTCACCTCGCTCTATGCCATCTCGCTGCCCGATTCCGGCGGCGGCACCAGTATCGCCAACGCCCGCGCCGGCTACGCCGCCCTGCCCGACGACGTCAAGCAGCGCATCGACGGCATGCAAACGGTCAACGTCATCGTCGGCAGCGCCGCCAAGGTCTTCGATGGCGACCGCCTGAAATGGCAACAGGACTCGGGCCGCGAGCCGGTCGTTCATCCGCTGGTGCCGACCAATCCCGATACCGGCGCCAAGTCGATCTACTTCCATCCGTCGAAGACGGAAAATATCGTCGGCCTGGGTCCGGAAGAAAGCCAGGAGCTGCTCGACGAACTGGTCGAACGCACGGTCCGGCCCGAGTTCACCTATACGCATCCGTGGCGCCTGGGCGATATGCTGATCTGGGACAATCGCTCGGCCATGCATCGCGCCAATTTCGACTACGACCCCGCCCAGCACCGCCTGCTCTACAAGATCATCGTCAAGGGCGACCGGCCGCGGTGACATCGGCGGCTTGCCAGCCGCCCGCACCCGGCGATGACCGGGCCATCGCCAGGCGCCTGCCGTTTGTTCTAAGCTGAAGGGTCCCCTGGAATCCGCGTGGCCATCTGGGGCGGAGGCGAAGATCGAACAACCGGAACAGCCGACCGTTCAGGTCGCCGAACAAACCGGACAAGCCGGAGCCGCCGGCAGCCATTTCGCCGGCCGGGTGATCGACCGCCTGCGCCGGGAAAACGAACAGCTCAACCACCGCGTCGACAGCCTGATTCAGATGCTGGAACGCGAACAGGTGCTGCGCCAGCAGATGCAGGGACAACTCGACCTGCTGATGGAACGGCTCACCCTGCCGCCGCCCGCTCCGGAACCCCCGGCACCTGAACTCCCTCCGCCGGAGCAGGCGCCGCCCGAACAGGTATTGCCCGAACACGTGCAAGAACAGATGGCCGAACAGGTCGAGCAACAGCAAGCCCTCAAGCAACGCCTGCAGGCCACCGAAACCAAATTCGATCTGCTGACCCACGCCGTCGCCGAACTGGTTGCCTATCTGGAACGGCGGCGCTCGTGAGGGCAATGCGCCGTCCGTGAGGCCAGGGAATCAGGGCGCATTCCGCGCAATATCCAATCGCCGGGACGCGCCGCTCAGCGCCTCTCGACGACGACCGCGATCTCGTTACGCCGCAAGAACGGTATGGTGAACGGCGCGTCGTAGGTCAGCAGGACCGGCTCGCCCGCCGGGCGCAGGCTCAATGCCTTCAAGGCTTCCAACAATGCCGTCACCCGTTCCGCCGGCATCGCAGCGCCGACCCGTCCGGAAAAGCGCAAGGCTGCGATCGATTGCGCCGGCACGGCGACGATGCGCACGCGCGGATCGGTCGGCCGGGGCGCCGTGTCCACCCCATAGCGCGCGGGTAGGAAGAACTGCATGCGCATCCCACCGGCGCCGGAATCCGCTCGCCGGGACTCCGCTTGCACGGGAGTCGTCATCGCCACCCGCTCGCCGCCGCGCACCTCGACCGGAGTCGTCATGGCGATTTTCTCGCCGCCGTCCCCCTCGGCGCCCGCCGCCTTCCGGTTGGCGCCGGCGATGTAGCCGAACAAGGCGCGGAACGCCGTGTCGCTGGCCGGCTCGGCGCCGCCAAGCGGCAACGTGATCTCGGCGGCCACGCGCGGCGCGTAATGCCGGATCTCGACCCCGCCCGGCAGGCTCTCGACGACCCGATAGGACGGCTCTTCGTAGAGCCGGATACCGACCACGCCGACCAGCGCTTCGAACGACAGAATAGCGTAGTAGAACACGGTCTCGAACATCGGCGGTTCCTCCAAAGGCGCGAAACCCGCCATGTTGGCGAATTTGTATCGATCGTACGTAACGCTCGACAACCCGATGCGTGGCACGATGGCGGAAGAATAGGCATGCCATTGCGGCGACAATATGATGACGGGAACATGATGACAGGGACATAACCTGATTACGGGGACATCATACCGAATTGACGCCACCGCCCCCGCCCCCCTATCCTCGCCCCCATGGCGCGTTTGGCAAGAGTCGTGGCACCCGGTGTGCCCCATCACGTGACGCAGCGGGGCAACCGCCGTCAGCCGGTGTTCTTCAACGACGACGATTACGCCGCCTATCGCGAGTTGCTGGCCGAAGGCTGCCGCGCCGCCGGGGTGGCGGTCTGGGCCTATTGCCTGATGCCCAACCACGTCCACCTCATCCTGGTGCCCTCCGACCCCGACGGCCTGCGCGCCGCCTTGGGCGAGACCCACCGGCGCTATACCCGCCACGTCAATCTGCGCGAAGGCTGGCGCGGCTATCTGTGGCAAGGCCGCTTCGCCTCCTTCCCCGTGGACGAACCCCACCTTTTGGCCTGCACCCGCTATGTCGAACTCAACCCGGTCCGCGCCCGCCTGGCGCGCCGGGCTCGCGACTGGCGCTGGTCGAGCGCCAAGGCCCATCTCGCCGGGCGCGACGACGAACTGGTCAAAACGGCGCCGCTGCACGCTCTGGAGCCTGACTGGTCGGCCTTCCTCCGCCAGGGCCTTAGCCAGGCCGAAGCCGAAGCCATCCGCGCCGGCGAACGCACCGGCCGGCCGCTCGGCGCGCCCGCCTTCGTCAAGCGCCTGGAACGCCGCCTGGGCAGAACCCTGGCCAAGCAAAAGCCGGGACCGAAGCCCCGCGCGGACAGGGATTGAATGCGATGCCGGAGCCTCTCCAACGCTTCGCCTTCACGGCGGAGCTGTGGATCTATCCCGGCAAGGCGGCCTGGTATTTCCTCACCCTGCCGCAGGAAGCCGCCGCCCGGATAAAGTTTTTCGCCGGCAAGCGTCGCGGCTGGGGTTCGGTGCGCGTCACGGCCGCCATCGGCGACACCGCCTGGCAAACCTCCGTTTTCCCCGACGGCAAGTCCGGCTCCTACCTGCTGCCCGTCAAGGCGGAGGTGCGGAAACGGGAAAAGCTGGAGGCCGGCGGCACCGTCGTCGTGACGCTCGATGTCGGGGCCTGAGGGGATCACCCTCGCAAAGCGATCTGAACAATTTCCAATTCAGAGCATGATGTCCCTGTAATTTTCGCGCCGCACCGATAGGCCCCGTCGGGATTCCCGGCGCCTATGCCATCGTCACCAGGACCGTCACCGAAGCCTCGGGCGACCGCGCGAAGCCTCGCGTCGATGCGTTAGCGCCATCCCCGCAATTCACGTCGCCCAAACGGGAGTTGTTGCCGCGATTTCGAGCACTATCTATGGTGACGGCAAGTTTCAGCCATGGAAACGTCGTAATCGCGAACGCGCATCGTCAGGGAGGGCCGCGACTTCGTGGCCCGCAGGAGGAGTCCGTTGATGACCGCCAAAGCCCAGGCCCTCGATCTCACCGCTGGTCCGTCCGCCCCGCGCCCCGCCACCGCCTTTGCCAACGCCAAGGTGTGGCGCCGGGCCGATCTGTCGCCCACCGACTGGACCGTGCCGGTGACCGCCGAGGTTCGCGGTGAGTTAAAGGCCGTGGTTGCCGATCTGCGCCGCCAGCCGATGCCGGTGAACCTCCTCGACCCCGCCGAATTCGACATGGACGCCAGCCGCGCCATGATGTCCGAGGTGAAGGCCAAGCTGCGCGACGGGATCGGATTCGCGCTGATCGACCGCCTGCCCCTCGACGACTGGGAGGTGGAGGAGACCCGCGCCGTCTACTGGCTGCTGGCGAGTCTGCTGTCGCGCCCCGTCGCCCAGGAATCCTGGGGCACGATCTTTCGCGACATCGTCGATAACGGCAACGCCGGAGCGGACTACGCGAACACCCCGGCGACCAAGACCCTGTTTTATCACACCGACAACTCGGCCAGCCGGCTGGTCAACGACTATACCGCGCTGATGTGCATCCACGGCGCGGCGGAAGGAGGGGCCAGCGAATACGCCACCCTGTACAACCTATACAACGCCATGGCCGACGAAGCGCCGGAACTGCTCGACCGCTTGTTCAAGCCCTTCTACCACCACCGCCAGGGCATCGAGCCCAAGGGCGATCCCAAGGTCTCCTGGGCGCCGGCCATAGCCTTCGACGGGGAAAAACTGGAAAGCCGCTTCTCGCCCAACAAGATCGCCAGCGGCTACCAATTGGCCGGCGTCGACATGGACAACGCCGCCCGCGCCGCCCTGGATACAGCCTGCGATGTGATCCGCAAAAAAGAGCTGTCGGCGCTGTTCATGATGGAACGCGGCCAGATCCAGATCATCAACAACCGGGAAGGCCTGCACCAGCGCGCCGAATACAAGAACGGCCCGGCAACCGAGCAGAACCGCCACCTGATGCGCCTGTGGCTGCGCGACCGCGGCCGCCGCCAGTTCGACGGCTGACAGGCCGCGAACGCACTGGCCGGCCGCTCGGCGCGCCCGCCCTCGTCAAGCGCCTCGAACGCCGCCTGGGCCGCACCCTGGCCAAGCAAAAGCCGGGACGAAGCCGGCGGCTGCGGATTAGTTAGATACTCTGTCCCCGCGACTTAATTAAGCACGCAATACCGCGACATGGCGCGCGAGCTTTTCGAGCGTCTGGTAACCGTATTCGACGGCACCGAAGCCGATACCCGCATCGCGCTGCGCTTTGGTTGGATGCAACTGACGCAATGTAATCACGGTCTTGCCATCGCCTTGTTCGTCGAACGTGACGGTTGTCCGGAACCGCCCTGGATCGTCATCGCTATCTGATCTGCCCCCTTTAGAGCGGTCCAA
>CANITX010000087.1 GCA_947470575.1 Rhodospirillales bacterium
CCATCGTGGCGAACGGCGAGATCTACAATTACATCGAACTGCGTGAGCGGCTGCGCGGGACGACGTTCACAACTCAGTCGGATTGCGAACCTCCGCTCCACCTGTATCTGCGCCACGGTTTGGACTTCATCGACCATCTGCGCGGCATGTATGCGCTGGCCATTTACGATCCGGAACGAGACCGTCTGGTCGTGGCGCGCGACCCCTTCGGCATCAAACCGCTGTACTACGTGGAGAACAGCCGAGGCTTCGCCTTTGCCTCCGAACCGGCCGCCCTGGTCGCCGCAGGGTTGGTCGAACCGGTTCTGAACGCCGATTGCCGGCGGGAATTGTTGCAGCTTCAGTTCACCACGGGACGCAATACGGCCTATGCCGGGATCGAGCGCGTTTTGCCGGGCGAGACATTGGTCGTCGAACGAGGCCGCGTGGTCGAACGCCGCCGTCGCCATGCCCTGCCCCAGGCCGGGGTTGAGACCATCCGCGACGAGCGGGCGCTGATCGATCTCGACTCGCAGCTCAACGATACGGTCGGCCTGCACCAACGCTCGGACGTTCCCTATGCCATGTTCCTGTCGGGCGGCATCGATTCGTCGATCCTGCTGGCGATGATGGCGCGGCTGAATCCCAGGCCGGTGCATGCCTTCACGGCCGGCTTTCCCGACACCCAAAGCCCAGATGAGCGCCAGCACGCCCGCATCGTCGCCCAGGCCACCCGAGCCGTGCATCACGACGTGGCGGTGCGCGAAAGCGATTTCGTGACCCGCCTTCCTGCTGTCGTTGCCGCGCTCGACGATCCCACGGCCGATTATGCGGCGCTGCCGACGTTCCTGCTGGCCGAACGGGCGCGGGCCGAAGGTTTTAAGGTCGTGCTGACCGGCGAGGGCGGCGACGAGTTGTTCGCCGGCTATGGCCGCTACCGCAGCTATATCCGGCCACGCATCTTCGGCGGGCGGGACATGCGAAGGCGCGGCACCTTCGACGAACTCAACCTGCTGCGCGAGCCGGCGACCGGTTGGCGCGACGGCATCGTGTCCGCCGAGGCCGAGGCGCGGGCAGGGGGCGGTACGCCTCTGCAGCTTGCCCAGGCGATGGACTGCGCCGATTGGCTGCCCAACGATCTGCTCAACAAAGTGGATCGTTGCCTTATGGCCCATGGGGTCGAAGGGCGGGTACCCTTTCTCGATATCGAGATGGCGAAATTCGCCTATCGGCTTCCCGACCGGCTGAAGGTACGGCGCAGCCACGGCAAATGGCTGCTGCGCCGCTGGCTGGAATCGGGATTGCCGGCGGCCAAGCCCTTTGCTCGCAAGCGCGGCTTTACCGTTCCCGTGGCGACCTGGATCGCCAGCCTCGGCCGCCGGCTGGGCCCGTTGGTCGCGGCACAACCCGGCGTGGCCGAAGCCTGCTTGCCGGATCGGGTGGAAGCCTTGTTCGCCACCACCGGTAAGCATCAGGGGCAGGCGGCCTGGACGTTGCTGTTCTATGCCCTGTGGCATCAGCATCACATCTTGCGCCGTCCCGCCAACGGCGACATCTTCGAGGTATTGGCGGCTTGATCCGATCGATGCCGCCTCATTCGAAGGGAAGCAGCGACGCATCATGAACCCTGTCCGGCACGATTCCACGACGCTGGTCATTGCCCGTCCCGACGATTGGCACGTCCATCTGCGCGATGGCCCGATGCTGCGCGCTGTCGTGGGCTTTACCGCCAAACGCTTCGCCCGGGCCATCGTCATGCCCAACCTGACCCCACCGGTGCTGACCCGCGCCGATGCCCTGGCCTATCGTGCCCGCATCGTGGCGGCGCTGCCCAAGGACGCCAAGTTCACGCCGCTGATGACCTGCTACCTGACCGACGACGCCGACCCCGAGGAGGTGGCGCGTGGCTTCGAGGAAGGGGTGTTCGCGGCCGTCAAGCTGTATCCGGCGCATACCACCACCAATTCGGCCCATGGGGTGACCGACCTGGCCAAAGTCCGTCGGGTGCTTGCCCGCATGGAAGCGATCGGCATGCCGCTGTTGCTGCATGGCGAGGTGACCGACGCGGCGGTCGATATCTTCGACCGGGAGGCGGTGTATATCGAACGCGTGCTGGCGCCGATGCTCGCCGACTTTCCCGGGCTCAAGGTGGTGCTCGAACATATCACGACGGCCGAGGCCGCCGACTTTGTCGTGGCCGCCGGCGGCCACCGACTGGCGGCGACCATCACGCCGCATCATTTGACGATCAATCGCAATGCCCTGTTTCACGGTGGGCTGCGGCCGCACATGTATTGCCTGCCGGTGGCCAAGCGGGAACGCCACCGCCTGGCGTTGCGCCGGGCCGCCGCGTCGGGCCATCCGGCATTTTTCCTTGGCACTGACACGGCGCCGCATCGGGTGGGCGACAAGGAAGCCGATTGCGGCTGCGCCGGCATCTTCAACGCACCGGCAGCGATCGAGCTTTACGCTCAGGTCTTCGAAGAGGAAGGCGCGCTCGGCAAGCTGGAGGCTTTTGCGTCCTTCAACGGCCCCGACTTCTATGGCCTGCCCCGCAATCGGGGAACGTCGACCCTGGTCCGCGAGGATTGGACCGTTCCGTCCCTGGTGCCGGCGGAAAGCGGCGGCGCGGTAAAGCCTTTTCTGGCCGGCGAGACGCTGCGCTGGCGGCTCGCGTCCTGAGGGAGGAGGCTTTTCGTGATCGCTTTATCCGTCCTCGACCAATCTCCCATCCGGGTTGGCGGCACGCCGGCCCAGGCGTTGGCCGAGACCGTCGCGCTCGCCAAGGCCTGCGACCGGCTGGGCTATCGCCGCTATTGGGTGGCCGAACACCACGCCTCGGGCGGTTACGCCGGTACAGCGCCGGAAATCCTGATCGGCGCCGTGGCGGCGGCGACCCGCGACATCCGCGTCGGTTCGGGCGGCGTCATGCTCAGCCATTACGCCAGCCTCAAGGTCGCCGAACAGTTTCGCGTGCTCGAAGCGCTGTACCCGGGCCGCATCGACCTGGGCATCGGTCGGGCCCCGGGCAGCGATCAGCGCACGGCCATGGCGCTGGCGCACGGCGCCGGCATGCGCCGGACGGAAAACTTTCCCTATCAGGTCAACGACCTGATCGATTACCTGAACGACGGCCTGCCCGAAGGCCATCCGTTTCACGGGGTGCCGGCCATGCCGGCCGTCGATACCGCGCCCGATGTCTGGCTGTTGGGGTCGAGCGATCAGAGCGCCATGCTGGCGGCCTATTTCGGCTGTCCCTTTTCCTTTGCCCAGTTCATCGCCGGGGGCGGCGGGGAGGCGATCATGCATGCCTACCGCAACGGCTATCGCCCTTCGGCGCGCCACCCCCAGCCGCAGGGCAGCGTCGGCGTCTTCGTCATCTGCGCCGAGACCGACGAAGCGGCCGAACGGTTGGCGGCCAGCCGGGCTCTGTGGCGGGTGCGCCGGGAAACCAGTCCCGATATCCCATCCTTTCCCAGCGACGAGGAAGCGGTAGCCTATGTGTTCAACGAGCGGGAGCAGGCCATCCTGGCCCGCTACCGCAACCGCCAGGTCATCGGCGGCCCAGCGTCGGTGAAAGCGCAGTTGGAGACGATCGCCGCCGCGCATGGGGTGGAGGAATTGGTGATCGTCACGATCACCTTTACCTACGCCGCGCGGCTGCGCTCTTACGAGCTGTTGGCCAAAGCCTTCGATCTCGCGCCGCGTCCGGCCTGAAACCATGTTCGGGCGCACCACCGCCGCCCTTGCCGCTTGGTGCTGGCTCGCCGCCATGGCCCAAGCCGCCGACGGACCCCAGCCGCCCTGTGCCGGCGAGGCGCTGCCGGCCTATCCGCCGGCCGGGCAGCCGCCCGTCGCCCGCGCCTGGTTCGCCGAAGAATTGGGTGAAGCGTGGATGCCGGATGCCTGTCTCGGTTGGCCGGGCGGCGCCGGCCTTGTCGTCGTTGCGCTGGCCGGTCGCTTCGCGGAAGACCAAGGTATGGCAGCCATCCAAAGGCGCCTCGGCGCCATATCGGCGCAAAACGGAATCCTCTACTGGTCGGCCACCCGACAAGTCTGGCGGCCCCTGTTCGCGGAAACCTGGGCCCTGTCGGGACCTGACCGCGAACGGCGGCGGGGCGATTTCCCCCCGGAGCAGCTAACGCCGGGGAGCGAGCTGTTCGTCTGGCAGAAGCCCAGCGACCCCTATAGCGGTGGCGTTTACCGTCTGTCGCTGATCGCCAGCAGCGGGCAGCAACTGGAGTTGGCCGAGGTCAACGTCACCCCGCAGACCTTCCTCGGCATGACGGTATTTCCGGTGGGCGGTCAGCAGGCGCGCCTTTGGATCGAGGCGGAGGTACCCGGCCGCTATCGCTACTACGCCATCTCGCGCCTCTCCGGAACGTTGCCGTTCGGGCTGCCGCGGGCGTCGGCCATCAACCGGGCCGTGGCACTGTTTCGCTATGCCGCCGGGATCGCCACCGACCTGGAGCCGCCGGCAGCTCCTTGATGGAACCCTGCGCGTTGCCAAGCGCGGTTCCGGAAACTATCAATAACCAACAGGCTTCCCGGCAGCGGAGAAAACCATGACGGCAACCGGTTTCAAGGCCCTGGTCCTCGACGAGGCGGACGGCAAGGTCACGCCGTCGATCCAGGCGCTCGGCGACGACCGCCTGCCGGAAGGGGACGTCGTCGTCGCCGTCGCCTATTCGACGCTGAACTACAAGGACGGGATGATCATTAAGGGCCAGGGCCGGTTGGTGCGCCAGTACCCGCATGTACCGGGCATCGATTTTTCCGGAACCGTCATCGAGTCGGCCTCGCCGCGTTTCACCCCCGGCGACCGGGTGATCCTGACCGGCTGGCGGGTTGGCGAGATCCGCTGGGGCGGGCTCGCCACCAAGGCGCGGGTCAAGGCCGAATGGCTGGTCAAGCTGCCCGAGGGACTGAGCCTCAAGGACGCCATGGCTATCGGCACGGCGGGGTTGACCGCCATGCTGGCCATCGTCGCGCTCGAGCAGCATGGCCTGACGCCAGGGGCCGAAGGCGAGGTATTGGTCACCGGTGCGGCCGGCGGCGTCGGCAGCGTGGCGACCGCCGTGCTCGCTAAACTCGGCCATCGCGTCGCCGCCTCGACCGGGCGTGCCGATACGCACGACTATCTCAAGGGTTTGGGCGCAACCGCCATCGTGCCGCGCGAGGAACTGCTCACGGCACCGAAAGGCCCGCTGGCCTCGGAACGCTGGGCCGGCGCTATCGACAACGTCGGCGGTGCCGTCCTTTCCAACCTGCTGACGGCGATGCGCTATCGAGCGAGCTGTGCTTCGGTCGGGTTGGCGGGAGGGCCGCAGTTCACGACTACCGTGGTGCCGTTCCTGCTGCGCGGCGTCAACATTCTCGGTATCGATTCCAATCTTTGTTCGCTGGACCGGCGCGAGGCTGCCTGGAGTCGGCTGGCCCGCGACCTGCCGAAAGCCAAGTTGGCGGAGATGACGCGCACGGTTTCCCTGGCCGAGATTGTGGATCTCGCAGGAACCATTTTGCAAGGCGGGGTGCGGGGGCGTATTGTTGTCGATGTCGCCGCCTGACGGGCGGCAATAGGCGCTCTCCCCGCCCCGAAGGCGCCTGGAGAGGCTATGGAGACGTCGGTCATGCGCGATCCGGTCAAGCTTCTGGCGCTAGGTGCCGTGCTGGCGCTCGCCGGCTGCGGATATGAGCAACAAGCCGTTATTCAGCCGCCGATTTACTGCTATCAGTCGCTGGCGGCGGTAACCTGTCTCGACGAGCCGTATGCGCGCGACGACAAGCGGCTGGTCAATTATATCGGCCCGCACCCCAGCCACTACCCGGCACCGGTTCCGCCGCCGCCAACGGAACTGAAGGCACCGGCGCCCATCGATTACTGGGTGAAGGACACCGAACCGGTTCCGAAGCCGGCGCGCTGACCGCGACGCTCAGACGGGCCGTTCGCCTTTGACCAGGATGCGATACATCAAGCGCATTTGGCTGGGATCGGTCGGGTCATAGTCGTAATTGGCCTTATGCATGGACGCCCGGTTGTCCCAGATCAACATGTCGCCCAGACGCCACGTATGGCTGTAGATGAATTCCGGCCGCACGGCGATGTCGAGCAATTCCTGCAGCAGCACTTGGCTGTCCTGTGGGGTCATCCCGACGATGTTTTCGACCCGGTTCTTGCTGAAGTAAATCGCCTTGGCGCCATTGTCGGGATGGGTGCGCACCAGCGGCTGCATAACCGGGGGGAGGTTCTTCTCGCGCAAGGCTGCCCGTGCGGAGCTGGTATGATTCACGACGCTGCTTATGACAACGTTGGCGGTGGTCATGCCGTCAATGCGCTGCTTCGTGTCGTCAGGCAGCGCCTGGTAAGCGGCGCGCATGTTGACCACGCTGGTACCGCCGCCCGTGGTGGGCAGTTCGACCGCGTAGAGAGTCGTGTATTTGGGCGGCTGGAGATAGTTGGTATGGTCTGTATGCCACTTGGGGCCGACCTTCCTGAGCTTGCCATCGGTGCCGATCTTGCGGCTCGACAGGATGCTTATCAGCGGTAAGCCCGGCAGATGATCGTCTTCCGCTTCCTGAATCATCAGCTCGCCGAACAGCGCGGCGGCGGCGGCGAACTGCTGCGGCGTGAATTTCTGATCGCGGATCACCAGGGCGACGTTTTCAACCGCGGCCTGGTTAAGGCGTTGGCGGGTTGCCGCGTCGACCGGCCGGGTGAGATCGACCCCCGTTACCTCGGCGCCGATGTGTTCTGAGAGCTTGCTGATTTTCATCGACGGTTCGCTCGCGGCAATTTGCATGTTCGTTTTCCCAGGTGGAAGGCGCAAATGTCCTAATCTCAAGAAAATGGGGCGGTGGCCATTCTAGCGGTCGGCGATATGAGGCGCGTCGATCTTTTTCTCGCCGTTGGGAAGCAACGCCGCCGCCTAAGTAAGCATTCTTTTTCTGTTTTCGTCCAACGGCGCTTTTGTTGGCATGGACGCTGCGACATGGCGACTGTCGCGCCTTGTGCGCGCCGACTCGATGAGCGATGGAATGCGATGGTCGGTTCCTATCCCAGCGGAAGCGACAGAATATCTCAGAAGAACGGATGACGCGTTCGGCTTGACGGCGCTGGCGTCTGGTCCTATGTCAGGGCCCGTCCCGGCACACGCGGGGACGCCCCTATGGCGGGGTAGCTCAGTTGGTTAGAGCAGCGGAATCATAATCCGGAGGTCGCCGGTTCGAATCCGGCCCCCGCTACCAATAAGGCCCGCGACGCCCGTGCATGAGACGGCATCGCGGGCTTTTTTTTCAGCTGGCGGTGCGGCGCAAGTCGCGTCATGTGCGTCTTCAAAGCCGGCCAGGACGGCACATCCGCCTCACGGCTTCCGTGGCATCCATTCGAACCATGACTCGAACCAGGGTTTCCATTCGCTCGCCAGCTTCTGCGCCTCGGCGATCTGCGCCGGCGTCATTCTACCGGCTACGGCGTCCCGGCCGTTGACGGCCATCGCTCGGCCATCCGCTTCCGAAGCCGCAAAGCGCGCGGCGGCGAGATTGTACCACATGTGCGCCTGCACATAGTTCTGCGGCACGCCTTCACCCCTGTCGTACATGAGGCCGAGACTGTATAGGGCGGAGGCGTTGCCGCTGTCAGCGCTTTTGCGAAACCACCTGAACGCCTCGGTGTAGTCTTGCCGCACGCCCTCGCCCTGATGGTACATATTGCCGAGATAGAATTGAGCCGTGGGGTTTTCTCGGCCGGCGGCCTGACGATACCAACTTAACGCTTCGGCGTAATCCTGCCGTACGCCTTTGCCTTGTTGGTACAGGCGGCCGAGGTTCGCCTGGGCGTTGCTGTCTCCCAGGTCGGCGGCTTTGCGATACCACTTAAGCGCCTCGGCATAGTCTTGCGGCACACCCTTGCCGGTCTCGTAAATCTCGCCAAGGAAGGCTTGAGCCGTATAGTGGCCCGCTTCGGCCAGGGGACGCCAGAGGCGCAGCACCGTCGCGTAATCCTGTCGGGCATAGGCCTCGGCACCGTCTTCCCATGGGCCCGCCGCCACCGGCCCGGATAGGGCGGCCGACAAAACCAGCGCAACAAGTATCGTTCTCATAGTCTGCATGACGTTGCCTTTCCCTTCCGTCGGGACTTCGACCTCCGGCGACCGATCGGCCGGGCTGAACTCAGCTCACGATGTGATGCTTGCCGATGGGCGTGACGGTGCTGGTCTGCGGCCCCTTGTCGCTCTCGCTTTCGGCAATAACCAACCGCACCTGGTTGCCGACTGCCAAGGCATCGAACTTACCCCCGGTTACGCTGTTGCGGTGGAAATAGATCTCCTGCCCGTCGGCCAGGGCGATGAACCCGTAGTTCTCGTGCGGAAACAGCTTGACCACTTGGCCATGTCCGGGCGGTTCATGAGTCTTGACTTCGGACCGGGCGCGACGCGCATGGTCTTCCAGTCGCCGCATGGCGGCATTGAACGCATCGCGGATGGCGACATACACATCCTCATGAGCTTTGTTGCGGGGGCCGACGCGGTTGACGTTGATGTCTTTTCCCGGAACCGATACGCCGATACTACAATTATACATGACCCCCTTGTGATGGTTCCGATGCTGGGCATCGATGACCACGCGGCACCCGGTGACCCGGTCGTGAATGCGTTCCAAGTGAGCAGCGTGCTTGCGGATATCGGCCTCGATAGCCGGGGACGGCCCGATATTGCGGAAGGAGATTTGTAAGGGAATTTGCATCGCACACCTCATTGCGGCGGCTGACAATAGGGTGCCTTTATAGCGTTCCTCTCGTTCGCTGCGGTTGATTCGGATCAACCGGCTCCCTTCACGAGCACCGCGTCTTCGCGGTCACACGTCTGGGTTGGGGGGGGGCGGCACAGGAATTCGCCCAGCCACGGGGTACTGACGGGGCTGGGGATTCGGATGCCCTGCTTCCAGGACCTGACCACGCTCGTGGCGGCCTACCTTTCCCGCCATCGGGCATCAGGAGCCCGTTCCGCCGGGCGAGCACTTGGCGCACTTGCAGCCTTTCGGCCGGATATATTCGTTGAAGTATTCGCGGCCGTAGTCGTAGGCGAGTTCCTCGCCGGGCTTGATGGCGCGCTTGGCCATGACGTAGACCCGGCCGCGCCAAATTTCGACTTCGCAATTCGGGCGGCAGGAATGATTAATGTAGCGCGCAGTGTTGCTTCTGTCCCGTCCGTCGATGGTCGTTCGCTTGTTCACTTCGAAGAGGTACTTGCTCCGGGTGGTGTACTCCTCCGCCGTGGAAAGAACGCGCCCCGTATATTCGACGATGCAACGCCCTTTCTCGATCGGATCGCGGGTAAACAGCCCGCAGCCCGCACGCGAACGCTTGACCACCAGGTCGTAGTCTCCGATCGCGAATTTTCTTTTTGCCATGCTGACCTTCCGCGGAACCATTGGATGAAACCCTGAGCATGCCGATACGCTACTGCGATAATCGCAGGGGCACGGTTTTATTCCGAAGAACCCTGGAACGAAACCGGCTTTCACCTACGACGGGAAGAAATTTTCAGGTTCCGCTCCACGCCGGCGGACGCTTGGCGACGAAAGCCGCCACGCCTTCCTTGAAATCATGGCTGGCGTAGGTTTCGCGCACCAGGTCTTCGCCGTCGGGCATGCCGGCTTGCATCAGGCGACGGATCGCTTCCTTGGTGACGCGCATCGTGATCGGCGCGTTGTCCGCCAGCCGGGCACAAAGTTCGGCGATACGGGCGTCGAGCTGATCCGGGACTACGACCTCGCTCAGAAATCCGGCAGCCAGGGCGTCGTCGGTGCCGAGGTTTTCGGCTAACAGCAGCATTTTCTTGACCCGGCTCACGCCGAACACGGCGTTGAGCAGGGCGATGTTTTCGATGGACAGGCAGTTGCCGACGGTGCGTGCGATGGGCACGCCGAAGCGGGTGCCGGGCGTCGCGATGCGCAGGTCGCAGACCGCCGCGATGGCAAGCCCACCGCCGATGGCCCAACCTTCGACGACGGCCAGCGTCGGCATTGGCAGGTTCTCGACGCAGCCAAGATAAGCAGAGACCTTGCGCTCGTAAGCGATACCGTCCTCGCCGCCATTGAAGGACTGGAATTGGGCAATGTCGGTGCCGGCGATGAAGGCCTTGCCGCCGGCGCCGCGAAACACGGCAACGCGTGCCCCGTCAGCGGCGGCCTGCCGGCAGGCCGCCGCAAGGCCCTCATACATCGCCCAGGTCATCGCGTTGCGCGCCGCCGGTCGGTCGAAGACGATATGCGCGACGGCGCCGTCGCAGCGGTAGTGAACCTGACCCTGATCGTTCATGGCAGCCATCCACCCCTGGGATGATGTTCAAAGCGGGATCGATAGCCAATTACGTCGTCCGCCGCCAGGGCCATCGTTCGTCGATACCGTCATGAGCCAGTTGCCTCAAGGGCAAAGCCGTATCACAATTGGCGCCCGTACCTGGACACGCTTGGCAAGGAGTCGCCCCATGGCGATCGAAATTCGCCCGCTTACCAAACATATCGGCGGCGAGGTCTCGGGAATCGACATCCGCCGACCGCCGTCGCGCGAGGAAGTTGCCGCCATCGAGGCCGGCATGGATCGATACGCCGTTCTGGTCTGCCGCAGTCCGGGTATTACCGACGAGCAGCAACTGGCCTTTACCTTACAGTTCGGTCCCATCCAGCCGGCCGAAGGCACCAATGTGACCAAACCGCATGAACGGCGGCTGGACGTAAAATTTTCCGACGTTTCCAACGTCGCCAAGAGCGGCGACCTGCTGGAACGCGCCAACCGCCGGCGCATGTTCAGCCTAGCCAATCGCCTATGGCATTCGGATGCGTCCTATCGCGCCATTCCGGCGAAGTATTCCCTGCTGTCGGGACGCATCGTTCCAACGTCGGGCGGCAACACGGAATTCGCCGACATGCGCGCCGCCTACGATGCCCTGGACGCAGCGACCAAAGCCCAGGTCGAGGACCTGGTCTGCGAGCATTCCCTGTTATATTCGCGCGCGCAGATCGGCATTACCGAATACACCGAAGAAGAACGCCGGATGTTCACACCGGTGCTGCAGCGCCTGGTCCGCGTCCATCCGGTGACCGGCCGCAAATCGCTGTATCTTGCTTCGCACATCGGCAACATCGTTGGCTGGCCGCAGCCGGAAGCGCTCGCCTTCATCCGCGACCTGACCGAGCATGCTACCCAGCCGGAGTTCGTCTATTCCCACAAGTGGCAGACCGGTGACCTGGTGATTTGGGACAATCGTCAAACCATGCATCGCGTCCGCCGGTTCGACGATCTGAACCAAGTCCGCGACGTGCGGCGCACCACCACCAAGGGTGACGGGCCGACCGTGGCGCAGCAGGCGGCCTGACCGACGGGCACGTCCTCAGAAATAAGAACATTTCGTCAAGAATTTCCGCCAAGGAGACCCGCATGTCCGTTGAGATACGTCAAGTCCATCCCATCTTCGTCGGCGAGGTATCCGGTATCGATGTGCGCAAGCCGTTGTCGCCACAGGAGGTAGCCGCCATCGAGGCGGGGATGGATCGCTATGCGGTGTTGATCTTTCACGACCAAGACATCACCGACGAGCAGCAACTGACCTTCACCAAAAATTTTGGCCCCCTGCAGGACGGCGCCAATACCACCGTTAGATCGAAGGAATTGCGGCTTGATCCCGCCTTTGCCGATGTCTCCAACCTGGATAAGGACAACCGGATGCTGCCGCGGGACGACCGGCGCCGGATTTCTTCGTTGGGTAATCGACTGTGGCATTCCGATGCCTCGTTCCGGCCGGTTCCGGCGCGCTATTCCCTATTGTCGGGGCGCGTCGTGCCGCCGACGGGCGGCAACACCGAATTCGCGGACATGCGTGCCGCTTACGATGCCTTGGACAAAGCCACCAAGGCGGAGATCGAGGATCTGGTTTGCGGCCACTCGCTGATCTATTCGCGCGCCCAGCTCGGCTTTACCGAATATACGACGGAAGAACTGGCCACCATGGAGCCGGCTATGCAGCGGCTGGTGCGCCGCCATCCGGTGACCGGGCGCAAGTCTTTGTTCCTGTCGGCGCATATCGGCACCATCGCCGGCTGGCCGCAGCCCGAGGCGCTGGCGTTCATTCGCGACCTGACGGAGCATGCCACCCAGCCGGCCTTCGTCTATTCTCACAAGTGGCGGGCGGGCGACTTGGTGATTTGGGACAACCGCCAGACCATGCACCGGGTGCGGCGCTTCGACGACCTGAGCCATGTCCGCGACCTGCGGCGCACCACCACCATGAGCGAAGGGCCAACCGTCACCGCGCAGGCGGCCTAAACCGGTTCGGGAGTTCACCGGCATGAGCATCGACATCCGCCCCATTCAATCCGACTTTGGCGGCGAGGTTTCCGGGATCGACATTCGCAAACCTCTGTCGCGGGAGGAGGTGACCGTCATCGACGCCGGCATGGATCGCTATGCCGTACTGGTCTTCCACGATCAGCCCATCACCGACGAGGAGCAGTTGGCTTTTTCGCCCAACTTCGGCCCCTTGCAATTGGGCAGCAATAGCATCTTCAAGCCGGGGGAATTGCGCCTCGACCCGGCGTTCGCCGACGTCTCCAACCTGGATAAGGATAACCGGACGCTGGCACGCGACGACCGCCGGCGGATGTTTGCCCTGGCCAATCAGCTCTGGCATTCGGATGCGTCCTTCCGGGCGATACCGGCCAAATATTCGATTCTCTCGGGACGGATCGTGCCGCCCGAGGGTGGCAACACCGAGTTCGCGGACATGCGCGCCGCCTATGACGCGCTCGACGCCGCCGCCAAGGCCGAGGTCGAGGACCTGATCTGCGAACATTCGTTGATGCATTCGCGCGCCATGCTGGGCTTTACCGAATACACGCCGGAGGAACTGAAGAAGTATGCCCCGGTGCGCCAGCGCCTGGTGCGGACGCTGCCGGCGACCGGGCGCAAGTCGCTGTTCCTGGCGGCCCACATCGGCGACATCGTCGGCTGGCCCAAACCGGAAGCGTTAGCCTTCATCCGCGACCTAATGGAGCATGCCACCCAACGGCAGTTCGTCTATTCCCATCGGTGGCGGGCAGGGGACCTGGTCATGTGGGACAACCGACAGACCATGCACCGGGTGCGGCGCTTCGACGA
>CANITX010000088.1 GCA_947470575.1 Rhodospirillales bacterium
GGCATCGGCAAGGGCGACCTCGGCCCGCTGATGGCCTGGCTGCGCGCCAACGTGCATGCCCGCGCCTCGTCGCTGCCGACGCCGATGCTGCTCAGCACCGTCACCGGCCGGCCGTTGGAGGCCAAGGTATTCGAGCGTCACCTGACGCAACGCTACCTCAGCTAACCGCTCTCAATTCATCGAGTTCCGCAGCCGTGCTGTTGCGCCGTGGCCGCCATAGGCCGCGCTCGATGGCCTCGTTAAAGCGGTCGGCCATTTCACCGAGCGCCGCCGGATTGACCTCGGCTATGAAATCGCGCACCGCCGGATCGCCCAAATAAGCCTCGAACAGCGCCTCGAAGTGATGGTCGCGCACGGCGCCGGCCGTGGCGGCGAAGGCGAACAGGTAGTCGACCGTCGCCGCCATCTCGAAGGCGCCCTTGTAGCCGTGACGCATGACCCCGGCGATCCACTTGGGATTGGCGGCGCGCGCCCGCACGACGCGGGCAACTTCCTCCTCCAGGGTACGGATGCGCGGATTCTCGGGACGCGAATGGTCGGGGTGATAGACCACCGGCTTGGCGCCCGACAGTTCGCTCACCGCCACGGCGAGGCCGCCCTCGAACTGATAGTAGTCGTCGGAATCGAGCAGGTCGTGCTCGCGGTTATCCTGGTTCTGCACCACCGCCTGGACCTTGCGCAGGCGGTCCTCGAACAGGCCATGTGCCGTCTGGCCGCGCGCCCCAGCGCCGTATGCGTAGCCTCCCCAGGCGACATAAGCGCGCGCCAGATCGGCCGGACCTTCCCAGCCCTTCTCGTCGATCAGCGCCTGCAGGCCGGCGCCGTAAGCCCCCGGCTTCGAACCGAAGACCCGGAAGCCGGCACGCAGTTCCGCTTCTTCCACCCCGATGCCTTCGGTACGCATCAAGGTGATATCGGCGCGCACCCTTGCGGCCAGGGGATTGACGTCCGCCGGTTCGTCCAAGGCGGCAACCGCGCGGGATGCGGTATCGAACAGGTCGATCAAGCCGGGAAAGGCATCGCGGAAAAACCCCGACACGCGC
The DNA here is from genome assembly GCA_947470575.1 of Rhodospirillales bacterium. Classification (GTDB taxonomy): domain Bacteria; phylum Pseudomonadota; class Alphaproteobacteria; order Rhodospirillales; family CAMCUA01; genus CAMCUA01. Next base: position 1,044 of record CANITX010000088.1, read on the forward strand.
AGGGTGACGTCGACACGCGGCCTGCCGAGCACGGCGGCAGGTAGGACCTCGAACCCCGTCACCCGGCGCGATGCTTGGTCCCAGGTCGGGCGCGTCCCGATCAGGGCCAGCGCCTGGGCGATGTCGTCGCCGCCGGTACGCATGTTGCTGGTCCCCCAGGCGGAGATGGCCATGGCCTTAGGCCATTCGCCGTGATCCTGGGCATGGCGCTCCAGCAACAGAGACGCCGACTTCCAACCCAACGTCCAAGCCGCCGGAGTCGGCACCGTACGGGTATCGACCGAATAGAAATTGCGCCCAGTCGGCAATACGTCGGGCCGGCCGCGCGTCGGTGCACCGGACGGACCCGGCGGCACGAAGCGCCCGGCGAGCCCGGCCAGCAGCCCGGCGATCTCAGCGCTCCCGCAGGCGGCGACCGCCGGCTGCATCTCTGCCGCGATCCAATCGAGTACGGGGGCGGCTTGCGCCCAGGCCGGATCGGCAGCGGCCTTGCCCCCGACCAACGCCAGGGCGAGGCCCTCCAGCCGCTCCACCGTATCCCCAGCTGTACGCCATGGGTCTTCCGAGACATCCGCCAGCACAGCGGGGCGCAGACCTCGCCAGGCTTCGGCCAGCGCGACGGTCAGCGGATCGACGTCGAGTCCAAGATCATGTGCGAGCGCCCGAATCAGAGAGGCGTCCTTGCCCTCTCCTTTACCACGCGGCACCCGCGCCAGCGCCACCAACAGACCGGCCAACTGGTCGCCTTCGGGCGAGGTGCCGAAGATATGCAGCCCGTCGCGGATCTGCATTTCCTTCAGTTCGCATAGGTAGGCATCGAGTTTGGTCAGAGCGGCGTCCTCGCCGTCGCTATCGCTCATGCCGCAGTCGGCGCCGAGACCCGTCGCGCGGCACAGCGACAGGATCTCGGCGGCGAGAACCTTGAGCCGCCGCGGGTCGAGGCCGGCGGCCTCGTAGTATTCATCGACCAAGCGTTCCAACTCGCGTAGCGGGCCGTAGCTTTCCGCCCGGGTTAGCGGCGGCGTCAAGTGGTCGACGATAACGGCAGCCGCACGCCGCTTGGCCTGGGTACCCTCGCCCGGATCGTTGACGATGAAAGGATAGAGATTGGGCAGCGGCCCCAACGCCGCCTCGGGGAAACAGTCGGCCGATAGCGCCAGCGCCTTGCCGGGCAGCCATTCCAAATTGCCATGCTTGCCCATGTGGACGACGGCGTCGGCGCGGAAGGCGTCGCGCAGCCAGGCATGGAATGCGAAGTAGGCATGCGGCGGCGGCAACGCCGGATCGTGATAGCTGGCCACCGGGTCGAGGTTATAGCCGCGCGCCGGCTGCAGGCAGATGGCGATGTTGCCGAGGCGGAAGGCGGATATCGCGAAGCGGCCGCAGTCGAGTTCGCCCGGCCGGTAGAAGGGGTCGTTCTCGGCCGCACCCCAGCGTTCGCCTACGATGCGCCTCACACCTTCCGGCAGACTGGCGAAGAAGGCCGAATAGTCGATCAGCGACAACTCTTCCCGCCATTCGCGACCGTCCAACGCCCGCCAGTCGTTGGTCGGGCCGGCGGCCAGACGATGGATCAGGGCATCGCCGCCCGCCGGCATGTCGTCCACCCGATAACCAGCGGCGGCCAGCGCGCGCAGCACGTTCATGGTACCAGCCGGCGTGTCCAATCCGACGCCGTTGCCGAGTCGGCCGTCGCGGTTGGGATAGTTGGCGAGCACGATGGCGATGCGCCGTTCGGCAGGTGGCTTCTGGCGCAAACTCGCCCAGGCGGCGGCGAGGCGAGCGACGAAGTCGATGCGGTCGGCGACCGGTTCGTAATCGACGATATCGGTCTCCGTCGCCACATCGCGGCGCGCCCGACCCTTGAACGACACGGCGCGGGTCAGTATTCGGCCATCGACCTCGGGCAACGCCACGTTCATGGCGATGTCGCGGGCCGACAAGCCGTGGGTACCAGCCTGCCAGGATTCCCGGTCGCCACCGGAGAAAACCACCTGCAACACGGGACAATCGGCGGCATCGAAGGCCGATTTCTCGTGCGCCGCGCCGGGCGTCGAAACAGCAAAACCGGTGGCATTGAGGATGACGGCGGGCGCCGCCGCCAGGGTGTCGCCAAGAATCGCCGCCGCCTGCGGGTCCTTCAGGCTGGCGACGTGCATCGGCAAGGGGTTGAGCCCGCCGGCAATCAGCCCGTCGATCAACGCATCGACGGCGGCCAGATTCCCGGCCTGCAACAGCGCCCGATAGAAAACCAATGCGGCGACCGGCGCACCGGCCATCCAGCGCGCCCTAAGATCGGCAAGCCCCGGCTGGTCGACGCCGGGCCAATAGAGGCCGCCGCGCAGCAAGGGACGCGGCTCTTGCCACGCAGCCTCTTCGCCGATGAGGTGCGCGGCGTAGCGCAAGAACGACACCGCGTTGTCGATGCCGCCATGCACACCGTACTGCCATAGTCGATGCGCCGCCGCCGCACCGAGCGTCGAACGTTCGGCCAGATCCGGATCGAGCTGGTCGTCGCCGGGCAGGAAAGCGACCGGGATGTTTTTCGCGGCGCACGCAGCGGCGATCTCATCGACGCCATAGGGCCAGTAGCCGCGTCCGCCCAGCAGGCGGACCACGACCAGCCGCGCCTTGGCAATCACCGTCTCGACATAGACATCGACCGACAGGTTGTGACCGAGCTGCATGAGGTTGGCCAGCCGCAGGCTTGGCGCACCACGGCCAAGGCGGGCCTGCGCGGCGGCCAAGCAGGACAGCTCGCTGTCCGCCGCCGACAGGACGACGATATCGCCCGAGGTCTGCGCCAAGTCGACCGCCTGCGAACCGTCGGCGACGACGCCGGGGCGGGCGGCGAGCAGGTGCACGTGGCGGCGTCCTCAGCCGCGTAGCGCGGCGGCGATGGCGTCGCGGTCAAGCCCGCGCTGGCCGATCACCACCAATCGGCCGCCGCGCGATTCGCCCGCCGCCCACGGCCGGTCGTAGTAGCGCTGCACGCGGGAACCGACGGCTTGAACCACATGACGCAGTGCCTTGCCCGGCACTTCGACGAAGCCCTTGATGCGCAGCACGTCGTGATCGCGCGCCACGGCGGCGATGCGTCCGTCGAGCACGGCGGGGTCGGCCAGTATGCCGATATCGGCAACGAAGGATTCGAAGTCGTCGTGGTCGTGATCGTCCTCGCCGTCGTGGTGCGATGGCCGCGATTCGATGCCGTCTTCCACCGCCATGCCGAGGCCGAGCAGAACACGCGGGTCGAGCGCGCCTTGGGTGGTATGCACCATCTTCACCGTGCCGTTCACCTGCCGGCCGATCTCGGCGCGCAGCGCGCCGATCTCACCGGCGTCCATCAGGTCGGCCTTGTTGAGCACGACCAGATCGGCGCAAAGGATCTGGTCCTCGAACACTTCCTCCAGCGGCGAATCGTGATCGAGCGCCGGATCGGCGGCGCGCTGAATCGCGACGGCAGCGGGGTCGGCGGCGAAACGACCGTCAAGCACGGCTCGGCCGTCGACCACCGTGACGACGCCGTCGACCGTCACCCGCGAGCGGATCTCCGGCCAGGCGAAGGCCTTGACCAGCGGCTTCGGCAGGGCGAGGCCGGAGGTCTCGATGACGATGTGCTCCGGCGGCTCGGCACGGCCCAAGAGCGCCGTCATGGTCGGCAGGAAATCGTCGGCCACCGTGCAGCAGATGCAGCCGTTGGCGAGTTCGACGATGTCTTCGTCGCGGCAGCTTTCGATACCGCAGCCGCGCAGGATTTCCGCATCGATGCCGAGGTCGCCGAATTCGTTGACGATCAGTGCGATGCGCCGGCCGCCGGCATTGGCGAGCAGGTGGCGGATCAGCGTCGTCTTACCGGCGCCGAGAAAGCCAGTGACCACGGTGGCAGGAATTTTCATGCGGGGAGAGTCCTTTTCTTGGAAGTGTCCTTGATGACGAGGGGCAGACCGGCGGCGACAAAGATCACCCGGTCGGCGCGGGCGGCGACAGCTTGGTTGAGCCGGCCGGCGGCGTCGGCGAAGCGGCGCGTCAACTCGCCCACCGGGACGATGCCGAGGCCGACCTCGTTGGAAACCATGACGACCGGGGCCGATATTTCGCGCAACGCCGCCAGCAGGGTGCCGGTTTCCACATCCAGATCGCGGCCGGCCTCCATCAAATTGGAAAGCCACAGCGTCAGGCAATCGACCAGGATCGGATGACCGGTGGTCCCCTGACGGCGCAGCGTACCGGCCAGGTCGAGCGGTGCCTCCACGGTGGTCCAAGCGGGATCGCGTCGGCCTTGATGGTGGCGAATACGTTCGGCCATTTCCGGGTCGCGGGCTTCGGCGGTGGCGATGTAAAGGGCAAGATCGCTGGCGGCGGAGATCAGCGATTCCGCATGCCGGCTTTTGCCTGAGCGCATACCGCCCAGCACCAGGGTCAACGGCGGCAGCTTGCCGACAGTATCTGTCACGAACGCATCCTCCACCCGAGGACGGGGTTTCGCCAAACGGCCGCCGCCTCATGCGACGCCAACTCATCCCATCGATCGCCGCGTTCCGCGGCGATCGGGTGCCGTCCAGGTTTCCTGGCTCGGGGTGAATACGCCGCGGCGCCTTCCCGGAACGAACCTCCGGTGGCTTCCGCCGCAGCCTTAACCCTCTCACAGTTGCGGGGGCAGCACCGGCCTTGCGGTTATCGTTCCGCGCACCGGCTTCCCTGTCACGGCCACACCGACCCTAGCAGCCGGATGCCCGCCGATCCAGGCGTTACGGCCCGTCCCGCATCAAGCGCTGCGCGGCGGCACGTTAACGCCGCCGATTCGCCAGGCACCGCCACGCCCGCGCAGCAGGCCGCCGGCGACGTGGTCGATGCGGGTCAGCGACAGATTGTCGACCACCAGCGCCATGGCACGCGGCGCATCGAGCTCCAACGCCTGCGCCAGTGCGGCGCGGATCGAGCCGCCGTGAGCGACGGCAACGATATCGCGCCCGGCATGCGCCTGGGTCAACCGGCTGACGGCGACGCCGACCCGGTCGAGAACTTGGGCGAAACTTTCGCCCCCCGGTGGCGCATTGCCCGTTGGGTTGCGCCAGAAGACCTGTTGCGCCGCCGGGTCATCGGCCCCCATGTCGCTCCAGCGGCGGCCTTGCCAAGCGCCGAAGTGCTGTTCGGCCAGGTCGGGTTCGACAGCCGGTTCGACGGAAAAGCCACCGGCTTGCGCGATGGCGGCGGCGGTGTCGCGGGTACGCCGGAGATGGCTGGACAGCCAGACGGCATCGCGCGGCAACGCGGCGGCCAGCGCCCGCAACGCCACCTCGTCGTCGGTGACGCAGCCGACATCCATCTGGCCGTATAGCGGTCCGACCTCGCCATCGATCGGCGCGTGGCGGATCCACCACCAGCGTGTGACGAGGCTGGCGGGCTCGGTCATGACGCCGCCGCCGCGACGACCAGCACGGCGATCTCGGCCGCCTGCTGGACCGTACCCAGCACGTCACCGGTCAGGCCGCCGATCTGGCGGCGTGCCAGGACGGCGACGCCAACGGCGGCGACCACGGCAGCAATCATGGCAGCCAAGAACGTCCAGGCGGCCAGGACGATGTCTTCCCAAGCCCCAGCTTCCCAGGGCCCGAGCGCCAGGCCGGCCAGGATAACGCCGAGCATTACGGCCGCCCCCGCCGTAACCCACTTCGGTCGTCCGGCGCCGACCCCGAGCCCATCCGTCCGCGCTGGCAATAGCGTCGCCATCACCGGCACCATGGCGGCGCGCGACAAGGCTCCGGCCGCCATCAGCGCCAGCGCCGCCCCGCCCGACGTCGCCAACGAGGCCAGCAGGGAGACCCGCAGGCCGACCGACAGAACAAGAGCAAGCACGCCATAGCTGCCGATCCGGCTGTCGCGCATGATGGCGAGCTTCCCCGCCCGGTCGTGCCCGCCGCCGAAACCGTCGGCGACGTCGGCCAGGCCGTCTTCATGCAGCCCGCCGGTCAGCAGCACCGCCGCCGCCACCGCCACGAAAGAGCCCACCATCGAATCGAGACTCAGAGCTTCCGCCGCCAGCAACGCCAACCCGGCCACGCCGCCGACGACGGCGCCAGCCAAAGGAAAGGCCCAGGCGGCGCGGGCCAACGCCCCCGGCTGCGCCGCCTCGGCCGGCAGCGGCACCGGCAGGCGGGTCAGGAAGGCCAGGCAATGGCGGATGTCGTCGAGGCCAGAGGCAATCGGTGCGTTATCGTTCATGGCGCCACGATAGCGCAGTTTGGCGGCCACGGAAGTAGTGGCATACGCTTGACCGTCGCCAGTGCCGCAGGCACAAGCGGGGACCCTTTCCCTCTCAACGGATCTTTCCATGACCGACTTCCGCCTGCCCGCCTCCATGGCCGACCTGCGCGTTCTGCTGGCCGGGCTGCCTGGGCCGGACGATATAGCGTTGCGGGCGGCCGTGGCGCGCGAACCGCTGCTGACCAAGCCGCCCGGCTCGCTTGGCCGGCTGGAGCAGACGGCGGCATGGCTTGCCTGCTGGCAGGGTCTGCATCCGCCGGCCGCCGAACGCATCGCCGCTGTCGTCTTTGCCGGCAATCACGGGGTGGCGGCGCAAGGCGTCTCGGCCTTCCCCGCGGCGGTGACGGCGCAGATGGTCGCCAATTTCCAGGCCGGCGGCGCAGCGATCAACCAGCTGTGCCGGACCTTCGGCGTCAGCTTAACTGTCGAGGCGCTGGAGCTGGATCGGCCGACCGCCGATTTCACTCAAGGTCCGGCGATGGGCGAAGCCGACTTTCTCGCCGCCGTCGTCGCCGGCATGCGTTCGGTGAAGGATGGGCTGGATGCGCTGTGCGTCGGCGAGATGGGCATCGCCAATACCACCGCCGCCTCGGCGGTCTGCCTCGGACTGTTCGGCGGCACAGGTCTCGACTGGACCGGGCCGGGTACCGGCGTGGCCGGCGCGGCGCTCGCTCACAAGGCCCGCGTCGTCGAAGCCGGCGTGGCCCGCAACAAGCCGTCGATGGGCGATGGGCTCGGCGTGCTGCGTTGCGTCGGCGGCCGCGAGCTGGCGGCCATGGCCGGCGCTATTCTGGCGGCGCGGCTGAAACGAATTCCCGTGGTGCTCGACGGCTTCGTCTGCACGGCCGCCGCCGCCGCGCTGGAAGCCATGCAGCCCGGCGCCCTCGATCATTGCGTCGTCGGCCATGTCTCGGCCGAGCCCGGTCACGCCCGCCTGCTGGAAAAATTGAGCAAGGCGCCGCTGCTGTCGCTGGGCATGCGGTTGGGGGAAGCGTCGGGCGCGGTGCTCGCAGTGGCCGTACTCAAGGCCGCCTGCGCCTGCCACGCCGGCATGGCGACCTTCGCCGAAGCCGGCGTCAGCGCGGGCTGAGCCGTTTCGGCCGGGTGGCCAAGCCGTAGAGGAACCAGACGAAGGCCGCGACCTGCAACGCCGCCAGGATGCCGAAAGCGGTCGTGTATCCCTCCACCGCATAACCGCCGCCGGCCTTCGGCGGGAATCGGTCGAGCACGGCGCCGACGAAATACTGCACCCCGAAGGCGGTGAAGAAGGCCAGCACGTTAAGCGCCGTGTTGCTGCGTCCTGCGTATTCGCGCGGGAAATGCGCTGCCAGATAGGGGTAGGACAGCAGGCAGATGTGGATGAAATAGCCGAAGATCAGCCACGGCCACAGCGCCGTGGGATCGACGGCAAAGACGATGGCAAGCTGACCGCCCAGGTAAATCACAAAGCCGGCACCCATCACCTGCACCAGACTGATGCCGCGCCGCCCGACGATATTGGCGATGAACCCCGTCGAGAGCGAGCCCACGGTCAGCATCGCCGTGACAGCGAACAGATAGGTCGCCACCGTCCCCCGGTCGTGACCGCCGACGTCACCCAACCACGGCCCCGCCCACAGACCGGCGAGGCCAAGGCCCGTACCGCTGACGATGGCGGTCAGCGGTGCCACCGTCCAAAACAGGCGGTCGGAAAAAATCAGTCGGAAGCCGCGCGCCTGATCGGCCAACGAGGTGGGTTTAGCCGCCTGCGGTTTCTCGGGGACGACCAAGATCAGGAAGGCAGCAAATGCCAAAGTAAAAAGCGCAAGGCCGAGAAAGATGGTCCGCCAGTCGGTGAAGCCCAAGGCCAATTCCACGGGTTTGGTCGAAGTCATGGCGCCGACACCGCCTGCGGCCAGCACGATGCCGTTCATGACCGGCCACAGCCGCTGCGGGAACCACAGGGTCACGGCCTTGAAGGCGGCCATCAGGCCGCTGGCAACGCCGATACCGATCAGGGCTCGGGCTAGGCTTAGCGACAGCAGGCCGTCGCCAACCGAAAACAGGGCTGCGCCGGCAGCGGCGACCAGCAGCACCGTCGCCTGTACGCGGCGCGGACCGTAACGGTCGAGCAGCATGCCCACAGGCAGCTGGAAAATGGCGAAAGCCAGGAAATAGGCCGAGGTAAGCAGGCCCAGATCGCTGGCCGATAACCCGACGTCGGCGATCAGGTAAGGCGCCAACACGGCATTCACCGTGCGGTAGATATACGAGACGAAATAGCCGAGTGCGAACGGAAAGACGACGGTTAGGGCCAGGCGGAGGGTTCCCAAAGGAGAGTCGGTATGCGGCGTCATGCGAACCGGCCAGCCGGTTCGGAATATAGGTTCGACATAACGTCCGCTCCCGTTCGAAGGCTTCGCCGAGGGTTGTCGCTGCCCTGTCTTCGGCGCTTTGTCAGGGCTACACGCCCAGCGAAGAAGCATCCCCGCGCTTCCTCCGCTGGATTATCCGATCCAATCGCAAATGACCAGCATACGGCCCAGCACTTCGGCATTCCCTCAAAAGGGCGCATCGCCCTTGATGGTGGTGCGGTACATGATGCGCCGGTAGCGCTGCATGTCGAAGGCGGTCGGACAATGCATGGTGCAGCGGTTGTCCCACAGCACCGCGTCGCCGACCGACCAGCGATGACGATAAACGAAGCGGTCCTGGGTAGCGAAGGCACGCAATTCGGCGATCAACGCGACAGCTTCGTCGTGATCCATCCCCGCAACGCTCCAAGCCGAATTGCCGCCGACGTAAAGCGACTTGCGCCCGGTCTCCGGATGGCGGCGCACCAGCGGATGGCTAGCATCGGGCATGGTCGCCTTCTGCGCTTCGGAGAGCGGCGGCCAGTTGGGAAAACTCTTCGCGTAGGTCTTCACCCGGCTGTGGATGACCCTGAGCCCGGCGATCCGCCGCTTGGTCGCCTCGGGCAGCGCGTCATAGGCGGCATGCATATTGGCGAACAAGGTATCGCCCTGGCCGTCTGGCACTTCCTTGGCATGCAGGAAAGACCCGGCCGTCGGCCGTTCGAGGTATTGTCCGTCGCTGTGCCAGGTTGGCGAGACGCGCGCCCCGATAGGCTTACCGCCCTCCTCGACATTGGAGATTACGAAGATTTCCGGATGGCCGGGCAGCGTAAAGGTCGACAGGCTGTCGACGTCGAGCTCACCCAGCCGCCGGCTGAAGGCGATCTGCTGTTCGACCGTCATATCGAGAAGGTTGCGGAATAACAAAATACCGTCGTTCGACCAATGTTGGCGCAGACGTGCCATGTCGCCATCGTCCAGGGCGACGGCGGGTTCGAAGCCGGTCACCTCGCTGCCCATGACCGGGCTCAACGGCTGGAACGCGAGGGGCATCCTGTCTCCGCGATTGGCGGTGGCCGCCGACTGCTGTTAGCATTGACGTCAATCTGAATCAAAACAGAAAACACCCCCGATGACCACCATCGCCGCGCCCGCCCGCTCGAAGCCGGCCATTGCCCTCGTGCTCGACGGCGCCAATCCACCGCAGTTGCGGCCCTTGCTGGAGGCGCACTTCCAGGTCCACGGCATACCGGTCAGCGACGGCATGTCGCGTTCGGTGGCCGCGTTCGCGGGCGAGATACGTGCCCTGGTCACGGCGACGCTGGTCGGCGCCGACCACCGGCTGATTGGTGCTCTGCCCAGACTGGAACTGATCGCCTGCACCGGCGGCCATGTCGACCGCATCGACCGGCAGGCGGCGGCGGTGCGCAACATCCGCTTGGCCAGGGTGCCCGGTGCTTCGGCCCCCGACGTCGCCGACCTGGCCATTGCCCTGATGCTGGCCGTCGCGCGACGGGTCTGCGAAAGCGACCGCTTCGTGCGCGCCGGGCGCTGGACGAAAAGCCCCATGCCCTTCGGCCGGCGGGTCAACGGCAAGCGGCTCGGCATCGTCGGCCTCGGTTCCATCGGCCGCATCGTCGCCCGCCGCGCGGAGGCCTTCGACATGCAGGTCGTCTATCACGGGCGCGGACCGAAGGACGGCGTGCCCTATCGCTATTACGACGACGTCGCGGCGATGGCCGCCGACGTCGACTTTCTGTCGTTGCATTGCAAGTCCGGACCCGAAACGCGGCACATGATCGACGCCAAGGTGCTGCGAGCGCTCGGCCCCGACGGCTTCCTGATCAATGCGGCGCGCGGCGCGGTGGTCGATCAGCCGGCGCTGATCCGGGCGTTACGTGACGGCACCATCGCCGGCGCCGGCCTCGATGTCTTTACCGACGAACCCGACGTGCCGACGGAACTTATGGCTTTCGACAACGTCGTCGTGCAGCCGCACCACGGCGCCTTCACCCACGAGACGAAGCAAATCATGTCCGACACGACGCTGGCCAACCTCTTGGCACATTTCGCCGGCCGGCCGGTACCCCACCCCGCCGGCTAATTCAATCCGCGCCCTCCGGCGGCGGCGTGGCGGCCGGGAGGAATCCGACGTCGCCCCGCGCGGCGGCGGCCAGCAGACGGTGCGACTCCTCCGCCATACCGACACATCGCGCGCGATAGGCTTCGGCGAAGACGGCAAGGTAGGCGCTGCGACGTGCAGGATCGGCAATGCGGGTACCGAAGAAGGCGCCTAATCGCAGCATGGACACCATCGAACTCTTCGCCAGCGCCTGAAAGCCGGCCAGGCTCTCCCCATTGGCCAGGAGAAACGCGCGCAACAGCGATTCAGCCTGCCAGAATCCAGGTGCCGCAGCCATGGCTGCGGCCAGTCGGCCAAGCACCGGGGCTGCATGGCGGCAGGCTTCCGCGTGGCGGGAAAGACCCAAGGCCGCCACCCCCTGTCCTGCCCTCAACTGGCGAAGCGGCGCGCCGATCCGGCGGCGCAGATCATTCCGATCCAGCGTCGGACCGGCGAAGTTCAAAGCTGTCGCAACCTTCGGCGCCGCGTCTTCGATGCGCGCACCGTGGCTGCAGTTGAACAGAGTAAGCTGGCTCCGTCGCGCCACAACGCCCAGCATGCGGCGGGCCAGATCGTAGGCCCAAAGCGTCGTCACCTGGCCGCCAAAGTTACCCGGAACGGAACGCGGCGTGCTGGCCCGATACTCCGCATTGAGATGCGCCTTGTCCTCATCGTAGTAGGCGGCGTCGCGGGCATGGTGGGAACCCTCCGCGCCCAAAGCCAAGTCGCATCCGAACAGATAAATTTGGCGAAAGCCGAGTGCCGCAGTTGCTTCGAGAGCGGCGTTGGTCACCAGCGGATCGGCGTGGCGCAATGGTGCGATGCCCGGATTGATGATACGCGCCGGACCGACGGCCGCCCGCCAGTACATCCATACCTCGTCGAACAGCCCACAGGTCTCGGGGTGGGCGGTCGACGAAGCGATCAGCACAATGCCGCTCAAGGAATGTTCGGCGGCAAGCTCCCGCATCAAGGCCGCGGCTGCCGGCACCCGCTCAACTTCGCAGTGGAAGTCGGGACGGATACCGTTGCGCAGCAGCACGCGCAGTGCCGTACCGCAGGATATAATCGTGGCTCGGTCGCGACAGCGCGCGATATGGGGCAGGTCACGATCCAGCGACGGGCCGCTACCGATCAGGAACAGCGGAGTATCAACC
>CANITX010000089.1 GCA_947470575.1 Rhodospirillales bacterium
AGCCGTTCGAAGCGAAAACGCTGAGCCAGGATCAACACCAAATATGAGAAGGGCCCCGATCGGGGCCCTTCTCATATCAACCGCAACTGGCTGGCTTTTGCACCAACATCGTGGTGGGAATTGTCGCCGATATTGACAGTGTTGGCTTCTGACAACATCAAGAACGGAGACAGTGTCCGTAAATATTTGATTTTCATCAGTATAATCAGGGAAATTTCAATTGACGCGGCTAGGTGAATACGCCGTTCCATGCTAAAATATTCGACTTAAATGGGGTGTCAATATTCAGCTAAATGGGGTGTCATATGACTGCTCAGGTGCCTGAAATTCTTATCCATCGAAAACAAAAACTAGCTCTTTTCGATCAGCCCTTATACCCGCATTTGAAACGAATTCCGAAGGCTCGCCGTCCGACTTTTGCGGCTGACTCGACTGCTCGATGGCGCGGCTACACAGGAACGTGGGAAATCCGAGATGGCATGCTGACCCTGATCGCTCTCGAAGGAAACCTCAGACAAGGAGATGATGTGGTAGATGCCACTTTGCAGTTAGCTTTTCCGAAAGCCAAGGGTGGGCTCATTGCGAAATGGTTTACTGGCGAACTCCGCTGCGTTGAGGGAATGCTTCTCCAATATGTCCATCAAGGCTATGGCAGCCAGTATGAGCGTGACAGATTATTCCAGTTTGAAAATGGGCGTCTTATCTCTGAGATTATGGTGCTTAACCCGCCACCATGTATCTTCTACCAAATTAGCGAGGATGGTTCGCGAACATGTAAGAGTGGACCGGTTCCATATGCTGATGACATTGAAGATCCGCTGAATGGAAAGCCGTTCGAAGCTGTCTATGAAGAGGTTTGGTCAAAACGACCCGAGGGAGAGGAATTCTTTGGTCCCCTCGCCTGGACATCTCTTGGTTAGTTGAGCTAATTCGCTGAGGGCGGGGGCCCAGAAACGGCTACAGACGGGTTAAAACGAACGCAGATACCGGCGTACGAAATCGTTGCTTGCAGGCCCCCGCAACCAGTTATAACTGCCTGAGATAAACACAAAGGCCCGCCAAACTTGGCGGGCTTTTTGTTGTTCGGACTGCCGCCGTGAAACAACGTGCCGTGCAGAAGAAACGCATGCCCACCCGCTTCCCAGCACCTCACCTCAAGGAAATGGATGACGAATTGTTCGACCGGAACTGCGTCGGGCATCCAGGGCCTCGTCGTGGATATCGGGTTCGCCTGCTGCATCGCTTTAAGCTGCGTGCGGAGGAGACTGGCCCTCAGGTTTCGCCGTATACGATGTTCTGCTGGATGCTTAGGGGAACAGATTGTAGCGAAGGATGCAGTAAATCGCGCGTATCCCGTCCTTCCAGGTGATCTTCTTCCCCTCTTCATAGGTCCGCCCGGCGTAGGAAACGCCGACCTCGTAGATGCGGGGCAGCGGCCTGATCCGGGCGATGCGTGCGGTGATTTCCGGCTCGAAGCCGAAGCGGTCCTCGGCGATGGTAATGCGCTCCAGCACCTCGCGGCGCATGATTTTGTAGCAGCACTCCATGTCGGTCAGGTTGATGTTGGTCATCATGTTCGACAGCAACGTCAGCACGTTGTTGCCGACACTGTGCCAGAAATAGAGGACCCGGGTGCTATTGCCGCCCTTGAAGCGCGAGCCATAGACCACGTCGGCTCGTCCCGCGGTGATCGGCTCCAGCAACCGGGGATAATCGGCGGGGTCGTATTCCAGGTCGGCATCCTGCACCATCACCACGTCGCCGGTGGCTTCGGCGAAGCCTCGGCGCAGTGCCGCGCCCTTGCCCTGGTTGCGGTCCTGGCGGACGACGCGCAGGCGTTTGTCGCTTGCTGCGATCCGGTCGGCGATAGCGGCCGAGTCGTCGCGTGAGCCGTCGTCGACGACGATCGCTTCCAGCGCCATGCCCCCCGTGTCGGCGGCCAACACGCGCATTAGCGCCGTCTCCAAAGTGGCGGCCTCGTTGTAGCAGGGCATGACGACGGAAAGTTTCATAGGGCGGCGGTCCTTGAGGCGAGGGTGTATATATTCGTCATATGGCCGGCGCGCGCGACGCGCGCAGACTTACACGACGATTCCAAGTCCGGGGTGATTAAAGAAAAGATAGCCATACAGCGGACGACCGACAAGCTTGAAAGCCATGCATTTTCATCGCTTCCATCTCGGCCTTTCCCCAACCGGTGGCCTCGGACTCTGACGCCGGACAATGGCTGGCCGTCATGGGCGCTTGGTTGCAGTTCGACACTGCTCCGCTGCGAGCAGCCTTGGATCGGGGCGAGCTTGCATGGCTTAAACAAATCCTCCGCTTTCTGCACTCCCATCGGCGTGGGTGGCGCGTGTTTGGATTGGTTGGTCGGCCTCGGATTCCCGACAGGTGGTTCTGCAAGGTCGGCTTTTGACAGCGCGGTTTGGCGGGGCCCGTGTCAGCGCGTCAGCGTTGTTTCCGGCGTGCCGATAAACTTGCGGATCGCTGCGCCCAGCACATCCTCCGCCGTGTCGAGATGCGCGATGATCGAGGTGTGATTGTGGCCGGGGCAATAGCAGGTGGGCGGGGCGCGCCGCTTGGCGATGCCAAGGCGCCAGACCAGTTCCGTGCAATACACATCGATGAGCGCGTTCTCGTACTGCGACCAAGCCACGAAGGTCGGCGGACTGTCGGCGGTGACGTGCGTCACGCCGGACATGTCGTCGTACCTGCTGGCGTCGGTGCCGTAATAGGCTTCGACCCGGCGGGCATTGGTATTTTCCGGTAGATTGTCGGCGCGCACGCGGCCGCTGACGATGATGACGCCGGCAAGCCCGTGTCCCTCCGCCGGCTGCCAGCGCCTATCGTAAGCGTAGCTTGCCACGTGGGCGCCGCCTGCCGAGTGACCCATCAGGAAGATGCGTGCCGGATCGATGCCGAGCTCGTCCGCATGAGCCTGGGTCCAGGCGACGGCGGCGGCGACGTCGCGCGTGGCTTCGGGGAATTGGGCGTCGTCGGCCAGGCGATAACCGATATTCACGCCGACGATGCCGTGTCGCGAGACGTAACGTAAAACATTGCCGTAGATTTCGTCGCTACGATTGCGATGACCTTCGGTGAAGGCGCCGCCATGCACGAAAATCACCGCGGGCCGGCCGGTCCCGGCCACTTTGGGCAGGTAGACATCCAGCGCTTGGCGCGGATGGGCGCCATAGGCGATGTCGCGGCGCTCGATCTGTTTCTCGCGCTTGCTTGCACGGTGCAGGAGGCTAAAAGCCTCGGTCATCTGACGGACATGACCGGCGGTATTTTCAAGCCAACGCGGCCCGAGCTCCGCCATCAATTGGCGCAATTCGGGCGTGATCTCCGGTGCCAAGTCCGTTGCCGCGGTCATTTCGCAGCCCGGCGCAGGCGTTCCACCTGCATGTTGGCCAGAAACGGCACCAGGGGATGGGCTCCCATGGCAACCATGCGCGGCACGTCCAACGCGATTAGCGCTTCTCGCTGATCGGGCGACAGGCGGTAGCGATCGGCGAAGGCCGCCGGGTTGGCAAACCAGGCTTCCCGGTCGGCGGGTTGATGCGCGATGGCGTGCAGGGCGGTAACCAGCTGTACCAGTTCCGGCGTGATCGACGGATAGTGCGGCGTTTCGTCGGCCTTCTTCAGATCGAACCAGCCGAGCGACGCATAGTTGTGATGCCAGCTCGGGTTCATCGAGACGATATCGGGCCGATGCTCGCCCAGCGCGCCGGCCGCGCAAGCCCAGCAGCGCAGCTCGATGTTGCCGGTCCTGTCCAGTTCTTCGGCGCTAATGCCGATCAGACTTTTTAGCCGGCCGTCGGTCAGGCTCTTAAGAAGCTCAATATCCCACGCCAACTCCGGGTTGCCATAGCGGTCGGTGCCGGGGAAGTGCGACATGCCGCCACTGGCAAGGATGACGGTGCGTAGGCCCATGGCCGTAACGGCGCGGGCCACGGCTTGGCCGAAGGCGTAGCAGCGTTCCATCGACGGCTGCGGCGGCAGGTAGGCATTGACGTAGATCGGCAGCACCGGATCGGTAACGCCAAGATGCGTGAGCGGGATGCCGATCGCGTAATCGATCTTCGCCGTGCTGGTGAAGGCCGGATCGAAATTCTGATCATAGAGAGAGCGGACGAGTTGAAGTCCGATCTCTCCCGGCACCTTCCAGTGAAAATCGCGTCCGGCGAAATGGCCCGAAGCTTCGCCGCCGACGTGGATTGTGAAGGGCGGGGCGGCGTGATGAAAGAATTGCTCCGCATGATCGTTGGAGAACATGATCCACAGGTCGGGTTGCAAGGCGCGCAGGCGCTCCCCGATGTTGGCGGCGACCTCGCGCACGGCCTGGATCACCTGCTTGTCCTCGGTGTCCGGCATGGTGAAGAATTGTGGCGCATGCGGCAGCATCGCGCCGCCGATAACGGTACTTCTGGTCATGGGCATTCCCGGTCTGCCGACGTGCCCGTCAGATGGGGACGGCGATGGGGCCAAAGGGCCCGTCGCAGTTCACCAGATCGACCTTCTTGTGCGCGATGCGAAAGCTCGAACCTTCCCGGCGTAGACGATGGTATTGATGCCCGCCGAACAGGCGCTGATTGTCCTGACGGTATTCGATCATGATGACCGTCGAGTAGATCAGAAACTCGCCGCGATCGTTCTGCGTCTCTTCCAGCATGGCGCGGCCGATCTGATGCACGGTGCGCGACGGCGGCGTCTGCACATGGATCATCGGATGCTCAAGTCGGGCGACGCGCGTCTTCATGTGGGTCCGGTCGTCGTAGAACAGCGACACGTGGTTGAGCGGACTCTCCTGTCCCGGTACGGCCGGCACCCAATAGATGCCGTCGTCCGTGAACAGGCCCATCCACTCCCTGAATCGACGCTCATCCAGCAGCCGGGCCTCGTGATGCAGGAAAAGTTCGAAGTCGCCCGGTGCGAAGGCAAGCTCGGGTTTGCGCGTCATGGTGTCCATATCGACAGCCGCCATTATGCGGCCTCCCGCATGTAGTCGAGCCAGGCCCTATATTGCCCGCGCACCACCAATTCGTCGGTTGCCTTACCGCGCGGCGCATTGGTGTCCTGATCGTGATCTTCGGCGCCCAGGCCGCGCGAGATGTCGACCCATTCCGTAAGCTGGCTCTGCAACCCTTTTTGCACCCGGAAGAATGATTCGGCATCGTCGGTTTGAACGAAGGACGCGGCGGAATGCGTCACGTTCAGCAGCCGGATATTGGCGGCATTTATCGCCTCGGGCGCGCCCACCAGGCGAATGGGATAGACGTTCACTTCGGTGAGATCGACCGCGATCGGCTTGATGACGCGGACATGGATGTTGAGCCCCATGATCGAGACGTTGGGATATATCAGCGAATTGTGAAACTTCGGTTTGAGGATATCGTTGGCGCGCGCTTCCCCGACCTTTGCCGCCAAGGCGTTCACATAAGCTTCGTAGACCGGACTGGACCGCTTGTCGTCGTCGAGCTTGGTGTTGCTGGTCCATCCGTGTCCGTGGCCCATGTCGTAACTGCGGCGAATTTTCCAGTCGGCGGCGGTCCTGTCCTTCTCGATCACTTTTGCGCCGCGCTCGTCGCCCTCGCGGCGCGCGAATTGGGTGCCGTCCTTGCTGACCGTCGAGGCATGACCGAAGGGTACGTGGTAGCTGTCCAGTACGTTCTCGACCTGCAGCTTCCAATTGCCATGAAACATGTAGCGGTGCACCCCTGCGTCCAGGGCTAACTTCCCATCGGGCGCACGATCGGCGAGGTCGTCGATATTCGCCTTCATGCCGCCCAGATGATCGTCGAAGCTGATGCCCTTCGCCGCCAGGCTGGCAAAGACGAAGCCGCGGTAGGTTTCGATTCGCGGTACCGGCGCGAGGCCGAAATCGTTGGTATCGAAGTTCGCGGAACAACCCTCGGCCACCGGTACGCCGATCAGCTTGCCGTCGCTATCGAAGACCCAGCCGTGATAAAGGCAGGACATGCGCGGTGCATTGCCGCTACGCTCGTTGAGAACCTTGGCGCCGCGATGGGTGCAGCGGTTGAGCAGCACGCGAACCGAGTTGTCGCGATGGCGAATCATGATGACGGGCTGGCGGCCGAGTTCCGTGGTGAAGTAGTCGCCGGGGTTGGGGATCTGGCTCTCATGTCCGACGAAGAGCCAACTGCGCCCGAACAGCCGCTGCATTTCGAGTTCGAAAATATCCGGATCCGTATAAACACGCCGACTTACCCGGCCCGGTTCGATCAAGCGCCCGATGGTGTCGAGGGTTCCATTCAGCATGCTCGGCTTCCTTCTCGTTGAGTTGCCGCTCACTCCAAGCGTATTCGGGTTGCATCGTTAATAAGTCGATCTTGGCGCCGTATCAGGCATCTTGAATTGGCATATCTGCGGACATGCCCCGCTTCCAAAGCTGGTCAACTATCTCACCAGAGCCTGCGATTATCCATAGCCTCCGTCCGAAAATCTCCTATCGCTCAACAATCCGATAGGGAGCGGTGAGACCTCCTGATCTCCGGCGACACGAATTGACGGCAAAGGGCCGTTGCCGCCGCATGCTGCGACGGCCTTTTGCTTGTCCGATTCAGGCGGGTTATACGTGGTATAGAGGCGGCGTTCGGCGGTGGGGGCCGGAACCGGGGCCTGGATCGTTCATTCGCGAATAGGCACGGATATGGCTGTTGGCGATATCGTTGACGTCGATGACCGGATGCAAGCCGGCTATCGCTACCGTCTCGAGGCACCCGTCGGTCAGGATTTTTCCGATGGATTCCGGCCGTTCTATTCGCCCAAGCAGATGCTCGAAATGGGTGTCTTCGAGGGTAAGTATTGCAACGACTGCACGGCTGAATTTCCAGCGGAATGGTTTCTCAACGCCAAAACGAGCGCAACGCCAGACCCGTCGCTGAACTACTTTGGCGTCAAAAGTCGCCAGCCGCTCTCCGTATGGCGGCAGAAGGGCTGGATCTACGGCCCTGATCCGAGGGGATGGTTTCAATGGTATTGCCGGTACTATCTTGGCCGACGGCTGCCCGACATCGATCGCATCCAAATCATGCGTTGGAAGTCATTTTCCCGCCACGCCGGACAAATACGCGCCAACTGCGATCCGGGTGACATTTTTTGCCGCCGACGCCAGCGCCAGGCACTTCTGCAATGGTCCCACGACCCCTTGATTTGAATTCGGTTCGCTGACGCTTCAGACTCTGTCGCAAGCATAGCCGAACAGACATCGATAAAAGCACACTACGCGGAGGGCGTTGTCGGCTTGGCTCGGGATAGAAGATGCCTTGCCGCCCTTACGTGGGCTTCGTCGACGAATGTCCCGTCATTCATGAGGAAGGCGCCGCGTCCTTCTGCGGTCGCTTTCTCATAGGTGGCGATCACTTCCCTTGCCCTGGCAAGGCGCTCCTCGGAGATGGCGAAGGCCTCGTTGACGACGGGCACCTGCTGGGGATGGATGCAGGAGCGGCCGAAGAAGCCGAGCGCCCGGTCTTCGATGCAGGCCGTTCGCAGGCCATCGAGATCGCGGATCGGCGAATAGACGTGGGCCACCGGCGGGTCGAGCCCGAGCAGGCGCGAGTACGCCACCAGATGCGAGCGCGCGAACAGAGTTTCGATGCGGCTTGGCGTCTTCTCGGCGCCGATATCCTGGCGGAAGTCGGTGGCGCCGAAGGCGAAGGAACGGACCCGCGACGATGCCGCCGCGATCTTCTCCATCCCGAACAGGCCCACCGCACTTTCGACGATGGGGCTGATGAGGATGGGGGTTGCGACGCCGCCGATCGATTGCTCGACGGCGGCGAGCGCCTTGTCGATCTCGGCGACCAGTCCGGGGTCTTCCGCCTTGGCCAGCCGCACGCCCTCGATCCGGCAGCCCCGCAACGCGGCCACATCGTCAAGCCCCGCCCTGCCAGTATTCAATCGGACGTAGGTCGGCGCATCGTTCCGCCCGTCGGCCAGGGCTTGGCGGGTCATATCGCGGGCCTTGGGTTTCTCCGCTTGCGGCACGGCGTCTTCCAGGTCGACGATAACGGCGTCGGCGATAGCCGCCGCCTTCGGGATCAACTCGACCCGGTTGCCCGGCACATAGAGATAGGAGCGGTACAGCATCCTAGATCACCTTCTTCGCTCGGAGATCGGCGAGCCGCTCGTCGCTGAGCCCGAGTTCGCCCTTGTAGATGTCGTTGTTAGCCGAACCCAGCGGCTGGCCGGCCATGCGGATGGCGCCGGGCGATTGCGACAGGCGGAAGATCACATTCTGCATGCGGACAGGCCCCAGTTCCTCGTCTTCGACGGTGGTGATGGTATCGAGCGCCTGATACTGGGGATCGGCGAAAACATCGGCGATGTCGTAAATCGGTGCGACGGCGGCCTGGGCCTCCTCCATCGCTTTCATGACTTCGGCGGCGGGGCGCTGGGCGATCCATTCGGCAACGCGCGAGTCCAGTTCCTTCTCGTGCTCATGGCGGCCCTTGGCGGTGGCGAACCAGGGCTCCTTGGTTGCCTCCGGCCAGCCGACCAGGGTCATCAGGCGTTCGGCGATGGACCGCGACGAGGTCGAGATGGCGAGCCAGCGGCCATCCGATGTCTTGTAGGTATTGCGCGGTGCGTTCTGGGCCGAACGGTTGCCGGTCCGTTTGCGGATCATCTTGAGCTGGTCGTACATGATCGGCTGCGCCCCGAGCACGGTGAGGATCGGTTCGATCAGGGCGATGTCGATGACCTGACCGATCCCCGTCCGCTCGCGGTTGTGCAGGGCGACCATGGTGGCGTAGGCCGCCGAGATGCCGGTGATGCCGTCGGCCAACCCGAAGGACGGCAGGGTGGGCGGGCCGTCGGGTTCCCCGGTCATCGAGGCGAAGCCGCTCATCGCTTCCGCCAGGGTGCCGAAGCCCGGCCGCTTCGCATAGGGGCCGAACTGGCCGAAACCGGTTACGCGCACCAGGATCAGGCGCGGGTTGATCGCCGACAGCGTTTCGTAGCCGAGCCCCCATTTTTCAAGAGTGCCGGGCCGGAAGTTCTCGATGACCACGTCGGCAGTGCGTACCAGTTGCTTGAACACCTCCTGGCCGTCGGGCTCGCCGAGGTCCAGCGTGATCGGCCGCTTGTTGCGCCCGATCGTCTTCCACCACAACGGCACGCCGTTCTTGTTGATGCCGTTATGGCGGACGGCGTCGCCGGTCGGATGTTCGAGCTTGATGACGTCGGCGCCGAAATCGCCGAGCAGCATTCCGGCCATCGGCCCGGCGAACAGGGTTGCCGTTTCGATGACGCGCAGGCCCGAGAGTGGTCCTTTGGTGGACATCGTGCTTCCCCTCCTGCAAGGAATGCCCAGGGCATCGTCATGCGCCGGGCCGCTCCGTGTGCCGGTTATTTCCAAAAAGCCGGCGAGTTCCGTGAAGGCGGCCGGGTGGCATAAGTTAACATATATATAGAGTAACCTTGGAGGGGCTTCGCCACGTAGTGTCTTCGCGTCGATCCGGCGATGCGCTATCGTCAAGCTGCGGGTCGTCCCGCGGCCGGGCGAGGGGCCGGCTATCGCGATTGGCGTGACGTCGTTCTTGCATGGCAACGTACTCTTCGCCATGACGCAGTGCGGGACGTCATAAAAAAAGCACGGGGGCTGCATGTTTATCGTAAATATAGCAGTGGGTTTGGCTTTCTTGTGCCTGAGCATCTATATGGTGATCGGCTCAATTTCCATGAAGTATTACACGGACCTTGGACCGGGCCCGGGCTTTTTTCCATTTTGGCTGGCCGCTATTATGGGGGTATTGACCACCCTGTGGCTGGTTCGCGTTTTCGTGGGGCCAAGACAACCGCTGCCGGAGGGCTTCTTCCCGAGCCGCATTGGCGCCCTCCGACTCGCCGGGGTCCTTTTCGCCCTGATCGCATATGCATTGGTGGCGGACATTCTGGGTTTCCGTATTGCGATGCTGCTGTTCCTCCTGTTCGTCCTGTACGGACCGGGGCGTCAGTCGGTGCCGATGTCCATCGCCATCGCCGTCTTGGGCAGTTTCGGTGCGTACCATCTGTTCCATGATGTATTGGGTACGCACCTGCCCCTATCGAACATCGGCTTCCTAGAAAACCTGGGTCTGTAGAGACATGGACGCTATTGCTGGCCTGATGACGGGTTTTGCCGGGGCGATGACGCCGGAGAACCTGTATTACGCCTTCATCGGGAGCCTACTGGGGACCCTGGTGGGTGTGCTGCCCGGGGTTGGCTCCGCGGCGGGGATGGCGATCCTCATCCCGGTTACCTTCAATCTGCCGGCGGAGGGCGCGATCATCATGCTCTCCGCTCTCTTCTACGGCAGCTACTACGGCGGCACGATCACCACCGTGCTCCTGGGTATTCCGGGCGAGTCCGCCTCGGCCGTCACGCTGCTCGATGGCTATCAGATGGCCAAGCAAGGCCGTGGCGGCGCCGCGCTCAGCGTTGCGGCCATCGGTTCGTTCATCGGCGGGACATTCGCCGCCTGTGGGCTGGTCGTCGCCGCTCCGGTCATGGTCCAGTACGCACTGAAGTTCGGCCCCACGGAATTCTTTTCGTTGATGATCGTGGCGACGGCTTTGCTGATGACGTTTGCCGGCACCTCGATGTTGAAATCCTTGATCATGGGATTGTTCGGCTTTTCGTTGGCAACCGTTGGGATGGACCCGGCGATCGGCATCCCCCGGTTTACCTTCGGGCGCATCGAACTGATGGATGGGATCAGCTTCGTTCCCGTCGTCATGGGCCTTTTCGGTCTCAGCGAAATATTCGAGAACCTTGAAAATCCGGCGCGGAAGGTATTCCAGACGAGTATGAAGTCCCTCATCCCGTCGATGCAGGACACCAAGGACTGCATCGGGCCGGTGGCGCGGGGAACGGTGCTGGGCTTCCTTTTGGGCCTGATTCCGGGCACCACCCAGGCGCTGGCCTCCTTTCTCTCCTACACGACGGAGGTCAAGGTTTCCAAATCTCCGGAGCGATTTGGACATGGCGCCATCGAGGGGGTGGCGGGGCCGGAAACGGCGAATAACTCGCACGCCAATGCGGCCCTCATACCCTTGTTTACCTTGGGTATTCCGGGTTCGCCCAGCATCGCGATCCTGCTTGGCGCTTTCATGATGAACGGGCTCGCGCCCGGCCCGTTGCTGTTTGCCACCAGTCCGAAACTTGCCTGGACGGTTGTCGCAAGTTTCTTCATCGGCAATCTGATGTTGCTGATTCTGAATCTTCCGGCCATTCCGCTGTGGGTGATGATCCTGAAGATCCCCTATTCGATTCTCAACGGGTTGATCCTGACGTTCATGCTGATCGGCGCTTACAGCCTGTCGAACAGCGCGTTCGATGTCGGGACACTGATCGCATTTGGCGTTTTGGGGTACATTTTCAGAAAGGCCGAATTTCCGCTGGCTCCTACCGCGCTGACCCTGATCCTGGGTCCGCTGCTGGAGAAAAAAATGCGGCTGGCCTTGGAACTGAGCGGCGGCGATCTCAGCGTGTTCTACGCCACCCCCATCTCGGGGACGCTACTGGCGCTGGCCGCATTGATTGTATTGTGGCCGGTATACCAGGTCCTGGCCAATACCTATCGACGTCGTACGGCACTCGTAAAATAGCTGATGGCTGATTTGGCCATCTACAGAGGAGGGCGCGTTATGAAGCTGAAAACAACCGTCATTCTATCGTCGCTCGCATTGGCGATGTGGTCGTCGACTTCCGTCCTTGCCGCGGGTTTCCCGGAGGAAGGCAAGCGGATCACGATGGTCGTGGGCAGTGGTGTCGGTACCGGCGGCGATATCTTCTACCGGCTGCTGACCAAGGAACTGGAGAAGGTTTCGGGGAAAAACATCGAGGTTATCAACAAGGATGGCGCCGGCACGCAATTCGCTTTGCAGGCGATCAGCACGTCGAAGCCCGATGGCTACACCATGGGACAATTGGCCTTGCCGACCGCGACGATGATTTGGCTGGACCCGACGAAGCAGGCGCAATTCAAGGGCGATAGCTTCATCCCGGTCAGCATGGTGATGTCCGATCCCGGCGCCACGGCGGTTCGTGCCGACAGCCCCTATAAGAACATGAAAGACTTCATCGACGCGGCCAAGGCCAACCCCGGCAAGATCAAGATCGGCGCCGGTGCCAGGAATACCCGTCAGCATTTCGACGTGCTTGCATTGGAAAAGGCGGCTGGCGTGACCGTCCAGAAGGTCCATGCCGACAGCACGGCCCAACCCGTCACCCTGCTCATCGGCGGACAGCTCGACGCGGTGGCCGAAAGCGTTGGCGATTTTCTCAATATGGTGAAAAGCGGTCAGCTTCGTATCCTCGGCGTTTGGGACGATAAGCGGAGTCCGTTGGCGCCGGAAATCCCGACCATGGAAGAGCAGGGATACAAACTGTATTCGGGGGCGTCCCGCGGGCTTGCCATCCCGGCCGGTACGCCGAAGGAAGCCGTCGAGTTTTGGGACAATGCCGTCAAGAAGGTCACGGAATCGGCGGAGTTCAAGGACGGCATGGCGAAGCTGGGCCTGCCGATCAAATACATGAACAGCCAGGACTACGCCAAGCTCTACAAAGAAACGGAAGACCGGATCAAACCGATCATGTCTTCCGGGAACTAGAAGCAGCGCGGCAGGGCGGCAAGCGGTTCCGCTATCCGCATTTAAGATACCTCCGAGGAAAAGGGGACGCCGATGGCTTGACGATGCCACCGGCGCCCGTCTCCATCGGTTTCGGTAAGGAGCTGATTATGATGAAGAAAAAGAAATCCACGGTTCTGCGCGAACTCATCAACCGCAAGGAGATCCTCTATCGGGTCGGCGTGGCCATCGCACTCGACGCC
>CANITX010000090.1 GCA_947470575.1 Rhodospirillales bacterium
CAGCCTCGGTTACCGGCCAACGGCCCCGGAAACCGCGACGCCGCCATTGCCGCCTTCCGGTTCCGCTTCGCTCCACCTACAGCCGGCAATGGCCAGGGAGGAAGCAATGCACTAACATTCAACCCGGACCACCTAATGGGGGCCGATCAATGGTAAGGCGCGACCTAATGTATGCGATGTACGGAGCTTAGTTGCGCGATACCAATAGCTCTTCGCCCTAGGACTTTGGATCGAAATTTTGCAATTTTCCGCAGCTTAAGAAACATCAAAGTCCGACAAGAGAACAATCTTATCGAAGACGGAAAATCCGCGTGTCGGCGATTCAATGTCATGCCTGGGCACCATTTTTTCAATCAAATAAATGGTTTATAGGAACGTGGGCCGCTTGGTCGGCCTGTGGAACGTGGGGATCGACCGATGAAAGTCACGTTGCTCGGCACCGGCAGTCCGGTGCCATCGCTGAAGCGCGCCTCGGCGAGCTATCTGGTCGAAACCGGTTCGGCGGTCATCCTGATCGATCACGGTCCCGGCGCCTTCGCGCGTCTGATGCAGGCCGGGCGCAAGGCCAGTGACGTCACGCACGTCTTCTTCAGTCACCTGCACTTCGATCACTGCGCCGATTTCATCCGCCTGTTCCATCACCGCTGGGACGGCAGTGGCAACGATGCGCCGCCGATGCAGGTCTTCGGGCCGCCGGGCACGCAGGAATTCGTCGATCGCCTGTTCGGGCCCGATGGTGCATTCAGCCGCGATCTATTCTCGCGCACGCAACATCCCTTGAGCATGGCGATCTATAAGACCCGTGGCGGCACGCCGCCGCGCCCCTGGCCCGATACCCGCGTCACCGAACTGACGGGCCCCGGCGCCGTCGTCTTCGACGACTGGCGGATCGAGCGGCGCGCCGTGCCGCACTTTCAGCCGCACCTGGACAGCTTCGGTTTTCGTGTCGAGGCCGAGGGCCGCGTTTTCGCCTACACGAGCGACGTCAACTTGGCACTGCCCGAGCCGGCCCCGGCGCTCTACGAACTCGCCCGCGAGGCCGACTTGCTGGTGCATTACCTCAACGCCTTCCCGTTCGAGGCCAGGCAGCCCGGCGGCTTCGCCGGGCCGCGGCTGGTGGCGGCGCTGGCCCGGGATGCCGGCGTGAAAACCTTGGTGACATCGCACCACGGCCCCTACATCGATTCCGACGGCGTGCGCGAACGGGTCATCGCCGAGATCGCCGCAACCTTTCCGGGCCGGCTGGTCTGGGGCGAAGACCTGATGCGCTTCGAGCTTTAGACAGTAGTTTCGACCATCACCTCGATGACGGTCGGCCCGCTGCTGCCGAGCGCCGATTTGAGCGCGGCGTCGAACTGATTGCCGGTAGTGACCCGTTCGGCGTTGAGGCCGAGCGAGCGGGCCAGCGCGGTCATGTCGATGGGCGGATCGCGGAAATCCATGCCGATGAAGCGTTCGTTGCCGTGGAAGGATTTCAGCCGCTGCTTGATGATGCGGTAGCCGCCGTTGTTGGCGATGATGTAGGTGACGGGCAACTTGTAGTGCGCGGCGCTCCACAGTGCCTGCACGCTATACATGGCGCTGCCGTCGCCGATCACCGCCACGACGCGGCGCTTCGGTTGGGCCTTTTGAATGCCTGCCGCCGCCGCGATGCCCCAGCCAATGCCGCCGGTGACATTGCCGAAAAAGCTGTAGCGGTCGCGATAGGGATAGAAAGACAGCAGGCTTACCGTCGTGGTCAGCCCTTCGTCGACGACGATGGCGTCGTGCGGCAGGCTGTCGCACAGGCGCATCATCAGCCAGTCGCAGGAGATCGGCGTTTGGCCGGCCTTGGCAGCCGCGGCCTTGCGCTTGGCCTCGCGCTGGGCCGACCAATTGGTGGCCGCCAGCGCCGCCAAAGACTGGCGGGCTCTTTCAGCGCGCCCGGCGCCACCTATTTTCTCCAGCAGCGGGTTGAGCGCCATGAGTGTCTCCTTGACGTCGGCGCGTACCGCCATGTCCGCTGGCCAGTTCTTGCCCATTTCCCAGTCGCGCTGGCCGATCTGCACCAGCTTGGTGTGGGGCGGCAGCGGATCGATGGGGCTATAGACCGACATGGTCAGCACCTCGGCGCCCAGACAGATCATCAAGTCGTAGGGTTCCAGCACCTGGCGCACCTGCGGCTGGCTGCGGCTCAGCGCGCCCATGAAGGCCGGATGTTCGGACAGGAAATGTGCCCCGTGCTGCACCGATTGCTGATAGGCCGGGCAGCCGAGAATTTCCGCCAGGCGGGCTGCTTCGCCGAGCGCGTCGCCGCTGACCAGCTCACTGCCGGCCAAGATCATCGGGTTCTTGGCGGCCAGAATGCGGCGGGCCAGTGCCGCGAGCGTATCATCGTTCGGGCGGTTACGGGTTTCGACCTGCGTCGCCTCACCCATGTCGATGGCAGCTTCGGCGTTGAGAATATCGCCGGGCAACGAGATGAACACCGGCCCGGTCGGCGCGGTCTGGGCAATCTTGGCGGCGCGATGCAGGATGCGCGGCAGGTCTTCGATGCGATGCACCTCGATAGCCCATTTCACCACCGGCTGGGCGATCGGGACCAGCGGCGCGTAGAGCAGCGGCTCGGTCAGGCCGTGCCCCTGTTCCTGCTGTCCGGCGGTAATGATCATCGGCGTGCCCGACATCATGGCCGTGTAGATCGACCCGATGGCATTTCCCAAGCCCGGCGCCACATGGACATTGCAGGCCACCAATTGGCCCGAGGCGCGGGCGAAGCCGTCGGCCATGGCGATGACGATGGCTTCCTGCAGGGCCAGCACGTAGCCGATATCCTGCTGGTCGGTCAGCGCGTGCATGATCGGCAGTTCGGTGGTGCCGGGGTTGCCGAACATGGTGGTTACGCCCTCGGCGCGCATTAACGCCAGGAACGCGCTACGTCCGCTGATCGTATTGGCGGGCACGGCCGGGTGGGCCGTCGAGGCTTTGGGCTTGCTGCTCACGTTAGGTCTCCTGGGGATGCGGCCGATGGCCGGGTGGCCCGACAAGCTATAACGCGGTGTGCTCCCCCAGGGCAAATGCGGCGTCACGGCGCCGGGGGCCTGCCGGCCTAAAAAAAACCGGGCAGCGACGCGGCCCGGTTTGAGTCTGGTCTTGAGGGTAGGGAACCTCGGGTTAAGGCGCCAAGGAGCTGGGGATTGCGAGCCGGAGTTCCATTGTCGCCATTGAATGCTTTAACTTTTGTCCTGTGAAGGAGCCGGTTGGGGCATAGGCTGTCAGGCCAGATGGCCATGATCGATATAGACAGCGTATGCCGTTCCAGCCCATCCGGCGTGTGTGCAATTCAAGGCAATGCCCTGAATTCGGACACTATTTTGACACGAGCCTTTGGCCGCTCCAGGGCGTGTTCGGGCCTCAGAACCGCGAGCCGACGCCCAGCGAAAAGCCGCTGCGCGATCCGCACCAGTGGTCCCGATAGGGGAAGCGGCACCACGGATCGTAGAAGGGGTCCCGACGGTAGTGGTCGTAGGGCCGCAGCTGGGTGCCGCCATGGCGGATGGCATCGGCCAGCGAGTCGTAGTTGAGGCTGTACCACGCGCCGTCGGCCGTGCGGCAGGCCGAATCGAAGGCGAATTGGGTGCGCCCGTCGACGGTTGCAGTCTGCTGGAAGTCGCGGCAGGGTTGCCGTTCGTCGTTTTCAAAGGTACGGGTTGGGGTGATGGTGCCAAGATGGCCGGTAACCGGGTTGTTCCAGTTGGAACTTTCGCCGACCTTGCTCGCTTCCAAGGTCTGCTGCGTCGCTTGTGCGATCAGCTTGACGTCAGCGGCGTCCAGGCCGCGGGCTGAATCCAGGTCGCCGGCACAGGCGCCGAGTCCTAAGGTGACGGCGGTGGCAGTGGCCAGGCGATGTAAGGTTGCGACCATCGCTGCCGCCGCGGAACGGTTACCACATTGGACTGTGAGGATCGATATTCCGCGCATGTCGACTCCCGTCTCCGATGGCGTTTCCGCATCCGCCCGCCCCATACGGTGCGGGTGCAAGCAGGCGTCATATAGTGGAGCGGCCTGTTGTCTGCGAGTGGCATTCGTTGGCAGAGGCCGCTTGGGGGCCTTTACCGCCGGACGTTGCTTTCTTGCGTCGTATCCGCCAATCTGTGGCGGCGTTGGCAGGCCCTCGGGCAGTGCCATGGCGTCATATTCCGTCGGGTGTCGCCATGGCGTTCCCGGCGTTCAAGGACGAATCCGGTGGCAGGCGTTCCGTTTGCCGCTCGTGTTGCGCGACCGGTTACGCGGGCGGCGCGGCGTTTAACTCGGACCCTGACGAATCCCAAGGGGGGACATGATGAAGGCACAGCAGTACGAAGCTCCGGATTCCATCGACAAGGCAGTCGCCTTGCTGGCTGCGGCGAAGGGCCAGGCGCGCGTTCTGGCCGGTGGCACCGACCTCTTGATCCAGATGCGGGTCGGCCGACTCTCCGCCGACACGATTGTCGACATCAAGTGCATTGCCGAGCTTCGCAAGATCAGCCGCGAGGATGGCGGCTTTAAGATCGGGGCCGCGGTCAGCGGCGCCGAGGCTGACGAACACGCCGAACTGGTGGCTCATTGGCCTGGCGTCGTCGAAGGCTGGGAGCTGATCGGGTCGACTCAGATCCAAGGCCGCGCCACGCTTGCCGGTAACCTATGCAACGCATCGCCGGCAGCCGACGGCGTGCCTGCGCTGATCGCGGCCGGGGCACAGGTGACCATCGTCGGCCCGAACGGCAGCCGAAAGGTTCCTGTCGAAGCGATCCCGACCGGCCCCGGCCGCAATTCGCTCGCCAAGGGCGAATTCGTTACTTACTTCCATCTGCCGAAGCGCCCGCCGCACAGTTCGGACGCCTACCTGCGGCTGATCCCGCGTACGGAAATGGACATTGCCGTCGTCGGTTGTGCCGTCAACCTGACGTTGGATGCCGGCGGCACCTGTACGGCTGCCAGCGTGGCGCTGGGCGCCGTGGCGCCGACGGTCGTCAAGGTGCCTGACGGCGCCAAGGCGCTGATCGGCACCAAGCTGGACGCGGCCGCGCTGGACAAGCTTGCAGCCGCTGCCAGCGCCGCTTGCAAACCCATCGACGACAAGCGCGGCACCGTCGTTTATCGTACCAAGATCGCCGGCGTCCTGGCGCGCCGGGCGGCGCTCATTGCCTACGAGCGCGCCCGGAAGCGCGCCTGAAGCCGGTCCAGGGAGCAACGAAATAATGTCTAAGCATCATGTTACCGCCACCATCAACGGGGAACCGACGGAATTCCTCTGCGAGACGAGCCAGAGCCTGCTCGATGTGCTGCGCGACGAACTTGAGCTGACCGGCAGCAAGGAAGGCTGCACGTCCGGCGACTGCGGCGCCTGCAGCGTCATGCTCGACGGCCGGCTGGTCTGTTCCTGTCTGGTCCTGGGTGTCGAGGCATCGGGCCGGACGGTCGATACCATCGAAGGCATGGCCCAGGGCGCCGACCTGCATCCGCTGCAGCGTCACTTCCTCGAAGGGGCGGCCTTGCAGTGCGGCATCTGCACGCCGGGCTTCCTGATCGCTGCCCGGGCGTTGCTGGAACGCACCCCCGATCCGACCGAAACAGAGATACGATATTGGCTGGCTGGCAATCTCTGCCGCTGTACCGGATATGACAAAATCGTGCGCGCCGTGATGGATGCGGCCGCCGAAATGAGAGGAGCTCGCTGATGACCGCCGAACGCAAGGAATTCCGCTGGATCGGCAAACGTCCGGTCCGTCCCGACGGGGTCGATAAGGTGACAGGGCGCGCCCAGTTCAGCGCCGATTTCAATATGCCGGGGCAGCTCATTGGCAAGGTCCTGCGCAGCCCACACGCCCACGCTCGCATTAAGTCCATCGACACCTCCAAGGCCAAGGCCCTGGCCGGCGTCAAGGCGGTGATCACCGGCGCCGATTTCCCGAGCCTGCCCGATGAATGGGTCGGCGCGGGCCGCGTCGAAGGCAACTTCAAATACTTCTCGGAAAACATCATCGCTCGCGACAAGGTGCTCTACGAAGGCCATACGGTGGCCGCTGTCGCCGCTGTCTCGGCCGCCATCGCCGAAGAAGCGCTGTCACTGATCAAGGTCGACTATGAAGTGCTGCCGCACGTCATCGACCCGGTCGAAGCGATGGCGCCCGATGCGCCGCTGCTGCACGAAAAGATGATTACGCGCGGCATGAAGACACCACCCACCAAACCGTCGAATGTCGCCAAGTGGGCCGAGTTCCTAATGGGCGATCCTGTCGAGGGCTTCAAGAAGGCCGACGTCATCGTCGAACGTTCCTACACCACCAAGGCGGTGCATCAGGGCTATATAGAGCCGCACGCGGTGGCGGCGAGCACGTCTGCCGACGGCCAGACCGTTGTCTGGTGCTCCAGCCAGGGTCAGTACCAAGTACGTACCTGGGTCTCCAAGATCGTCGGCCTGCCGCTGTCCAGCATCCGCGTTATCCCAGCCGAGATCGGCGGCGGATTCGGCGGCAAGCTGATCCCCTATCTGGAGCCGCTGGCGGTGCGTATGTCGCGCCTGACCAACCGCCCGGTGAAGATCACCATGTCGCGCGAGGACGTCTTCCGTGCCACCGGCCCGACCTCGGGTGCCGCCATGAAGATCAAGGTCGGCGCCACGAAGGACGGCAAGATCGTCGCTGCCGAAGGCGAGTTCATCTTCCAGGCCGGAGCCTACCCTGGTTCCCCGTTCATGAATGGCCTGATGTGCTCGTTCGCCCCCTATGCCATTCCCAACGTCAGGACCTGGGGCTACGACGTAGTGACCAACCGGCCGAAGGCTGCTGCCTACCGGGCGCCGGGTTCGCCGATCGCTGCCTACGCCGTCGAGTCGGCCCTCGATGAGCTGGCCAAGAAGCTCAACATCCATCCTGTCGATCTGCGCCTGAAGAACGCCATCGTCGAGGGGACGCCGAGCTACTTCGGGCCGAAGTTCGGTTCCGTCGGCTTCGTCGAAACGCTGGAAGCCCTAAAGAAGCACCCGAACTACAACATTCCGCTTGGACCCAACCAGGGCCGCGGCTTCGCCTCGGGCTTCTGGTTTAATGGCGGCGGCGAATCTTGCGCTACGGTCAACATCAACGACGATGGCACGGCTTCGGTGATCGAGGGCAACCCCGACATCGGCGGCTCGCGGGCCTCGATGGCGATCATGGCGGCCGAAGTGCTGGGCATTGACTACGACAAGGTCCGCCCGATCGTCGGCGACACAGCCTCGCTCGGCTTTAACCACGTTACCGGCGGCAGCCGCGTTACCTTTGCCACCGGTATGGCGGTGGTGCGAGCTGCTGAGGATGCCGTGCGCGAGATGAAGGAGCGCGCCGCCATGCTCTGGGATATCAGCCCCGACGCCGTCACCTGGGAGGATGGCTTTGCTCGTCCGGCCGGCGATAATGCCGGTAAGCACGAGCCGTTGTCCTTGAAGCAGATCGCCGGTCAGGCGGCAAAGACCGGCGGCCCGATCTGCGGCCATGCCTCGCTGAACGCCCAGGCTCCAGGGCCTGGCCTCGGCAGCCACATGGTCGATGTCGAGGTCGATCCCGAAACCGGCCATGTGAAGATCCTGCGCTACACAGCGTCGCAGGACGTCGGCCGGGCGATCCATCCCAGCTACGTCGAAGGCCAGATGCAGGGCGGCGTTGCCCAGGGTATCGGCTGGGCGCTCAACGAAGAATACATCTATGACAAGAACGGCCGCCTGGAGAATCCCGGGTTCTTGGATTATCGCATGCCGGTCTGCTCCGACTTGCCGTTCATCGACACGATTATGATCGAGAAGCCGGTGCCAAGCCATCCGTTCGGCGTACGTGGTGTCGGCGAGGTGCCGATCGTGCCGCCTATGGCGGCGGTGGCCAATGCCATACATAGCGCCATCGGCAAGCGGCTGACGTCGCTGCCAATGTCGCCACCTAAGGTGCGCGCCGCCATCGACGGCGACGCCTGATTCGGCATCTCCGGCGCTCGGGCGTCGGAAGGGAACAGCGGCGGCGTCCGAGGAAAAATCCCAGATGCCGCCGCGTTGTTTCTGTTGTCGGCGAGGAGTAGGGATCGTGGCCCACGTGGTACTTCCCCAGGTGATCGTCGATCGTTTCACCACGGGCGTGGCCGAGGTCGAGGTCGACGCCAAGAACGTGCGCGGATTGATGAAAGCGCTCGATGAGCGCTATCCCGGCATTGCCGCCGTCCTCGAAGATGAAATGGCCATCGCCATGAACGGCAGCATCTATCACGATGCCTACCTCGAAGCCGTTGGCGCCGACACTGAAGTTTACTTCATCCCCCGCATCGGCGGCGGCCGGTAGCTGTCGGTCTTTCGGTCTATTCCGCAGTCGAAGAACGCGCTGACCGGCGCTTGGACCACAGCCGGCGAGCCTGTGTCTCGGCTTCGTCGATGGTCGCTGTGCGGCCCAAAGCATGCAGCGCCATGGCCGCCGTGCCGATTACAGCGGCCTCCGGCACAGGAAGGTCGATCTCGCCGCGCCACAGGGCGGCCACCACCTCGGGCGTCAGAGGTTCCTCGCGCCAGGCATAGGATTCTTCCGGCAGCGTTGCCGGCCAGTTTTCCTCGCCGACGTTGCCGCTGCGTACCCAGGCGACGCGGCAGGGCTTCAACGGATTGCGCAGCACCTCACCCCCACCGCCCTTGAAGATCATGGCGCGGGGCTGGCCGAGCAGCATGGCCACCTGCTGCTGTGCCGTGCGGTAGGGCGGGTGGAAGACGCCCTGCATCTGGCATGGCGCGGCAAGCGGGTTGAGCGCCCGGCTCATGCTGTTGACCACCGTGCGCACGCCGAGTAGTGGGCGCAGGAGGAATAGACGGTCCAGTGCCGGACAGAAGCTCTCCAGGCCGATATAGGCGAAATTGCCCCGCTCCATCGCCTGTTGCGCTGCGGCCAGGCTGGGGGAGGGATGGACGCCAAGGGCTGTTAACACCGGCCGGGTAGGCGCATAGCCTTCGGCAAAGCCCTCGATGCCGTGCATCATCACGCGCACGCCGTTCTCGGCCAGCAGCAGTGCCGTCAGCACGAACCACGGTTGTTGGCGGTGGCGGTCGGCGTAGGATGGCCAATCGAGGTCGGGCGCTTGGCCTGCGGGCATCACGATCCGCTCACGCGCGGCCTCGACAAAGCCGGCCATTTCCTCGGGCGTCTCGCCGCGGAAGCGCAGCAGCAGCAAAAGTGCGCCAACCTGCACAGGGTCGGCATCGCCGTCCAAAATCAGGCCCATCGCCCGGCGCGCCTCGTCGCGGTCTAACGATCGCGATAGGCGCGGCCCCCGGCCGACGGTGCGTAGGAAGGATGCGAAGGGATGGTCGCTGCTCATGGCCTCGCTCTGCGGTTCAGGTGGCGGCCTGTCCGACATCGGCAACCTGGATGGTGCTAGAGGCAAGAATCGCCTTCCGAAGCCTGTGCATCGCCGTGCGTTGCGCCTTTCCTATTATCCTTGCCACTCTTCGGCATGTGCCGCCTGCAGGATTGGTTGTCAAGGGTGGGTGGAATCTTGCTCTCGGGCGGCAGGCATTGCATGCTGCAGTCCCTTTCACGTCTTGTCGAGACTGCGCTCATGTCGCCTGAATCGCCCGCCGCCTCACCGTTGCATGCTCGAGCGTTCCAACCCGACGTACCGGCGCCGCTCGATGGCGTGCGTGTGCTCGACCTGTCGCGTCTGGTCGCCGGGAACGTCGCCACCCATCATCTCGCGGATTTCGGTGCCGAGGTGGTGAAGATCGAACGAACGGCCGGCGGCGACGACCTGCGCAACTGGCGGGTAAAGGGCATTCCGGCTCATTGGAAGGTCTATGCCCGTAATAAGAAAAGCGTTGTGCTCAACCTGCGTGCTGCGCGCGGCCGCGAATTGTTGCTCGATCTGGTGGCGACCGCCCACGTGCTGGTGGAAAACTACGTCCCCGGCCGGCTGGAGGAAATGGGCCTTGGTCCCGATGTGCTGCATGCCCGCAATCCACGTCTGATCGTGTTGCGGGTCTCCGGCTGGGGACAGACCGGTCCGTTCCGCGACAAGCCGGGCTTTGGCAGCTTGATCGAGGCCTATTCCGGCTTCGCTGCCCGCAACGGCTTCCCCGACCGTCCGCCGGTGCTGCCACCGCTCGCCTTGGCCGACATGGTAGCCGGCATCCAGGGCGCCTATGCCGTCATGGTCGCCCTGCGCGCCATCGAAACCGGCGGCGGCAGCGGCCAGGTCATAGACCTATCCCTGCTCGAGCCGCTGCATGCGACACTCGGGCCACAGGCGCTGGCCTACCGCTTGTCGCGAAGCGTACCACAGCGCTATGGCAGTCAGTCGAATGTTTCGGCGCCCCGCAACGTCTACCGCTGCCGCGACGGCAAATATGTCGCGATGTCCGGGTCCACCCAGGCAATGGCCGAGCGGGTGATGAGCACCATCGGTCGTCCGGAGCTGATCGACGATCCCCGCTTTCGCACGAATACGGACCGGGTCGCCCACAATGATATCCTCGATGGCATCATTGCTGATTTCATCGGTGCCCGCGACCGGCCGGAAGTTCTTTACCTGTTCGATTCGGCGGGTGTCACGGTTGGGCCGGTGCATGATGTTTCCGATCTGGCGGACGACGATTACATCCGCGAACGAGAGGTGGTGGTCGAACTGCCGGACGCCGATCTTGGTTCGGTACCCATGCACAATATCGCGCCGCGCCTGTCGGCGACTCCCGGCACCTTCCGCCGTCCTGCTCCGGTGCTGGGCGAGCACACCGACGAGATTTTGGGCGACCTTGGGCTGTCAGCGGCCGATCTCGTGGCTCTGCGTGCCGAAGGCACCATCGCGTGAACCGCGCCGTGCTGCCACTCTGGCGCTCCGCTCTCTATGTGCCGGTGATTGTCGAGCGCTTTGTCGACAAAGCGCATGAGCGCGGCGCCGACGCTGTCATCCTTGACCTTGAGGATTCGATCCCGCCGGCGGAAAAGCCGCATGCCCGTTCTCTGGTCGCCGCCGCTGCGGCGAGGGTGGCTGGCCATGGTACCGATGTGCTGGTCCGTCTCAATCGTTCCTGGCGGATGTGCATGGCCGACCTGGAGTCCTGCGTTGGTCCTGCCGTCTGCGCGGTGGTCCTGCCCAAGGTCGCCGACGCCTCCCACGTCCGCTTCATTGCCGAAATTCTCGGCGAACTGGAAGCGGCGCGTGGCATGGAGCCTGGCAGCACCGGGATCGTCGGCTTGATCGAAACGCCCGATGCCCTGTTCGATGTGCGCGCCATCGCCGGCGCCCATCCCCGGCTGCTTGCCCTGACGCTTGGGCCCGAGGACTTCGCGCTCGCCGCAGGCATGCTGCCGACGCCCGAAGGATTGTTCCAGCCGACCCTGCAGGTTGCCTTGGCTTGTGCCGCCGCTGGCATCCTGCCGCTAGGTTTCGTCGGCTCAATTGCCGATTTCACCGACCTTGAGGGTTTCCGCGCCATCATCCGCCAGGCCCGTCGCCTCGGTCTGCGCGGTGCCGCTTGCATCCATCCGGCGCAGGTGGCGGTGCTCAACGAGGAGTTTTCCCCGTCCGCGGCCGAGATCGAGGATGCCCGCGGCCTGATCGAGACCTTCGAGGCGGCGCTGAGCGAAGGCGTCGGCGCCGTGTCCTACAAGGGCAAGATGATCGACATCCCTGTCGTCGAACGGGCGCGTGCCTTGCTGGAGGTGGATACGGCCTTGCGCGAGCGTGCGGGACGCCGTCAGAACATTTGAAACAGCAACGCCGAGAGGATGCCGCCCACCATCGGCAATATCAGCGAGGCGCCTAGGCGGATAATGACGAAGCGCGGCCCCATCATTGGGATTTCCCAGACCATGACCCGGAACAGGGCGTAGACCGACCAACCGGTGATGAAGGCGATCAGCTGCGGTAGCCCTGCTCCGGTGTGGTAGAGCGTCAGCGCGATGGGGAACGACAGGAACGGCCCGCTCGGCAGGAAGCCGCCTGCGACCGAAGCGAGGGCCATGCCCTGTAGCCCGGTTTCCGGTCCGATGTAGCTGGCGATGATCTGGTTGGGGATGACTTGCGCTAGCATCATCGCAGCGAACAGCGCGAAGGGCGCGATGCGGACCATCACCGCCGCCAGCTGCCAAGCGCTCTTCAGGCCGGCGCGTACCCCTTCCGGTCCCTTCTTATACCAGACCAGGGCGCCGAGCGCCGCCGCGATGCCCCACAGGGCGAAGACACTGGCGTCGAGCCTCATGGCCGTTCGCCTATCTTGGGGCTGGTCAACTTGATCCACAACAGCACGGAGAAGCCAGCGATGATGCCGAGTGGCACCGAGGCTAGATAGCGGACGATGGCGAATTCCGGCCCGAGAAAGGGCAGTTCCCATAGGATGATACGATGTGTGCCCAAGGTCGCCCACGAGGTGGTAAAGGTGATGACCGAGGCTAGTGAGGCACCCGAGTTGCGCAGTACGGCGACCAACGGGAAGGCCAGAATCGGCCCCCCCGGCGTCAATGCGCCGACGCCGTGGGCGACGAAGATGCCGCGCACGCCGGCGCCGTCGCCCAGCCATTTGGCGACCAGGCTGCGCGGCACCAGCACCTGCACGAAGCCGGC
>CANITX010000091.1 GCA_947470575.1 Rhodospirillales bacterium
AGAACTTTTTTGGCGGGTCTTCCATGAAGTCCTCGCGCTCGATCCACAGCTCGCGAGCGAACGGAACCTGGCGGCTGCCGTCGGTGGCGTTATCCGGGTTGTTAACCGCCTCCAGCATCTCGCCGTCGCCTTCGGGATAGTTCTCGAGAACGACCTTCAACGGCCGCAGCACAGCCATGCGCCGGGACGCCACACGGTTCAGATATTCGCGGATGCAGGCATCCAGATAGGCCATTTCCACCGGCCCGTCGGACTTGGTGACGCCCAGCCGGCCGATGAAGTCGCGCAATGCCGCCGCCGGCACGCCGCGCCGGCGCATGCCCGAGACGGTCGGCATGCGCGGATCGTCCCAACCGCCGACATGACCTTCGGCGACAAGTTGGTGAAGCCGGCGTTTCGACAGCACGGTATGGGTGAGATTGAGCCGGCCGAACTCATACTGATGCGGCTTCGCCGGCGTCGGCAGATTATCGATGAACCAGTCGTAGAGCGGCCGGTGCGCCTCGAATTCCAGCGTGCACAGGGAATGGGTGATGCCCTCGATGGCATCCGATTGGCCGTGGGCATAATCGTAGGTCGGATAGATCGACCAGGCGTCCCCCGTACGTGGGTGGGCGGCGTGCAGGATGCGATAGAGCACCGGGTCGCGCAGGTTGATGTTGCCGGATGCCATATCGATCTTGGCCCGCAGCACGCGGGCGCCATCGGGAAATTCACCGGCGCACATGCGGCGGAACAGGTCGAGGTTCTCTTCCGCCGTGCGGTCGCGCCAGGGGCTCGGCCGACCGGGCTCGGTCAGGGTGCCCCGGTTTGCCCGTATCGCATCGGCGCTTTGATCGTCGACATAGGCTTTACCGGAGCGGATCAGGTGTTCCGCCCACTCGTACAGGCGCTCGAAGTAATCCGATGCATGATAGAGGTGCCGGCCCCAGTCATAGCCAAGCCAGCGGACATCGGCCGCGATGGCGTCGATGTAGCGCTGCTCTTCCTTGGTCGGGTTGGTATCGTCGAGGCGCAGGTGGCAGCGACCGCCGAATTCCTCAGCGATGCCGAAGTTGAGGCAGATCGACTTGACATGGCCGATGTGCAGGAAACCGTTGGGTTCGGGTGGGAAGCGGGTAACTACCTCCCGGCAGCGGCCGGCAGCCACATCGGCGGCGACGATCTCCCTGATGAAGTCGCGCGGCGCCTCTCTGCGCCCGTCGGCCGTCTCGGTCTCGCCGTTCATGTCCTCACCCGATGGTCCGCCGCGGATGTTTTCCCTGCGGCCGCCCTTCGTGCCAGAAATCCGCCGCGGCGCCAAGGCCGACGGTTTCCCTCTCGCCTCCAACCGCCGGTCGCGCTATGGATGGCCTTCCAAGAAATCTTCTCTGGGAGAAGCGTTGCCATGAAAATCACCGACGTTACCCTGACCCTGTTCAAGTGGGAGAATATCCCGATCGTTTACCATATGGGGGGTGCCGGCTCGTCCTCGCCCGAGGTGCAGATGGGTCTGGTCACCATCCATACCGACGAAGGGGTCGAAGGCCATTCGTTCCTCGGCGCGTCCATGCGTGGCGCCAACCTGGACGGCCTGACGCTGATCGAAAAGCTGAAGCCTTGCTGTATCGGGCAAAACCCGCTCAATCGCGAGCACATCTACCGCGAGATGTGGCGGCGCAACCGGCATACGACGCTGCGCTGTATCGGCGCCATCGACGTCGCCCTGTGGGACCTGGGCGGCAAGATTGCCAATATGCCGGTCCACCAGTTGCTCGGCACCTACCGCCAGTCGATCCCTACCTATGCCTCTTCGCCGACGCACAAGGATATCGCCACCTACATCGACGAGGCGCAGGCGATCAAGGCTCAAGGCTTTCCCGGCTACAAAATCCATCCACCGACGCCGTGGGAGCGCGACCTCAAGTGCGTCGAGGCGGTGCGCAAGGCGGTCGGCGACGACTATATGCTGATGCTCGATTCGGCCTGGGGCTATAATTACAAGCAGGCGGTCAAGGTTGGCCGCGCCATCGAAGAACTGAACTACCACTGGTACGAGGACCCGCTCGGCGCCGACGACATCACCCACTACACCGAGTTGCGCGAGAAGCTCGATATCCAGATCATCGCCACCGAATACTCATGGGGCGGCCTCGAAGCCTACGTGCCGTGGCTGCTGATGAAGGCGACAGACGCCCTGCGCGGCGACGTCGCGGTCAAGGGCGGCATCACGCCTTGCGTCAAGGCCGCCCACCTGGCCGAGGCCTTCGGCATGAACTACGAGGTCCACCACGGCGGCAACTCGCTCAACAATTGGGCGAACCTTAACGTCATCATGCACATCCGCAACACCGAGATGTTCGAGGTGATCCTGCCGGACGGCGCCCAGAAGTACGGCATCATCGACGACCTGAAAATCGATAAGAACGGCCACATCGCGGCGCCGACCGCGCCGGGACTTGGCGCCAAGATCGACTTCGACCTGATCAAGAAAAAGACCGTCGCCGTCATCCGGTAGGACGGCCGACGCAGCTTGCAATCGAGGGGGCGGGTCGTCGCGATCCGCCCTTTTTCTTATGGAGGGCAGAACATGAAACTGGTGACCAACCTCACGCTCGCCCAGGCGAGCACCATCGTCGATGTGGCGCTCGCCGAAGCGCGCAAGCTCAAGCTCAATCCGATGACCGTCGTGGTGCTGGATGCGGGCGGCCACTTGATCGCCATGAAGCGCGAGGACGGTAACGGCATCCTGCGTGTCGAGATCGCCACCGGCAAGGCTTGGGGCGCCCTCGGCATGGGATTCTCCAGCCGGGTGCTGCGCGACCGCATGGCCAACAGCCTGCAATTCTGCGCGGCGCTGACCGATGCCTCGCAGGGACGCTTCGTGCCGGTGCCGGGCGGCGTGCTGATCTGCAATGCCGACGGCCTTGTCGTCGGCTCGGCCGGTATGAGCGGCGATCTTTCGGAAAAGGACGAGTACTGCGTCATCCAGGGCATCCGTGCCGCTGGCCTGACGCCCGACCCGGCCGAGCCGGACCCGAAGTTGAAGAGCTGAGTCCGACAGGCACCATCCCGCAGGGGCGGGCTTGAATCCCGCCTCTGCGCTCGTGCGGCCGACTATAGTTTGTCGATCTCGCGGGACAGCCGGAATTGGCGCGAGGTAACCAGCGCCTCGATGCCGCGCAGGCGGCGATCCATGCTGCGGAAACGATGGGCGAGACCGGAGAAGGTGCGCTCCGGCTCGACGCGCACGTCGCGCCAGAAGCGTTCTTCTTCCGGCGTGCCGTAGAGGCGATCGGGCCGTTCCGCGAGCATAAATCCCATGCCGATGTAAACCAGCACGGTGGGGAAAAAGAAGAATACCGTACCCAGCACAAAGCCCCAGCGGAACCAGGCCGACGACACGCCGAAGTAATCGCCGAGGCCGGCGCAGACGCCGCGCAACCAGCCGTCGCGGGGATTGCGGTATAGCCGGCTCTGCGATGGATGGCCGCGGCCGCTGTTGCCCGACCAGACATTGAATTCGACGCCGAAACGACGTTCGCCATGAGGATTGCGGGTGCCATGGCGGCTGCCCTGGCGGCCCCGAGGATCGTCGTGGTCCGGCTTATGGTTCTCGTTCATGACAATAGTCTCCCATCGAATCCCAGTTCACGTCCGCTCTGAACGATCGCGCCAGCCGGGGACTTCGCCGTCCAGGATGCGCTCCAGGTTATGGATGCGTTCCTCGAGGCGCGGCGCGGTTTCCCACAGTTCGGCCAGCATGCGTTCGTCCTCGGCACTCAGCGTCTTGGCGGTTCGCCAGCGGGTAACGTAGTGGGCAATGATCCAGATCGGCGCGACCACCGACAGAAAGACCACGATCGGCACGAATAAAAACTCCATATCTGTGGTTTCCTTTCAACCGAGGGACCGGCGCCTTAGCGCCCCGCCCTGCCGGCAGACAGCTTTTCCTTGAGCCGGGCCAGTTCCTGTTCGATGGCCGACTCGGTCTCCAACTCGGCGATCTCTTCATGCAGCGACTTGCCGCGGCCGAGGTCGAAGGCCTCGACCTGCCCTTCGGCGGCGTCCAGACGCTTCTCCACCAACTCGAAACGGGCGAAGGCATCGTCGATACGGCCGTCGTGCAGGGTACGGCGCACCCGCAGTCGGTTCGACGCCGTCTCGTGGCGGGCGACGAGCGCCTTCTGCTTGGCCTTGGCCTCAGTCAGCTTCTCCTGCAAGCGCAGGATGTCGGACTCGGCCTTGGCCAGCGCATCGTCGAGGCGGACCAATTCGTCCTCCAGCAACTTGGTTTCCTCGGCGAGTTTGGCCTTCTCCATCAGGGCGGCACGCGACAGATCCTCGCGGCCCTTCGACAGGGCGATCTCCGCCTTGCGCGCCCATTCGTCCTGCGCCGCGCGATAGCGGCCGAGCGAGCGCTCGACCTCCTTGCGCTCGGCGATGGCGCGGGCGGCGGAAGAACGCACCTCGACCAGGGTATCTTCCAT
The DNA here is from genome assembly GCA_947470575.1 of Rhodospirillales bacterium. GTDB lineage: Bacteria > Pseudomonadota > Alphaproteobacteria > Rhodospirillales > CAMCUA01 > CAMCUA01. The sequence goes on from CANITX010000091.1 coordinate 4,470, forward strand.
CTCGACGATGATCAGGCGGATCATCTTCGCCGGGTCCTCCGCACGGTCCAGGATGGCGGTGACGTTCGAATTCACGATGTCCGACAGGCGGGAGAAGATGCCCATGGCGACTGGTCCTTTGCTGCTATCCAATGTCGCCCGCGACCAATGCGGACGCCTTCTGCTATTTCATACAGCAAGGGCCATGCCAACCGCCGACACTCCCTCTAATTTATTGATATATATAATCTATTTTCCATTTTCCACACTCTATGACTGTTGATATGAAATATCCTATATTGATTAAATATAATAGTTTATGACTATATTCATCATATGGATACCGTACTTAGCTCCGACCTACCGCCGTTGATCGGCGGCTCGCCTGCCTTCCTCGAACTGATGGAACAGGTGAGCCGGCTGGCGCCGCTCGACCGGCCGGTGCTGATCGTCGGCGAGCGCGGCACCGGCAAGGAACTGGTGGCGGCCCGGCTACAAGGGCTATCGGCGCGCTGGGACCGGCCGCTGGTCAAGGTCAACTGCGCAGCGCTGTCGGAAAGCCTGCTCGAATCCGACCTGTTCGGCCACGAAGCCGGCGCCTTCACCGGCGCGGCGCGGCGCCGGCAGGGCCGCTTCGAGCGGGCCGATGGCGGCACCCTGTTCCTCGACGAGGTCGCCTCGGCCAGTCCGGCGGTACAGGAAAAGGTGCTGCGCGTCATCGAGTACGGCGAGTTCGAGCGCCTGGGCGGCAGCGCCACGGTGCGCTGCGATGTCCGCGTCCTGGCTGCCGCAAACGTCGATCTGCCGGTGGAGGCCGAGGCCGGGCGCTTCCGTCACGACCTGCTCGACCGGTTGGCCTTCGACGTCGTTACCGTGCCGCCGTTGCGCGCCCGGCGGGGCGACATTGCGCTCTTGGCCGAAACCTTCGGCCACGCCATGGCCGTGGAAATGGGCTGGGATGACTTTCCCGGATTTTCGCCAGAGGCGATGGCGTCACTCGGCAGCCACCCGTGGCCGGGTAATGTGCGTGAACTTCGCAATGCCGTAGAGCGCGCCATCGTTCGCTGGCCCGATCCGGACCGCCCCATCGGCGCAGTGACGCTCGACCCTTTCGCCTCGCCCTGGCGGCCGGGCACGGAGCCGATCCGGACGAGACGAGCCACGCCGGAAGCCCAGAGCGATCGCCCGGCTGAACCAGACGAGGCGCTATCCTGGCCGCTCGACCTCGACGCCCGCTTGGCCAGCTTCGAGCGCGATCTACTGCAACGGACCTTGGCCGCGCACCAATACAATCAGCGCGCCGCCGCACGCGCTCTGGCACTCAGCTACGCCCAACTGCGCGGGCGGCTGAAGAAGCATGGGTTGGGGTGATGGCCGCAATCCATCCGCGTCAAAGACCCGCGGCGGTCAGTACATATGCTGGCCGCCGTTGATCGACAATGTCGAGCCGGTAATGAATTCGGCATCGTCGGCAACCAGGAACAGCACGGCGCGCGAGATGTCCTGGGCGCGGCCCAGGCGGCCAATGGGGATGCGAGCGACGATCTTTTCCAGGATGTTGGCGGGCACGGCGCGCACCATGTCGGTATCGACGTAACCCGGCGCGATGGCATTCACCGTGATATTCTTGGCCGCGCCCTCAAGCGCCAGCGCCTTGGTAAAGCCGTGGATGCCTTCCTTGGCAGCGGAATAGTTGACCTGGCCGTACTGGCCGGCCTGACCGTTGATCGAACCGATGTTGACGATGCGCCCGAAGCTACGTTCGCGCATGGATTCGATGACGCAGCGGCAGGTGTTGAAGCAACCCGACAGGTTGGTGTCGAGCACGGCCTTCCACTGTTCGTAGGTCATGCGGTGCATGGTGCCGTCGCGGGTGATGCCGGCGTTGTTGACCAACACCTCGATCGGCCCGAGATCGGCGACAATCTTATCGATGGCCGCCTTGGTCGCAGCGAAGTCGCCCACGTCGAACTGGTAGATGGGAATCCCCGTCTCCTGGTTGAACGCCTTGGCACGCTCGATATTGCCGGCAAAGTTGGCAGCAACCGTATAGCCGTTCGCCTTCAGATCCTCGCAGATGGCGCGGCCGATGCCGCGCGTCCCACCCGTGACCAGAGCCACGCGTCCCATGAAAAACCTCCGTTATGCGGACGCGACCGTGGCCGCCCGCCCATTGAGCCAAGACTTCAGATTAAACGTGTTCGCGATGGAATTTCGACCGTTATTGCGCTCAAGCTCCGATCATCTTTCGACACAGAGCGCGATGCCCATGCCGCCGCCGATGCACAACGTGGCCAGACCCCGCTTCGCGCCACGCCGCTTCATCTCGTAAAGCAATGTGGTCAGCACGCGGGCGCCTGACGCGCCGATTGGGTGACCGAGCGCGATAGCGCCGCCGTTGACGTTGACCTTGGCCGGGTCCCAACCGAGGTCCCGGTTGACGGCGCAGGCCTGAGCGGCGAATGCCTCGTTGGCTTCGACCAGGTCCAGCTGGTCGACGGTCCAGCCGGCTTTCTGCAAAGCCAACCGGCTGGCCGGGATCGGCCCGGTGCCCATGATCGCCGGATCGACGCCGGCAGTGGCCCAGGACACGATACGGGCCAGAGGCGAAATGCCGCGCTTGGCCGCCGCCGCGTCGCTCATCAGCACGACGGCGGCGGCGCCGTCATTGATGCCCGAAGCATTGCCGGCCGTCACCGTGCCGTCCTTACTGAAGGCTGGCCGCAGCTTGGCCAGGGTTTCGACCGTTGTGCCGTGGCGCGGATACTCGTCGGTGTCGACGACGACATCGCCCTTGCGGTTCTTAACGGTAACGGCGACGATTTCGTCCTTGAAACGGCCGGCCTTCTGGGCAGCCTCGGCCTTCTGCTGCGATCCGGCAGCGAATGCGTCCTGTTCCTCGCGAGTAAGCTGCCAGCGTTGCGCCACGTTCTCGGCGGTGTTGCCCATGTGGTAGCCGTTGAAGGCGTCCCAAAGGCCGTCCTTGATCATGGTATCGATCAGCTTGGCGTCGCCCATCTTCACCCCGTCGCGCAGGTGCATGCAGTGGGGCGACTGGCTCATGCTCTCCTGGCCCCCGGCAACGACGATGCCGGCATCGCCAAGGCGGATCGCCTGGCTGCCGAGCACGACGCTGCGCAGACCTGAGCCGCACAGCTGGTTGATGCCGTAAGCGGTCTTTTCCACCGGAATGCCGGCCGCGATGGCGGCCTGGCGGGCAGGGTTCTGACCAGCGCCGGCAGCGAGGATCTGGCCCATCACCACTTCGTCCACTTCCGCTGGTGCCACGCCGGCACGTTCCAGAGCGGCGCGGATGGCCACCTCGCCCAGGGTATGGGCAGGCAGGCTGGACAGTCCGCCGGCAAAAGCGCCGACAGGCGTACGCGCAGCGCTCGCGATAACGACATGCGACATCGGATGGTCCTTCCTCTCTTTGCCGGCCGGCGTTGGGCCGCCTGGCGTGAAACCCTTAAGGAAACGCAGGCGTCACGCCTACGTCACCGAGCCCGACCGGGCCTCGGGTGTGTTTGGCGCCGCTATTACGCCTAGCATTTCCCGGAGCAACTTCATCACCGCAATGCAATATCAACGCTGCAACACGATGTCCGCAACCCCCTACCTACCCCCTCCTGCCTCCAATAGCCACTCGGCCAGAGGCGCATGAACCAATTCCGGTCCCCGGCTGCCGGCGACCATGCCGATGTGGCCAGCGGCGATGGCGCGGCCGTCCGCACGGGGCAACGCCGTGGCCAATGGCCAAGCACTCTCCGGAGCAACAATATGGTCACGGGCAGGGACCATGACCAGGGCGGGCTGTCGTACCTCGGCCGGCTGCACGGCGAGATCGCCGATCTGCCATTCGCCGCGGCCCGGAAGATTTTCAAGGTACCAACCGGCAAGGGTCTCGCGGGCAACGGGCGCCGACAGGGGCACGCCATCGTTGAGCCAATCCTCCAGGGCGACGAACAGGGAGTCGGCGGCGGGTTCTTCGTCGCGCGGCGTAAAGCGGCGGAACTTGCGGACGGTCAACCATGGGTCGAGCGAGGCGAACAGCGCCTGCAGCACATCGACGGGAAGCGCCCCGAATGCACCCATCATCAACTCCAACCCCGGCATCATCAGGGCCAACGACTGGCGCTTGGCCTCCGGCAGGGTGGCGAAGTCCCAGGGCGTGGCCAGCAGGGCCAGCGCCGACACTTCAGCCGGACGGCGGGCGGCCAGCGCCAAGGCCAACAGCCCGCCCATGCAGTAGCCCATTACCGCGGCGGGCCGCCCCGTTTCGGCAGTCACCACGTCCAGCGCGCGCTCCAACCTGCCGGCGACATAGTCGGATAGACCGAAGCCGCGCTCGGTCTCGCCCGGCGCATCCCAATCGACGACGAAGGGACGCAAGCCCGCCTGGGCCAGATGGCGGAGCAGGCTGCGCCCAGGCGCCAGATCGAGTACGTAGAAGCGGTTGATCAACGAAGGCACGACCAGAACGGGTACACCGCCCCTTTTTCCCCCTTTCCCCAAGCCGTAATCGAGCAGGCGGGTGGTACCTTCCGACCACACGACGGGAATGTCGCCTGCGGATCGCCGGGCCGGGTGGGCGCGATAGGCGGCGACGCCTTGCAGGAAACGGGCAAAGCGGATGGCGGCTTCGGCGTCGACAGCAGCTTCAAGCGCCCGGGGATCGGCGGCGGCCAGTTCCTTTGCCAGCGCTTCGGCTTCGCTGGTTAGTTCGGGACTCCAGGGCTGCCAGCCGGCCTTCAAGAACGGCAAGGCGCTCCTGGAGCTGAGCCAGGTCAGGCTCTGCAGCGCCAGGTGCAGGCCGAGCGGCCGGGGCCCCGGCCGGTTCGCTCCGCGGACTTCCTTCTCGCCCGTCATGCGTTCCGCCTTTGCTCGCCACCGCTGCGAAGGCCTGGGCTGACACCGCCATCATATCGGCCATGGCCACGGCACCCATGTTGATCAGTTCGGCAGCACGCCCGGCCAGAGCCTCTGGTTCCGGACCTGACAGAACCGGCGGTAATGCCGATCCGGCAGCGAGCGCTGCCATCTGGCGCTCCCACAGGTCGAGGTAGCGACGCGCCAAATCTTGCGTCCGCGCAGCCGGCGTGGCCGCTTCGCCCGATGACGGCGCCGCCGCCCGTGACTTGTCTGATGGCTTGCGTGACATGTTCCTCCGCTTCCAAGGAAACTATAAGCGGCGGAACGGAAGCACGGAACAATTCATTGCATTGCAACAAAGCGACCTGATACGCTTGAAAACAGTCAATTATCGGGAGGCGAGACAATGGCGGAACAGCCCGGCGCCAAGGCCGCACCCATTACCATCAAGAAATACGCCAACCGCCGCCTCTACAACACGGCGACCAGCAGCTACGTCACCCTCGACCATTTGGCTCAGATGGTGAAGGACGGCAGCGAGTTTGCCGTCTTCGACGCCAAGACCGGCGAGGACATAACCCGCAGCGTGCTGACCCAGATCATCGTCGAGGAGGAATCCAAGGGACAGAATTTGCTGCCCATCGGCTTCCTGCGTCAGTTGATCGGCTTCTACGGCGACAGCCTGCAAGGGTTGGTACCTGGCTATCTCGACCACACCATGACGTCCTTTGCCAAAAACCAGGAAGAGATGCGACGCTATATGCGCGATACCCTGGATGGCCTTTTCCCCTTCCAGCAGTTCGAAGAGATGGGCAAACAGAACATGGCCATGTTCCAGGAAGCCATCAAGATGTTCACGCCCTTCAATGACCCAAACGGCCAGACCAACGCCAGCAGCAAGGTTGGCCAGAGCAGCAGCGAGGGCGGCGGTCAGGACGTAACGGCGCAGGACGAGGACAAGCGCATCGACGAATTGCGCTCCCGACTGGAAGCCATGCAGAGACAACTCGACAATATCTCGGGCGGCAAGTCGTAAGCAGGCATTTGCCGAAAACCGACACGAGACGCCGTTTGGCTTCCCCAAGGCATTGAGAGAAGCCAGTCCGCAGAACGGTCAAATCTTTGCAGCAGCCTTGGTTTCTTCGAGGCTTTGCGCTGCGGCAAGCGCCAGCGGGTCGAGCCCGGCACCACCGGCTTGCAGGTGAGTGGCAAGATCCTTGCGCATGCGCGGATCCCAAAATTTCTTGATGTGGTCGGCAGTGGCCGCCACCGCATCATCCCCCGGCTGGGCGAGAAAGAAGCTGGCGATCTGATTGGCCATGCGGATTAGCGTGGGCGTGTTCATCGCGGTGCGATCCGTTCTGGGTGAGCATAGATATTGAAGCCCTCGCCACGGGCGAAGGCGGCAAGCGCCACGCCGCAGCCTTCGGCGAGCGCGATGGCAAGCGAGGTCGGCGCCGAGACGGCGGCGATCAACGGTGCGCCGAACAATGCGGTCTTCTGCACCATCTCCATGCTGCAACGGCTGGTGACGACGACGAAACCGCCGGCCGGATCGCGTCCGGCGCGCAGGACGGCGCCGATCAGCTTGTCGAGGGCGTTATGCCGGCCGACATCCTCGCGCACGGCCAGCAGGATGCCGTCGAAACCGGCGAAACCGGCGGCATGCGCTGCGCCGGTCGTCTCGTTGAGTTGCTGCCTCTCAGGCAGGTCGCGCATGGCGCGGTTGATCGCCGCCGGGGCAATGGCCGGACCTGCCGGAGCAGCCGGCAACGGCCGTAAGACCTGATCGATCTCAGCGACACCGCAAACGCCGCAGCCGGTCCGGCCGGAAAGATTCCGATGACGCCGACGGACCGCCGTCGCGCGATCCTCGGGGATCGTCACGTCGATGCGAAACCCGGCGACAACGCCCGGCTCGCCGCCGGTGCCCGTCGGCGCTACGGCCTGCGATACGACGACAGAGGCGATCTCGTCGGCATGAGCGACGACACCTTCGGCGATGCTAAAACCGACGGCGAAATCCTCCAGGTCGGCGGGTGTCGCCATCATCACCACGTGACTGATGCTGTTGTAGAGCAGCGCCACCGGCGTTTCGACGGCAACCTCCTCGAACCCCGGCGCGCGGTAAGGCGTTCCACACCGAACGACAGCAGCCGGCATATGCCAGGCGAACCCAGGCGGTGCGGGTCTGGCGCGGGCCAGCATGGCGCCGGTCCCTACTCCGCCGCCGTGGCGACAGCGATGCGATGACCTTCGCGGCGTACCGCTTCGGCATCTTCCTGCCAGCTGGACCAACGGTTGGTCGGCCGTACCTCGACCGCCGTCACCTTGTACTCGGGACAATTCGTCGCCCAGTCCGAATAGTCGGTGGTGACCACATTGGCCGCCGACTCGGGGTGGTGGAAGGTGGTGTAGACGACGCCCGGCTGGACCCGCTCACTCAGAACGGCGTGCAGAGTCGTTTCGCCCGTACGGCTGGCCAGGGCCACCTGGTCGCCATCGCGGATGCCGCGGTGCTCGGCGTCATGCGGATGGATTTCCAAGATGTCCTCGTGGTGCCAGGCGACGTTCTCCGTGCGCCGGGTCTGGGCGCCGACGTTGTACTGGCTAAGGATGCGCCCGGTGGTGAGCAATAGCGGGAAGCGAGGCCCGGTGCGTTCGTCGGTCGGCACGTACTCGGTGACGACGAAGCGACCCTTGCCGCGCGCGAAGCCTCCCTTGTGCATGATCGGCGTACCCGTCGGGTTCTGCGCATTGCACGGCCACTGCACGCTGCCCATGCGGTCGAGCAGATCGTAGCTGACGCCGGTGAAAGTCGGCGTCAGGCGAGCGATTTCGTCCATGATCTCGGAGGGATGCGCGTAGTTCATGGGGTAGCCCAGAGCATTGGAGAGCGCCATCGTCGCTTCCCAGTCGGCGAGACCGGCCAGCGGCGGCACCGCCTTGCGCACGCGGCTGATGCGCCGCTCGGCGTTGGTGAAGGTGCCATCCTTTTCCAGGAACGACGCTCCCGGTAGGAAAACGTGGGCATAGGCCGCCGTCTCATTGAGGAATAGGTCCTGGACGACGACGCATTCCATTTTCGCCATGGCGGCGGTGACGTGTTTGGTGTTGGGGTCGGACTGCACGATGTCCTCGCCCTGGATGTACATGCCGCGGAACGAACCATCGAGGGCCGCATCGAACATGTTGGGAATGCGCAGACCCGGCTCGGCGTCCAGCGACACGCCCCAGG
>CANITX010000092.1 GCA_947470575.1 Rhodospirillales bacterium
GACGGGCTTTGCACGGTGGTGCCGCTCAGCACCACGCCGCCGCACCCGGTAGAGCTCTATCATTGTGAGATCGAATTCGACCGCCCGCTACCGGGATGGAGCGCCCAAAAGTGCTGGGTCAAGGGTGACATGATTGCCACTGTGAGCTTCGAACGCTTAAGTCTTTTCAGGGTCGGCAAGGACCATGCAGGCAAGCGAAAATATCTCAAAATATCTATTAAACCTGTTGAATTACAAATAGTTAAGACATGCGTTTTGCATGGGCTTGGCCTCCATGGATTCTTGACAAAATAGCATTGCCGGCGCATATTTACCTCGTACCCGCTCTGCGCGAGCATCGGGCTTTGAGACTGCGCCGCTCGACGGCACAGCAGGTCCTGGACGGCAAAGGCAAGCTGCCAGGACCTTAGAATTCGGGGCACCGGCAACGGTGCCCCTTGCCATTTCCGGGGTGACATTCACGGCGTTGAAGGCCCGGTGCGGATCGCCCCCGCCCCCCGCACCCACCCCGCCATCTCCGCATACAAGCCCAGCGCGTCCTGCAGCACCCCCACCATCCCGCCATTGCGCATCCCGGCGTTGCGTTCGGCCTCCCTCAGCCCCGCGCCCGTCGTGATCAGGCTCATCACCGGCCCGAAGGCCCAGCCCCTTCGTTCCATTTCGTCGCGCCAGCGGCGGTAGCGTTCGATGCGGGCGATCTGGCCTCCCGTCCAGTCGGGGATGGTGCCGCGGCCGGTCGGTTCGCGGTATTGGAACTGGCTGCATTGGGTCTCGGCGGCGAGCAGGACGTGGGCGGCGTAGAGGTCTTCGGCGGCCATCGCCTGTTCCACCGAGAGCGTGCCGGCTGCGTGCAGCGCGCCGATGGCGTCGCGCCGGCGCTTGCGCTTGGCTTCCGGGGTCGGGCCGCCGGCATCGGTTTCCATGTTGTGGCGCAGGCGAGCGAGCAGGCCCGACAGGCGGGTCGCTTGATCGTGGCCGAGCGCCCGTAACTCCGGCGGCAGGGTGAGGCTGGCGCCGGTGGCGACCGCCTTCGCCGGCTGGGCGAGCGCGCTGTTCCGGAGTTGCGCGGCGAGTTCGGCCACCGTGCGCTCGCCCTCCATGCCGCCGCGCATCAGCGCGAGGCGGGCCAGGCGTTCGATACAGGGAAAATGCTGGCGCGGGATCATCGGCGGGTTCTCCGGTGAACGGCGGTGGGATCGGGGCGGTTGCCCATCCTTCGAGACGCACCTGCGGTGCTCCTCAGGATGAGGTTCAAAAAACCCTCCTCATCCTGAGGAGGGCCGAAGGCCCGTCTCGAAGGATGGGCCGGCGCTGCGGCGCTGGCCGCGAAGGATCACCAAAGCCCCCAATTGCCATCGACCCTGCCGATGCTGTTCATCCGTTCGTTGCGCCGGCACGTCGGGCAGAAGCGTTCGAAGCGGGTGCGCGGCTGAAACACCGTGCGGCACAGGTTGCAGGCCCGCTTCGGCGGCTTCGGCGGCGCGGTGCGCAGACGCACGTCCTCGGGCAGGTAGCCGCCCTTGCGGTCGCGCAGGTGCACCCCGTGCTGGCGCAGGAAACAGGCGCGATAGCGGATGCCGCCGATGCTGCGCTTCAGCTTGACGGCGATCTGCTCCAGCGTGTCGTCGCTGTCGTTCCACAGCGCGATCAGCGTCGCATCGTCGGTCTTCCACGAGCGGCGCTCGCTTTTGCGGCGCGGCACGGGAATCGATATTTGCGGCGATGCCGGGATCGACACCTGCGGCGGGGCCGGGAAGGAAATTTGCGGCACAGCCGGTATCGACAGTTGCGGCACAGCCGCCCGGTTGCGTTGGGGTGCGGTCATGTTCATGGCTTCTCTCCCTTGAGCAGCGTTGCGAGGCGTTCGGTGTCGATGCCGAGAAAGCCGGCCACGGCGGCGTCGTCGGCATCGCCGAGGCCGATGCCGGTGGCGGCGCGGAATTCGGTGGCGCGTCGGCCGTGGGCGTCGAGCACGGCGGCGTAGCGGCTGAAGCGGCGGTTCTGTTCGGCGCTGAACGGCGCGGCGTCGGTGCGATCGCGCAATCGGCCAGAGGGCATACCGGCCAGCCTTGCGGCGCGATGATCGGCGATCACCCCGTCGAAATAGGCCAGCGCCGTGACCGCGCCCTTCTTGCGCGAAGCGGTCGCCCAGGCGCGGATGGCCGGCAGGATGTCGCGCTCCACGTCGCAGCCCTGGGCCAGCCACTTGGCGACCGGCCCGAAGCCGCCGCCATTGGCCTTCCAGCGCGACGGATCGATGCCGGCCGCCTCCAGCACCCGGTCGCCGACAGCGATCAGCAACGCGCCCTGTTCGGCTGGTGTGAGGTCGGCGTAAGCCGGGGCTTCGACTCCACTCCCTTCCTTTCGACTCCCTTCCCTTCCTTTCAGGGCGGAGCCTTCACGGAAGCCTCCGGAGAGATTTGGAGCGTTCGCGGAATCATCCGGAGCGGCGGCGACATCACCCCCCTCCCTGTCCCTCCCCCTCAAGGGGGGAGGGAACTCGGTTGCAACTCCACAACTCGTTGGCGATGGACGGGATGTCGAAACAGCGTCCCCTCCCCCTGCCGGCTTCGCCGGCATCAAACAATTGGCGGCGGAGCCGCCGAGGGGGAGGGACAGGGAGAGGGGGGTGCCGTCGGTCGTAGCATCGGCATCAGTAGCAACGTCTTCCGTCGACGACGGCGGTATCCGCGACGGCGCGGCGTGGCTGATCTTCTGATGCCGCCACCCCCGCACCCGCAGATACCGCCGCCCGGCCACCCCGTAGCGTTCGATCAGCCCGGCCTCGGCCAACTCACCCAGCAGCGCATCCACGCCCTGGATCGTCGCCTCGTCGCTGGGCAGCACGCGGGCCTTGATCTGGCGCGGCGCGTCGTCCATGCGGCCTTCGTCGTCGGCGAAGTTCCACAGGCCGATGAACAGCAATCGCGCCAGCGGCGAGCACGACGTCACTTTGTCGTCGCTCCAGAACTCCGGCTTGATGGTGCGGATGCGCGCCACGTTCAGGTGCTCCCTCGTTCGAGATCGGAAAACCGCATGCGCTGTGGATCGAAGCGCACGGCAATGGTCTTGCACGGCCCGTTGCGCTGCTTGGCGATGACGATGTCGGCCAGGCCCGCGACCTCGGCGCGATGGGCGCGGTGCTGGGCCAGGCGCTGCTGATGGTCGTCGTCGGAATCGTCGGCCCGGCGGGCCGGCTCGCCGTCGCGTTCCAGGTAGTAATCCTCCCGGTGCAGCAGCAGCACCGCATCGGCGTCCTGTTCGATGGAGCCGGACTCGCGCAGGTCGGCCAGTTGCGGCCGGCGCGAGTCCCGCGTCTCGACGGCGCGGTTGAGCTGAGAGAGCAGCACGACGGGAACGTCGAGTTCCTTGGCCAGCGCCTTCAGCGCCCGCGTCGCCTCGGCCACTTCGTACGTACGGTTGCCGCGATAGCGATCGTCGAAGCCGAGGATCTGCAGATAGTCGACGACGATCAGCCGCAGGCCGTCGCGGCGTCGCTGCCGGCGCGCCGTCGCCGCGATCCGCCCGACGCTCAGGCCGCCCCTCGAGTCGAGCAGGATCGGCAGGGACCGCCGCGCGAAGGCGGTATCGACCAGCCGCTTGAGGTCCGCATCGTCGAGCCGCCCGGCCCGCACCGCCGGCATGGCGATGCCGCTGGCCGCCGCCGCGTCGCGGGTCACCAGCTGGCGGCCCGGCTGCTCCAGCGAGCAGAACAGCACCGTGCCGGAACGCTCGGCCCGGCAGCGTTCGGCCGCCGCGATGGCGATGCCCAAGGCCAGCGCCGTCTTGCCCATCGACGGCCGCGCCCCGATCAGGATCAGATCGCCGGCGAACAGCCCGCCGGTGGCCGCGTCCAGTTCGGCGAGGCCGAAGGGCAGGCCGGGCGGCACCTCGCCCTTCTGCGCCGCTTCCCATTCGCGCGCCGCGGCGTCGACCTCGTCGCACCAGCGCAGCGGCCCTGTCTCGCCCGAGCCGTCGGCCGCGCCCTGCAGGAAATCGTTGAGCCGGCCCTCGTGCGCCGCCAGCACCCCGGCGGCGCCATCGGTCTCGGCGAAGCCGTCCGTTTCGGCGACGGTGGCCGCCGTCTCGGCCAGCTCGTGACCGAGCGCCATCAGCGCCCGGCGCCGGGCCAGATCGAAGACGATGCGGGCATACTCCGGCGCCGCGATGACGGTGACCGCCGAGGTCGCCAGGCGGGCGAGATAGCCCGCCGCGTCGCCCTCGCCGAGTTCGGCCAGGTCGGGCAGGCTCCGCGCCAACGCCGCCAGGGTTAGCGGATCGGCCCGCCGCCCGGCCTCGATAGTCCGCGCGCAGGCGCCATACAGCGCCCCATGCGCCGGCACCGCGAAATGCCCGGCCGCCAACGGCACCCCGATCCGCCCCAAGGCCCGGTTGTCGAGCAGCACCGCCCCCAACAACGCCCGCTCCGCCTCGACATTGACCGGCGGCGTCAGGGACCAGCTCATGGCCGGGGCCGCAACGGTTGCCCATCCTTCGAGACGGGCCTGCGGCCCGCCTCAGGATGAGGCTTACTCTGTATGATCCTCATCCTGAGGAGCCCCATCGGGGCGTCTCGAAGGATGGGCAACCGTCTCGAAGGGGGGGCAACCGCCCAAGCGCCCGCGACAAACGACCCCACCGACGGGATGAGACCATGACGGCCTGGGTCTATATCCTGCTGTGCGCCGACGGCAGCTATTACGTCGGCTCGGCGCGCGGCGACCTCGGCAAGCGGATCGACGAACACCATGTCGGCCGCTACGGCGGCTATACCGCGATCCGCCGTCCCCTGCGGCTGGTCTTCAGCCAGGAATGCCAGCAGATCGCCGACGCCATCGCCCTGGAACGCCGCATCAAGGGCTGGCGCCGGGATAAGAAAGAAGCCCTCGTTCGTGGCGATTTCCACCTGCTGCCGGCTCTCGCCAAGCGCGGCCGAACCGCCGGAAGCTGAAAAGCCGGCGCGGCGCCGGCCCATCCTTCGAGACGGCGCTTCGCGCCTCCTCAGGATGAGGTGGTTTTTTTGATCCTCATCCTGAGGAGGGCCGAAGGCCCGTCTCGAAGGATGGGCAACGAATCGGTCGGTGGGGACAGCGTCGGTCATGTGCCGACTCTTCCTGCTATTATGCAGTATATCAACTGCAAAAATGCATCATAGCCATGCGCGAACGCATGGCGTAGAATTAATTCCCATGAATGCAGGAATCGCCACTCGCCGCGACCGCATCGCCCGCTATCTGCGCCTGGCGATGGAACGCACCGGAATGTCCGCCGAGGCGCTTGGCCGGCGATCCGGGGTGGCCGGCACCACCATCACCCGCGCCCTCGATCCCGCCGGCGAGACGGTGATGGGCGGGCGGTCGCTCGACAAGATCGAAGCGGCGACCGGCATCGCCTTCGAACAGCCGCTCGGCGACCTCAGCGTCCGTTACGCCGGCGCCAGCGGCGGCGATACCGTGCTGCTGCCGGAAGTGGCCGACGCCTCGGCGCTGGTCTCCGCCGGACCGGGCGCCCTGCCCGCCGCCCTGGAAGGGGTCGAGCATCACTGGTCGCTGGCGCGGGCCTATGTGCAGGATCTGTTGTGCGTCGCCGATCCCGGCCGCGCCTTCGTCTACATCGCCGCCGACCGGGCGCTGTCGCCGGAAATCCAGGTCGGCGACCGGCTCATCGTCGACATGGGCCAAAGCGGCATCGACGAAGGCGGCTACTTCCTGGTCGTCTTCGCCGGCAAGGTCGTGCTGCGCCACCTATCGGCCGCCGACCACGTCGGCCTCTGCGCCGTGCAGACCACCTACCCGACCCCGGTCGTGCAACGCCTCCCCGTCGACCGCCTGACCGTCATCGGCCGGGTGGTCGGGCAGGTCAGACGGCTGTAGGGGCCATCAGCGTATAGCTCGTGCTGCGCCCGCCGCCCTCGCCCTGCACGAGAATTCCCCGCCCGATAAGATCGGTGATGTCGCGTAGCGCCGTGTCGGCCGAGGTCCCGGTCAGCGCCGCCCATTTCGACGACGTGAGCTTGCCGTCGAAGCCGTCGAGCAGCCGGTTGACGACCTTGCGCTGACGGTCGTTCAGCGGTTGGTCCTTGTGCGCCTCCCAGAACCGCGCCTTGTTCAGAACGCCGGCCAGCGTCGCCTCCGCCCCGGCGATGGCGCCGTCGAGACAGTCCAAAAACCATTCCAGCCAGTCGCCGACGTCGAGATCGCCTTTCTGCGTGGCTTCCAGCCTGTCGTAGTAGGCCTTGCGTTCCCGGCGAATCTGCGCGGACATGCTGTAGAAGCGCTGCGGACTCTGTTCCGAACGCGCCAGCGTCATGTCGGCGATGGCGCGCGCGATGCGCCCGTTGCCGTCGTCGAAGGGATGGACGGTCACGAACCACAGATGCGCGAGCCCCGCCTTGAGGACGGGATCGAGCGGCTGGTCGGCGTTGAACCAGCGCAGGAACGCCGACATCTCCCGAGCCAGTCGCAGCGCGCCCGGCGCTTCGAAGTGAACGCGCTCCCGGCCGACAGGACCCGAAACCACGCGCATCGGGCCGGAGCCGTCGTCGCGCCACGCGCCGACGACGATGCGGGTCATGCCGCTGCGCCCGGTCGGGAACAGCGCGGCGTGCCAAGCGAACAGGCGCTCCTCGGTCAGCGGCAGGGCGTATTTCTGGGTGGCGTCGAGCATCATCTCGACCACCCCTTCGACGTTGCGCTCCGCCGGGGCCAAGGCGCCGACGTCCATGCCGAGCCGCCGGGCGAGCGAGGAGCGCACCTGGTCCTTGTCGAGGATGTCGCCTTCGATCTCGCTGGATTTGAGAACGTCTTCGGTCAGGGTGGCCAGCACCGCCTCGGCGCGCAGCTCGAAGCCCAGGGCCTCCATGCGCCCGATCAGCCGCCCCTGGCGATGGCGGACCGGCGCCAGACGTTGCGACAGCCGGCCTTCGTCCCAGCGAAAGCCCGGCCAGCCCGGCAGCTCATGTATATACGTCAGCAATCTCCGCACTCCTTGCGGAGATTAGCGCCCTATTCACCGCAAACGCAAGCCTAATCTCCGCAGGTCGTGCGGAGAGTAGGGATCGTATTCGCCGCATCGGCATCAATCCACCGGCCGGCGCACGTTGGCCGCTTCGCGCCGCCAGGCCGGCCAATCGACAATCTCGCTGGCTTCGACAGTAAGATCGTTCGGCGCGAAGCGATCCGTGAACAACACCAGATTCTGGCAACTCCACCGCGCGCTGGGAACCATGAGACCGTCGAAGCCGAGGAAGAAGGCGGCGTCGCCGATCTCCTGGCTGCGCCGGTAGTCGAGATCGCCGTATCGGTCCGCCGCGACGCCAAGCCGCTCCAGAGCCGCCAAGTCGGCAAGCCGCAGCGTGCGCTGGGTCCGCACGGCAATCCGGTGCAGCACCGATACCAGTTTGGAGGGGAATACCGGCTGGCGGCTGAGATGAAAGTGAATCTCCGCCAGCGCGCCTTCGCGGGCCAGGGACATATAGACGATGTCGAAAAGTCCGGGGTCCCAGCGGGCGCCGGCCGGAGTGCCCTGCACCGGATCGCGCCCCTGGCGAGCGATGCGCCAGGCCGGTCCTTCGAACGACACGCCCGGTTGCGCATCCAGCGCATCCAGCAGTTCGGGATCGCGCGCCCGCCGCTCCGCCACGGGCCTCCTCAGACGAAGGCTCCAGCCTCAAGGCGCTCGATGACGGCCAGCACCTCTTCCGTGCGGCCGTTGTTGATCAGGTCGATGGCGCGCTCGCCGTTGAGCAGCGGATGGCGCGAATGCAGCCACAGGCGGGCCTCGTCGGGGGTGTAGAAATCCGACAGCCGGTCCACCACATAGCGCAGCTCGGCGATGACCGTCTGGGTGCGCAGGCTGGGCGTGCCGTTGCCGTGCGCCCAACGCGACACCGTCGCGGTCGACACATCGACGATATTGGCGATGTCCTTGCCCTGCAGACCGCCATGGGTCCGCAGATCGTCGAGGATTCGCGCTACAGCCGTGGACATCCGGGCCTCCGTTGCCGGCCATTATGTACATTTCGATTTCATATGCGTCAACTTATGAAATCAAAATGCGTTTATGCATCGCGCCCCGGCATCCTCCGCAATTCCTGCGGAGATTTGCGGAGATTAAGGATCCCATTCGCCGCATCGGAACCGGCCGGCGAGGCCTTGCCGATACCGCCCCCTTACTTCCCCGTGCCTTTCAGATACTCGACGACGGCCGTCCGCCGGCTGGCGGTGGCCAGGCCGAAGAACGGCATCAGGGTGTCGGGCACCACTTCCTGCGGCTTGGCGATGAAGCGTTCCAGCAAGGCCTCGCTCCACACCCCTTCCTTGGCGGCGAAGGCACGCATCGCCGGGGAATAGTCGTAGCCCGGCAGCGACGCGATGCGCCGCCCGACCACGCCGGCCAGGTTGGGGCCGAGCGGCCCGGTCGTTTCCTTGGCGTCCGCCGAATGGCAGGAGATGCAGTATTGAAACGCCCGCTCGCCGCGATCCACCGCTTCCTGCGCCGCCGCGGCGGTCGCAAAGAAAACGCCGAGCCCAAGGCCCGCCACCGCCAATTTCATTTCGTCTCTCCCGCTTGAGGGGCCGTTCGAATGACCACCATCCGGTCGGCCCCGGATTCCGGCAGCCAGACCTCCCCCGGCCGGCCGAGGATCTGGCGCACGTCGCCGCCCGGCCGGCTCATCGGCCAGCTCGTGAAGCTTTCCGTTCGCGGATCGAAGGCGTGGATGGCATGGCCGCCGAAATCCGACAGCCAGACCGTGTCGCGCCCATCCACATAGACGGCATAGACCTGCGGCCGCTCGCCCGGCACCTTCCACATCTTCCAGGCGCCGTCGCGCGGATCGAAGCGCGACACCTGCCCCGAATTCCATTCCGATATCCACAGCCGGCCCTGGCTGTCGGACCACACCCGCCGGGCCCCCTGTCGCGCCGTCGGCGGGGCGATGACGCGGGCCGCGCCGCTGGCGCTGTCGATGCGCGCCAGATAGCTGCCGGCCAGCGACACGAAATAGACCTCGCCCGCAGGCGTCGCGGCGATGCCGTAAGGGCCGCGTCCCTGCGGCGCCTTGAAGACGCGCATCTTTCCCGTGCCGGGATCGAGGCTGCCGTAAAAGCCGGCCTGGCCGGTGAACCACAGCACGCCGGCCCCGTCGAAGGCGGCGGTGTTGAGGTTGGCGTAGCCGGTGTCCTCGGGCAGCGGCCAGACGGTCAGCTTCTCGGTCTTGGGATCGAAGCGGACGATGGCGTTCAGCCCGCCGTCGGTGATCCAGGCCGCGCCGTCGGGCCCGGCGATGACCCCGTGCGGCTGCGACCCCGCGCCCAGCGAGACCTGGCGCACCGCCCCCGTCGCCGGATCGAGAATGCCGAGCGCCCCCTGCGGCTGCGCCGTGTACCAGACCTTGCCGTCCGGCGCCGGGGCGACATCGTGCGGACGGGAACCCTTCGGCAGCTCGTAGACCTTAGGTTGTTCGTAACCGGGCGGTTGTTCGTAACCGGGTCGCGTCTGCGCCTGGACCGCCTCGGCCGCCAGCGCGGCGACGGCGACAACCATCACGGCGGCAAAACGCATCGGCAAGGGCATCGGGGCCTCCCAGGGGCGAAGCACGGTCAACGATACGGCCGGCGATGGGGATCGGGCAATGGGGGAGGCCTTCCCGGCACCCGGCCCCGGCACGCTCGCCGTTGTCTCTCATAAAATCGAAAATATGAGATACAAACCGATTTGTGTATCATCGGTGAGCGACAAATCCATTTGTATATCAAAAAATCGAATTTTTGAGAGACAGATTTCTTTGTGTCTCACCGATGAGATGCTACATGGTTTGCATATCATGAATTCGAAAATATGAGATACAACACCATGCCGCCAGTAGATGAGGAACGGAAAGGCCAGGGCCGCGAGGTCAAACTCGACGGCGCCGTCGGCTACCATCATGGCCGGTTTCCTCCCGCCACGCTGGACTTCGCCCGCCTGATCGGACCCTTGCGCCGGGCGGCCACCGCCATTGGGCGGTATGACGCCATGCTCGGCACCCTGCACAACAAGGAACTACTGCTCGCCCCCTTACGCCACCAGGAAGCCGTCGTTTCCTCGCGCATCGAAGGCACTGTCGCCACTCTCGACGAGGTGCTGACCTTGGAGGCATCCGAGGATGACGGCGGTGATGGGGCACAAGGAAAGCAAGCGCCACGACCCGAGGCCCTCGAAGTCCGGGCCTATACGCGCGCCCTACGCTACGCACAGCGGGCGATGGCGGACGAACATCTCCCCATCTGCGGCCGACTCATCCGCGAGGCGCACCGGCATATGCTGTTTTCAGGCCGTGGCGGCGACAAGCGGCCCGGCGAATTCCGCAACGGCCAGAACTATATCAGCGATGGCCAATCCGGAAAAATCCGCTTCGTACCCATCGAGGCGCCGCACCTGGAGGCGGGCTTCAAGGCATTCGAGGAATATGTCAACGACGCGACGGTCGAACCCCTGATCCAGACCGCCGTCTCCCACGCCGAATTCGAATCCCTGCATCCCTTCGACGACGGCAACGGCCGCATCGGACGGATGATCGTCACCCTGAACCTATGGAACAAGGGGCTGATCGGCGGCCCGCACTTCTATGTCAGTAGCCGCATCGAAGCCCGCCGCGACGAATACATCGACCGCCTGCGCGCCGTCTCCGCCGACGACGCCTGGACGGAATGGTGCGTCTTCTTCCTCGACGTACTGGAAGCGCAGGCCAACGAAAACCTGGAGATCGCCACCAGCATCGCCGCCCTTTACGAAGAAATGAAGGGGATCTTCGCCGATAGGCTCCATTCGCGCTGGGCGATGCAGGCGCTCGACACGATCTTCGCCAAGCCGCTGTTCTGGAACGCCGCTTTCACGGCGCACGGCGGCATCCCCAAACAGACGGCGGCACGCTTCACCAAGTTGCTCGCCGAAGCCGGCCTGCTGGCAACCGTGATTCCCGCCAGCGGCCGCCGTTCGGCGCTCTACGCCTTCGAGCCTTTGCTGCGGCTGGTCCGCCACTAAGAGCGCTGTCGGCGATCCAGGCGGACGATCAAGCGAACCGGCGCATCGGCGCGATGCAACGGCAGGGGGCTTGGCGCGTTATGTCTTCGGCTCCTTGGCCCGCCCCGGCGGCGCGGTCGGTGGCGGCGCGGTCAATGGCGGCAACGGCGGCAGTGGGTGGCATGAAACTCCGGATCGGTTACGAATTGCGCTACCTGTTTCCGCAGCCGACGCCGGTCATCATGACCCTGAACGTGCATTTCACGCGGGTATCCGACCTGGAGGCGCCCGATCACATCGTCCTCGATCCCGCCGTGCCCGTTTCCGGCTACCGCGACGGCTACGGCAACTGGTGCAGCCGCATCGTCGCCCCGGCGGGTCCGATGACCATATCGGGCGATGCCGTTATCCGCGACAGCGGCTGGCCCGATCCGGTGGTCCCCGATGCCGGGCAGGTCGCCGTCGAGACGCTGCCGGAAGAGACCCTGGTCTTCCTGCTGGCCAGCCGCTTCTGCGACAGCGACCGGCTGCTCGACCTGGCCTGGAACCTGTTCGGGTCGGCAACGCCGGGCTGGGCCCGCGTCCAGGCGATCTGCGATTTCACCCACCGCCACATCGAATTCGGCTACCAGCACGCACGGGTCACCCGCACCGCCTCCGAAGCCTATCAGGAGCGGCGCGGCGTGTGCCGCGACTTCACCCACCTGGCCGTGGCCTTTTGCCGAGCGCTCAACATTCCGGCCCGCTACTGCACCAGCTATCTCGGCGACGTCGGCACGCCGCCGCCCTATCCGCCCGGCGATTTCGCGGCCTGGTTCGAGGTTTATCTCGGCGGCCGATGGCATACGTTCGATGCCCGCAACAACACGCCGCGCATCGGCCGGGTGCTGATCGCGCGCGGCCGCGACGCCGCCGACGTCGCCATCGCCACGACCTTCGGCCCCAACATGCTGCAAAGCTTTCGCGTCTGGACCGACGAGGTCGCCGGATCGGCGTGAGCATCCCCCCGGGGTCAGCGAACCCCGGCATGAGCGTCCCCTGGCCGGGTCCGGCGCTCGTCGCCGGCATCGCCCGATGGCCGCCATTCCCCCTCCCCTCCGCCGCCCATCCCTGCTAGAAAAGGCCTTCGCCGCGCCAGACGGGTAAATCCGCCGCGCCGGTCCGCCAAATCTATGGACACGAAAACCAAGGGAGCATCGCAGATGAGCACCACCCGCTTACGCCGGTTGTCGGCCGCCTCCGCCGCCGTCGGCGCGGCGCTCGGCCTGACGGCCTTGTTGCCGTCGATGGAGGCCAACGCCCAAGCCGCCAACCGCAACATCGTCATCGTCACCCCCGACGAGCCGGCCACGCTGGAACCCTGCGGCATGGACACCTCGCACATCGGGCGCGTCGTCAAGCAGAACATCGCCGAGACGCTGACCGAGATCGACCCCAGCGACGGTTCGGTCAAGCCGCGCCTGGCGCTGTCGTGGGAGAAGCAGA
>CANITX010000093.1 GCA_947470575.1 Rhodospirillales bacterium
GTATCGCGCCACCGGAAGACCTGCTGCCGCAGCCCGCGCAGCGCGACATGCACGAAACCCGCGTCGATCCCGCCTTGCAGATGGCCGATGCGGAAGATGCCGGAGACGGCGGGTCGGGCGACGTACAGACGGTTACGACACGTAGCCGCCAAGCCTCGCGCGTCGCCGATCCCAACGATCCGACAACCTGGGGCCGGGTGTCCCGCAACTCGCCTTGTCCCTGCGGATCGGGCCGCAAGTACAAGCACTGCCACGGCAAGCTATCGTAATTTTTCGAGCGGCTAAAACCGCGGGCGGCTTGGCAGGAACGTCAAGCGAGGCTGCGTTTGCCCATATCCAGGAATTTTTCCCGGCGGCGCGCCTTCAGCACGCCGCCGTCGATGCCGTCCAGGTCCTGTAGGGCCTGCTCGACGGCATCGCCGACGGCCGCGATGGTGGCCGCCTTGTCGCGATGGGCGCCGCCGAGCGGCTCCATAATTACGCTATCCACCACGCCGAGCTTGAGCAGATCCTGAGCGGTGATCTTCAAGGCTTCGGCCGCCTGTTCGGCGGCGGCGCCGTCACGCCACAGGATAGACGCACAGCCTTCCGGCGAGATCACCGAATAAACGGCGTGTTCCAGCATCATCACCTTATTGGCAACGGCAAGCGCGATGGCTCCGCCCGAGCCGCCCTCGCCGATGATGACGCTGACGCTGGGGACTTTGATGCTGAGACAAACGTCGATGGAACGGGCGATCGCTTCGGCCTGGCCACGCGCTTCGGCATCCACCCCCGGATAGGCGCCCGTGGTATCGACCAGTGTCAATACCGGCAGCTTGAATCGCTCGGCTAAGGCCATCAGCCTTTGCGCCTTGCGATAGCCTTCGGGCCGGGCCATGCCGAAGCCATGGCGCACGCGACTCTCCGTATCCGAACCCTTCTCATGACCGATAACCATCAGCGAGCGGCCCCGCAACCGGCCAAGGCCGCTAACGATGGCGCGATCCTCAGCAAACAGCCGGTCGCCGGCCAATGGTGTGAAATCGTCGATCATCCCAGCGATGTAGTCCAAGGCATGCGGTCGGCTGGGATGCCGCGCAACTTGGGTTTTCTGCCAGGGAGTCAATTTGGCGTACATCTGCCGCAGACGCCGGTTGAGATTGGTCTGCAGCTTGCCGACCTCATCGGCAATATTGACATCGCCGGAGCTGTGCAAATGGCGCAGCTCCTCGATCTTCCCTTCCAGTTCGGCAATCGGTTTTTCGAAGTCGAGGAAGTGATGCATGCGGCCTTCTAGCGCAACGGGCGCTGACGTTGCCAGGACATTATTCTTTGCCGGGGAAGAAATTGAAGCAGGTAGCCACCGGCCTGGACCTAGTGCCTTGCCAAGGGATGGGCGCGCGACACGAGATCCTTTAGGCGCTGGTCGAGGACATGGGTGTAAATCTGGGTCGTTGCGATGTCGGCATGGCCGAGAAGGGTCTGCAAAGAACGGAGATCCGCGCCATGGGCAAGCAGATGGCTGGCAAAGGAATGGCGCAGAACGTGCGGCGACACCCGTCGTGGATCCAGGCCGGCGGCGAGGGCCAAGTCCTTGAGCAGCTGATGGAATCGCATCCGCGTCAGATGACCATCTCGCCCGCGCGAGGGAAACATGCGCCGGGCCGTCGAAGCCGGGGCATCCGCGCCGATGAAGCGATGGCGCACCTGCAAGTAGTCGGCCAAGGCCACCGCCGCGGGTTCGCCCAACGGGACCAGACGCTCCTTGCCACCCTTACCGACAACGGTAACCGTATGCCCATCGCGCGATAAAGCGCCGAGGGGCAGCGAGACCAGTTCCGATACCCGCAAGCCGGTTGCGTAGAGAACCTCGATCAGGGCTCGGGTACGTACGCCTTCCGGACCTTCGAGGCCCGCGGCCACATTCATCAGCAGGCCAACATCTTCCTCGCTGAGATACTTGGGTAAGGGTCGGGGCTGACGCGGCGAATCGATGGCGGCTGTTGGATCGTCCGCACGCAGGCCCTCGGAAAAAAGAAACACAAAAAACTGGCGCAACGCCGAGAGGCGACGAGCCGCGGTGCGTGGCGATAAGCCGGACTCCGACATCGTGCGCACGTAAGCCGCCACATCGTTTGTTGTCGCGGCGTCGGCGATGGTCCGTCGTCGCACCATGAAAGCGGCGAAATCGTTCAGATCGCGACGATAGGCATCGATTGTATTGGTTGCAGCACCTCGTTCGGCCGCCATCATTTCCAGGAAGGCACCGAGAGAGCGCGAACGACTGCTATCGACGGCGGGCATGCTCAAAGGCCGGCCGCCACCGCAGCCTCGACGGCCAGCGCCCGCGCGACTTTTTCTTCGCCGATACGCAATAAGGCTTCCAAGACGGCGCGAAGAACAATGGGATTTGCCTCTTCGGTTCCACCGCTGCCAAGCACGATCAGGGACAAGGCAACCGTTTCGCCCACCCTGCCTGCGGTGGACGCCGGCTCAAGGCGGTTCCACACAGGGGCGGCAGGCAACATGACGGGAACATGTCCGGCCTGCTGTAAAAGACCGATCCATGAGTCTTCGAAAACGGGATCGCGCAGCGCACCCAGCAGCGCCTGCATCAGGATGGCTCGGTCCGCGCCGCCGTCCGTATCGATTACGGTCTTGCGCCAAGCCGCCAGTTCCGGATCCCAGGTCTTCGCTTCTTCGATACCGGCCAGGCGTGCCAGCGGGAGCAGCGCGAAAAAGCGCTTCTGTTTTTCGACATCGTTCAACGCGCTGCTGCGCGCCAAGGCGAGCCAAGCCCCAACGCCGTCAGATGGCCCTCCGGCCACCAGCAGTCCTCGCGCGGCCTCAGGTGCGAACCACGCCGAATCTGGACCGGGCTGCAGTGCTGTCAGCATGGGCAGAACGGATCGCGCCATGGTTGGATACAGCCGACCCTTCTCGGCAAGGCGCAAAGCCTGAGAAAGCGCTTCGGCACGGGCCGCCGGGACGGACTGATCCGCGGCCGTACGATAGAGCAATGCCCTGCCCAATGGGCCACCGTCGGCTTCCGCCGTCGAGATGGGCTTCGCACGCTGTTCCTTGGTAAACTCAACCTTGGCATATATCTCGCGCAAGGCCGTAGCGCTCAACACGCCCATTGCTTCGGCACGTTCGGCCGCCGCCAACCGCGTCTTTATCTCGATGTTGGGGCTGAGCGCGATGAAGCGCAAAATGGATGGTTTGCCCGACTTCATCAAGCTAGACGGCAAATTCGCATGTGCTGCGTGCATCATGGCCAGGGTTAAAGCCGACGGATCGGTCAAATTTTCGAGTTTGGCCTCGCCTAGACCATTCAGGTCGTCCATCAATTCAAAGAAACTGGGACTGCCCAGGTTCCGCTCCCGCAGGAGGGCGACGCCCAAGGCGGCCTGATCCCGTTGTTTGGCCAATGCCTGGCAGAACACCATCGTCTGTTGCCAATAGGCGTCACCCGAGACGTTGATCGCTGTTCCCGCCATTTGGCAGGCACCTGTCATATCGAAACTGGCAAGACGGGCATCCAGTTCGATCCGAGCCAAACCCTCGCTACCGGGCTGATCGCGCGACAGTTCGAGAAGTTCTTTCAGGGCGGTCTCTTCCCCCAGGCGGGCCAGCCGTTCGGCACGGATCGTCAATAGACTGCCCTGGGACTCGCCAGTGGGAACATCGGCCGCGCTCAACAACAAGCGGCGGGTCAACTGCCGCATCGTCATCGATGCGGCATCGGTGGGAAGCAATGGCAGCAGCTTTTCAACGACGGGTCTCGGCGTCCCGCGCCAGAGGCTCATGGGAAAACCGCCGTTTGCCTCGCTTAACGTACCGGCTGAGTCGGCCTGCACGTCCTCCAGGCTACCCACCCGCACGCTGGCCTTCACATCCGCACCGGTTTTCTCCGTCGGAGCAGCCTGCGGTTGGGGCGAGCCGGTAGCCTCAGGAGCAACAGATGCCGGCGGATCGAGGCGGCTGGGCGGTTGGAGAACGAACGGTTTCGATGACTCCGGCACTTGGCCGGGCGCCCCAACGGCACCTTGCGCCATCAATTCGCTGCCAAGCATCCAAGACATCGACAGAGCCACGACGGCGCCCCAAAGGGAGCGCCGTCGGCGCCCGTCAGCGCGGGAACCGATCATCGGGCAGCACCTTCTCGGTGCTGGTCACGGGCGCCGGTATGTTCCAGGTTGCCAGGAAGATGCCACCGCCGACGATCAGCAGTGCCACAAATATCAGGACAAGTCGTGAAATAGATTTCATGCGCTTTTGGAACCGTCAGTGGCACCGCTTCCCGCGACGCATATCCTGTCCAGGCTTAGCAGCCCTACGTATCGAAGATGCGTCGAGGTTCGTGGTATGTTAGGAACGGACTGTGGCAATTTCTCGGCAGTCTAAAGTCTTGCCGAGCGCCTTTCAATGACAGCTCTAGCCTTTTCCGCGCTGCAACAAGCCATGTCCGACGAAAACACAGGTTCCCAGGCCGTATTTTCCAAGGCTGACCTCGCCTTTTTGGATCGCAGCATCGTGCTGGTCGGCCTGATGGGTGCCGGTAAGACCAGCATCGGCAAGCGCCTTGCCCGACAACTCCATCTCCCTTTCGTTGATGCGGACGCCGAGATCGCCAAGGCGGCGGGCCTGCCGATTCCCGATATTTTCCGGCTCTACGGCGAACCAGCCTTTCGCGACGGCGAGCGGCGGGTCATCGATCGGTTGCTGCAGGAAGGACGAAAAGTCCTGGCAACAGGCGGCGGCGCCTTCATGGATCCGGATACCCGCGCCGCCATTCGCCAACGCGGCATTTCCATATGGCTGCGAGCCGACCTCGACGTTCTCGTTCGCCGTATCGGGCGACGCGACGATCGTCCCCTGCTGGCGGATGGCAATCCGCGCGATATTCTCGACGCCTTGATCAAGCAACGTTATCCCGTGTACGCAGAGGCGGATTTGGTGGTCGATACCGGCGACGAATCGGCGGAAACGACCGTGGATAAGGTTATCGACATCCTACGGACCTATTTGGACAAACCAGAAACGCCATGACCGCCGTCTTGAAGAATTCCCCGTCGAATAGCGAGCGCCTGCCCGTCGACCTTGGCGACAGAGCCTACGACATTGTGGTAGGCGACGGTCTGCTCGCCCAAGCCGGGGCCCTGATACGACCTGTGCTGGTACGGCCTCGCGTCGTCGTGATATCGGATGAAAACGTCGCAGCGCAATATCTGGATAGGCTGCAAGCCTCGTTGGCCAAGGCGGACATCCGCAATGAAACGATCATCCTGCCCGCCGGCGAAGGCACCAAGGATCTGGCCCACCTCGGCGATTTGACCGACCGGTTGCTCGATCTCAAGATCGACCGCTCCACGACATTGATGGCCTTGGGCGGGGGGGTCATCGGCGACATAACCGGTTTTGCCGCAGCCATCCTGCTGCGCGGCGTCGCTTTCGTTCAGATGCCCACCACCCTGCTTGCCCAGGTCGACAGCTCCGTTGGCGGCAAGACAGGCATCAATACCCGTCACGGCAAAAACCTGCTGGGTGCCTTTTATCAACCGCAATTGGTCATTGCCGACCTGACGACACTGGATTCCCTGCCCCGGCGCGAATTCCTTGCCGGCTATGCGGAAACTGTGAAATACGGATTTCTTGGCGACCCGGAATTCTTCGAGTGGCTAGAGCGGCATGGCGATGCGCTTTGCGCCGGCGATCGCGACGCCCAGCGCCACGCCGTCCTCACAAGCTGCCGCATGAAGGCCGAAATCGTTGCCGCCGACGAACGCGAGGCCGACCGTCGCGCCTTGCTCAACTTCGGCCATACCTTCGGTCATGCTCTCGAAGCAGAGACCGGTTTTGGCGATAGTTTGCTGCATGGCGAGGCGGTGGCCATCGGCATGGTCATGGCTTTTGAACTTTCAGCGCGCCTGGGCCTTTGCCCGGCGGGCGATGTCGATCGGGCACGCCGCCACATGGCGGCAAGGGGCTTGCCGACTGACGCAGGTCGCATCGCCCTGCCGTCGTGGACCGCGGAGCGCATGGTGGCGCACATGCATCAGGATAAGAAGGCGATGGACGGCAAGCTGACGCTCATTCTGGCGCGCGGCATCGGTCGGGCCTTTGTCGAGCGATCCGTCGACGAATCCATGGTCCTCGCCTTGTGGCGTGACATCTTACCGGGCTAGACTTAAATTTCCGAGTTCGCGGTCCGTCGCAAAGGGAAGGCGGCATGCATCTTACCATCGTCCCCGATGTGGTCAGGAACCAGAGTATCGTCGACCTGCCGGCCAGCGCCACCGCGCTTCAGGCCGCGCAGTTCATGGTCGATCGCGACACCGCGGCCGTTGTCATCCTCGATTCGTCCCGGCGCCTCATCGGCATCGTCACCGAGCGCGACCTGACCCGCCGGGTATTGGCTCAGGGACGCGATCCAGCGACAACGCCTCTCGAAGCCATCATGACGAGAAATCCAGACACCCTTTCGCCGCAGGATTCCGCCCTCGACGCGCTTGAATTGATGAATGTGCGGCGCTACCGCCATCTGCCGGTTGTGGACGATGGAAAAGTGGTGGGCATGGTGTCCATCCGCGACCTCTACGCCACAGTAAAGGCCAAGCTGGAAGAAGATATCCGGGAGGCCGAGGCCTTTGCCTTCGGCGACCGCTGATACAGCCGGCAACCCCGCCAAACCCATTGACGCACGCCGTTCAAGGCGTATCTAAGACGCCGCGCCCAACGTTGCCCCGAAACATATAAACACGAGGTAGCCATGCCCCTGTCTCCGGCCAGCGACCGCAAACTGATCCACACGCGCGAAATTCGTTGTCAGGGCTTCGAACGTACCGATGGCTTATGGGATATCGAAGGCCGGATCGTCGACACCAAATCCTATACGTTTGCCAATGACGAACGTAGCGTCAGCGCCGGCGAAGCTCTCCACGACATGCAGATCCGCCTGACCATCGACGAAGACATGTTGGTCCATGCAGTCGAAACCGTGACGAATTCCTCGCCGTTCACAATTTGCGGGAACATAACGCCCAGTTTTGAAAAGCTGGTCGGGTTGCGCGTCGGATTTGGATGGCGCAAGGCCGTCAACGAACGCCTGGGCGGTGCTCTAGGCTGCACACATATCGTCGATCTGCTGCTCGGGCCGTTGGCGGTTACGGCCTTCCAATCCATGTCGGCGGTACGCCGCCGCCATCAGGCCCAGAACACCGATCCGGATCGCAAGCCGCCGCTGATGAACACCTGTCATGCGTTCGCCAGCGAGGGCCCCATCGTGAAACGGCGCTGGCCGCAGCATTACACGGGCAAGTGACGCCAAGAGCTGAAGCGGGAATCGACCGCCACCCCGCAAGGGCGCCTCAGGTTTTCCCTTTTGCATCCTCGCCCGGCGTCAGTGTCGTCATGGCCAGGGCATGCATCCCTGCCGCCAATTCCTCGGCCAGAATGCCATAGACCATGCGTTGCCGCTCGACTCGGCTCTTTCCGTCGAAAGCTGCGGCAACGACAACTAATCGGAAATGGCTTTCGCCCCCTTCCGGGGCTCCGGCATGGCCGGCGTGGCGGTGCGATTCATCCTCGACTTCGATTCGGGTCGGCGACAACACCCGCCGGAGCTTCGCTTCAATCCTATCGGCGCGATTCACGCATTTTCTCCCGTCCGACCGCGGTTTTCGATGGTGTCACCTGCTTGCCACCGGCACGCACTCAGACCATAGTCTGGCGATGCGTACAATGCCTCGACATAACGGTCGCGGTCACCCGCTGAAGAATCAGGCGCAGCCGACGGACCGCGGCTGTGAATGGCCCGGCTGTGCGGAACCCGGCGGATTCCGCGCTCCACGTTCGCCTCGCGATCTGCGTTCCTACGTATGGTTTTGTCTGTCTCACGTACGCCAGTACAATGCGTCTTGGAACTATTATGCCAATATGGCCGAAGACGAAGTCGAGGCGGATATCCGCCGCGATACCGTATGGCAACGGCCGACGTGGCGGCTCGGTCCGCAGGGCAACCGGCTTTCTCAAGGCTTTCGCGTAACCGATGGATTCGGTTACTTCAATGAGAGCCCCGAAGCCGAAAGCACGGCGGCAGCGGCACATCGGTCCCCCGAGGCGGAAGCGCTGCTTGTTCTCGATTTGTCCGCGCCAGTGACGCAAGCCGCAGTAAAAGCCCGCTACAAGGAGCTGGTTAAGAAACATCACCCCGATGCCAATGGCGGCACCAAAGCGTCCGAAGAGAAATTCAAGGAGATCAGTCAAGCCTACAGGATCGTCATGGCCAGCCTTATGACTTGACGATCCGACGATTCCCGCCTACCTGATTTCTGCGCTATTCAGAGGAATCCCTGCATAATGAAAGCCGACAAGCCCATCGCGGCGGGTGGCTCGGGCCTCTCGCTCGATAGACCCGATATCACGCTCTCGGTTCACCAAGCTTTTGGGTTCGAAAGCAACCTGGAAGTACCGGCATTTAGTGTCGCCAGCGAGCATGTGCCCGACATCGACGATGCCTATCAGTTCGACCGGGAAACAACCCTGGCCATACTGGCCGGCTTTGCCTACAACCGGCGTGTCCTAATTCAAGGATACCACGGCACGGGAAAGTCGACCCACATCGAACAGGTCGCCGCGCGCCTCAATTGGCCCTGTATCCGGGTCAATTTGGACAGTCACATCAGCCGCATCGATCTTGTCGGCAAGGATGCCATCGTGTTGCGCGACGGCAAGCAGGTGACCGAGTTTCGCGAAGGCATCCTGCCCTGGGCTTTGCAGCACCCCACCGCCCTGACCTTCGACGAATACGACGCCGGCCGACCGGATGTCATGTTCGTTATCCAACGGGTTCTGGAGGTCGATGGCAAACTGACTCTGTTGGATCAGAACCGGGTCATGCGTCCGCATCCGTTCTTCCGGCTGTTCGCCACCACCAACACCGTCGGCTTGGGCGATACCACGGGCCTCTATCACGGTACCCAGCAGATCAACCAAGGCCAGATGGATCGTTGGAACATCGTTGCCACACTGAATTATCTGCCGCACGACGACGAGGTGCGCATCGTCTTGGCCAAGTCCCCCAGCTATGACGACAAGGCTGGAAAGGCGACGGTAAATGCTATGGTCGAAATGGCGTCGTTGACCCGGCGCGGGTTCATTAATGGCGACCTGTCGACGGTGATGTCGCCACGCACGGTCATTACCTGGGCTGAGAACGCGCGCATCTTCAACGACGTGGCTTTCGCCTTCCGCGTCACGTTCGTCAACAAGTGCGATGAGGTGGAGCGGCCGGTGGTTGCCGAATACTACCAGCGGTGTTTCGGAACCGAGCTTCCGGAATCGGCGGCACACATCACGTTGTCCTGAGCCGTCAAGGGGCCCACATGTCCCAGGAAGAAGCGCCTCAGGATCTTGCCAAACGGGTCACGGAATCGACCGTCAAGGCGATGTCGCAACGCGACGAATTGACGGTCAGTTTCATTCACGGACCGGCAGGCGCAAGTGGCAACAATATCCGCTTGCCGATGCCTTCCTTGAAGGTGCCGCCAGAGGACATGGCACGATTGCGCGGCGCTTCCGACAGCGTCGCCATGCGCCTGCGATATCACGATGAAGCCCTCCATCGCCGCCGTTCGCCTTCCGGTGGCGAAGCGCGAGAGGTTTTCAACATGATGGAGCAGGCCCGCTGTGAGGCTTTGGGTGCCCAGAGATTGGCCGGCGTCGCGGCCAATCTATCCTGGTCTTTGGGCGAAAAGCTTCGCAGTCGGGGCTTGGACGATGTCAAGGAACGCGACATCGCGATGCTGCCCGATGCATTGTCCCTGTTGGTCCGCGAGACGTTGACCGGACAGCCGCTGCCGCCGGAATCGCAGTCGATGATGCAAGTCTGGCGGGATTGGCTGATGGAACGGGTCGGCGATCCGATCAATCTGCTGCGCGATAGCATTCACGATCAGGAGGAATTCTCGCGCTCTGCCTCGCGAATGATTCAATCGCTCGATCTCGCCGGCGACTCCGACGGAAATTCGGAAGACTCGGACGATACCGAAGATCAGGACGATAACGACAGCGAAGAACAGAACGGCGAGACTCAATCCGGAAAATCGGAAGATGCCGGCGAAATGGCCGCCGAAAGCAGCACCGGAGAGACCGACGAGACCGCAGACGCTCTGGCCTCCTCCGATGATGACGACGTAACGAGCGGCGGCGGCGATGAAGAACCGGCGGGGCCGTCGCGCTGGCGGTCCAATTGGAAAGACGAGCCCACCAAGGATCGGCCGAACTATACCGCCTATACCACTGCCTTCGATGAAATCGTCGATGCCGAGGACCTCTGCGACGCCGAAGAACTCGGCCGACTGCGAGCTCAGCTGGATCAGCAACTTTCCCATCTCCAAGGTGTGGTGGCGCGGTTAGCCAACCGGTTGCAGCGCCGCCTGCTGGCCAAACAGACGCGCACTTGGGATTTCGACCTGGAGGAAGGCATACTCGATGCCGCCCGCCTGTCGCGCGTGGTGCTCGACCCCGTTCACCCGCTGTCGTTCAAGCAGGAGCGGGAAACCGATTTCCGCGACACGGTCGTGAGCCTGCTGATCGATAATTCCGGCTCCATGCGCGGCCGCCCGATCACGGTTGCGGCGATGAGCGCCGATATCCTGGCCCGCACGCTGGAACGCTGTGGCGTCAAGGTCGAAATCCTGGGCTTTACCACCCGTGCCTGGAAAGGTGGCAATGCCCGCGAAAAATGGGTGGCACAGGGAAAACCAGCCAATCCGGGTCGCCTCAACGACCTGCGCCACATCGTCTATAAATCGGCGGATGCCCCCTGGCGGCGGTCCCGCAAGAATTTGGGGCTGATGCTGCGCGAGGGGCTGCTTAAGGAGAACATCGACGGAGAGGCATTGCTTTGGGCACACAATCGGCTGATTGCGCGGACCGAGCAGCGACGCATCCTGATGGTCATTTCCGATGGCGCTCCGGTCGACGACGCCACGCTGTCGGCAAATCCCGGCAACTATCTTGAACGTCATCTCCGCGAAGTCATCGAATGGATCGAAACGCGCTCGCCGGTCGAACTGACGGCCATCGGTATCGGTCACGACGTCACCCGTTATTATCGGCGCGCCGTGACCATCGTCGATGCCGAGGAGCTGGGTGGCACGTTAATCGGCAATCTGACAGAGCTGTTCGAGGAAGTGCAGGCCCGTGCCCCTAGGCAAGCCAGTCGCCGACACTGAACGGAGTTCCTTTTTTCGCCTGACTGTCACATTGCTGGCCTGGATAACGCTGTGGGTTTCCCCTGCCCTTGGCGAACCGATCACCATCGTCTCGCATCCCGTTCCGCTCGATGAACACGCCCCGGAGTCGACCACCGTCGGTGCGTTGCGGTATCGAGGCGGTCTCTCGTTGACGTCCACCCATCGGGATTTTGGCGGCCTGTCCGGTCTGCGCGTCAGCGCCGACGGCCTGACGCTGCATGCCGTCACCGATGGCGGCATGTTCCTGACCGCACGCCTTTCCTATGATTCCTCAGGGGTGCTACGCGGTGTGACCGATGCCGATCTTTCCCGCCTGCCGGAAACCGGCAGAACACCACGCGATGGTGACGCCGAAGCCCTCAGCGAAGATGGATCGGGCGGCTGGATCGTGGCGTTCGAACAACGTCATCGCTTGATGCGCATGGATGATGGCAAATCGCCGATCGGCAATATCCCCCTACCGTCCAAAGCCAGCGGTTTACCCCCCAATAGCGGCATCGAAGCCCTGACCCGCCTGCCAGATGGCCAATTGCTGATCCTTGCGGAGCATCCCGCCGCCACCGGTAAACATCCGGGCTGGTTGGACGGAGACGGCGGCTGCCGGGAATTGTCGTACGTTCCCGGCGTGAACTTTTCTCCAACCGACGCCACGACGTTGCCTTCGGGCGACATCTTGGTGCTCGAGCGAGCCTTTAGTCTCTTCGGCGGATGGGGCGCCCGCATCGTTCATGTCGCGCGGGAGCAGGTGATGGCAGGCGCGGAAATTCGAGGTCAATCGCTCGCCTTATTCCGGGCACCCCTGATTGTCGACAACTTCGAAGGCTTGGCGGCGCGATCCGTTCCAGGGAACTTCCGCATCTACATTCTATCGGACGACAATTTCAATTTTTTGCAGCGCACACTGTTGCTGACCTTCGACTGGCCGGAGCTACAGCCCTAGCATTTACCGATCGTCTGCGATCGGTAAATGCCCATACTTTATTGAAATTA
>CANITX010000094.1 GCA_947470575.1 Rhodospirillales bacterium
AGCATCACAAAGATCAAGAAAGAGCTCGGCAAGGCTGCGCCAAAGGGCATCGAGATACGCCCCGATTCCCCCATCGTCGTCGTCTCCAACATCATGGACGGTGGGATGCCCATTGGTAGTCTCGGTCATGGCGAGGCGGCCTGGCATACGGACAGCAGCTACACGGAAACACCGTTTGCCGGCAGCTTTCTCCACGCGCTCGAAATTCCGGCCACCGGTGGTGGCGATACTTATTTCAATAATATGTACGAAGTGTTGGACACCCTGCCCGCCGACCTGCGTCGCGCGGTCGAGGGCAAGGTCTTGCTGCATCCGGCGACTCACAGCACCAACGGCAAGCCGAAGCCGGGGTTCGAGGGTTTCTTCGATATCACCACCGCGCCCGGCGCCCGCCACCCGATTATCCGTACCCACCCGGAAACCGGGCGCCAGGCACTGTATCTCGGCCGGCGGATCAATTCCTACATCCTCGGCATGGATTTGGCCGAAAGCGACGCCCTGCTCGACGCGTTGTGGGCGCACATGGACCAGGACCGTTTCGCCTACCGGCATAAATGGCGGCTCGGGGACCTGGTCGTCTGGGATAACCGCTGCGCCATGCACAAGCGCGATGCTTTCGATCCCGCCAGCCGCCGGCGGATGCATCGCACTCAGACCGTAGGCACGCGACCGTTCTGAAAGACGATCAAAGCATGGCCATGCAATTTGTTCCGACCGGCGTGGCGCTTGGCGCTGAGGTGCGCGGCTTTGACCCGCTAGTATAGCGTCAGAACTTTCGACTGCCTAAATATTAGTCGTCGGGAGAATTGACCTGACACAATCAACGACCTTAGGCTGTAATTTCGTCACGGTGGCTGAGTTCGCGAGCCCATCAATAGATAGGTTTAATCCGGTTTGACCGGCCCTATACAGCGAGAAGCAGGAAGGAGCATGACACATGGCAACGTCGCAGCCGGTACTCGACCTGACCGGGGGAGCGGTCGAGGTACGCCCGACGAAACCGTTTGCAAACACCAAGGTTTGGACGCGCAGTTCGCTTGAGCCCGCCGCCTGGACGGTGAAGGTCGGCGACGCCGCCAAACGGGAACTGAATGATGCCATCGCTAATCTGCGTCGGCAAAACCTACCCACCTACATGCTCGATCCGGCCGATTTCAAACTCGACGCTTGCCGCACCATGATGGCCGAGGCCAAGAGCATGCTCGAAGACCGCCACGGCTTCACGATTATCGACCGGTTGCCGTTGGATGAGGGCGGTTGGAGCGAGGAAGAAGCGAAGTCCGGCTTCTGGCTGCTCGGCAGCTTGCTGTCTCAGCCGGTAGCTCAGACCTCCGGCGGGCAAATTTTCCGCGACATTCGCGACGAGGGCATCCCGGCCGGAACGCCAGGCGTCGATACCGCGTTGACCCAGGAACGCCTCGCCTTTCATCAGGACAACAGCGGCAACCGCAACATGCCGAACTATACCGGCCTGATGGCGCTTTATGCCGCCAAGGAAGGCGGGCTTAGCGAGTATTGCTCTCTTTACTCCCTCTACAACGCCATGGTCGAGGAAGCCCCGGAGCAGCTCGAACGCCTGTTCCAACCCTTCTATCATGACCGTCAGGGCATACAGGCCCCGGGCGAGGCCGATGTTCTCTGGGCGCCCGCCATCAGCTACGAAAACGGCCGCCTGCGAGGCCGCTTCTCGCTGAACAAGATTCCCGGCGGCTATCGTAAGGCCGGCAAGGAACTGGACAACCTCAGCCGAGATGCCCTCGAAAGCGTCTTGGCGGTGATTCGAAAGCGCGACCTTTCGGCCAAGTATCTGCTTGAACGCGGCCAGATCCTGATTTTCAACAACCGCGAAGGGCTGCACCACCGCGAGCCCTTTAAGGATGGCGAAGGCCGGACGGAAAAGCGCCACGTCATCCGTCTGTGGTTCCGCAACGAAGGCCGCCCGTTCTTCGACGGCTGAAGTCACCGCATCGAACCCTGGCGCAACAAGATCTAAAGGGAGATTCACGTATGACGACTGCACAACCGGTTCTCGACCTAACGGCGGGAACAGCCGGTCTTCGCCCGCAACAGCCCTTCCGCGACAGCCGCGCCTGGACCCGCCAATCTTTGGCGCCCGCGGATTGGATGGTGCCGGTCTCCGATTCCGTGGCCAAGGAACTGCACGGCGTCGTGGCGCAGCTTCGTCGTCAGAACTTGCCCATCCTCATGCTCGATCCGGCCGATTTCGAGATTCCGGCCAGCCGGGTCATGATCGCCAAGGCGCGTACCATCGTCGACAGCGGTACGGGCATCGCCGTCATCGACCGACTGCCCTTGGACGAATGGACCCTGGACGAAGGCAAAGCGGTGTACTGGCTGCTCGGCAAGGTGCTGTCCAAGCCAGTGGCGCAGACGCAGAACGGAACCATTTTTCGCGACATCATCAACGACACCAGTGGCGGCGCCAAGGAAGGTGGCCTGGATGCGGCGCTGACCCAAAGCCGATTGACCTACCACAACGACAACAGCGGCAACCGCAACCTTCCCAACTACACTGGTCTTCTTTGCGTCAATAAGGCGAAGGAAGGCGGCATCAGCGAGTTTTGCACGCTCTATTCCCTCTACAACGCCATGGCAAAGGAAGCCCCGGACCAGCTCGACCGCCTGTTCCGACCCTTTTTCCACGACCGCCTGGGCCTGCAAAGCGACGGCGAGCCGGCAGTGAGTTGGGTGCCCTGCATGTCGTTCGACGGCAAGCACCTGAGCGGGCGTTTTTCCATCAGCAAGATCACCAAGGGCTACAAGCGGATGGGTGAGCAGATGGACAACGCCACCCTAGACGCCCTGGAATGCGTACAGCAGATCATCCCGGCCCGCGAGTTGTCGGTGAAGCACACCATGGAGCGCGGCCAGATTCAAATCATCGATAACCGCCGCGGGTTGCACTACCGTAATGATTTCAAAGACGGCGATACGGTCGCCGAGCGGCGCCATCTGGTGCGCCTGTGGTTCCGCGATCAGGGTAGGCCTTTCTACGACGGCTGAACCGGGAAGCGATTGATGTGGCTAAAGGCACAGGCCGTATTACCCACCCCGAGGGCTTCGCCGCCAAGAATGACAAAAGCATTCAAATGGGAGTCACAGCATCCATGAATACCCAGGCAGACATCCTCGATCTGGTTGCCGAGCACCCCAGTGCACGTCCGCAGGGGCCCTTCCCTGCCGCCAAGGCCTGGACGCGTCAAACCCTGCAGCCGACGGCTTGGACCTTTTCGGTCGGCGACGCGGTCAAACGAGAACTGGCTGTGGTCGTTGCCAAGCTGCGCCAGCAAAACCTGCCCTATCCGATGCTCGAACCCGCCTATTTCGAACTCGACGCTAGTCGTGCCTTGATGGCGAAGGCCAAGCAGGTGGTCCGCGATGGCCACGGTTTCGTTATCCTGGATGCCTTCGATCTTGACGGGTGGTCGGAAGACGAGACCAAGTCGGTATACTGGCTATTGGGCAAGCTGCTATCGCGGCCTGTAGCCCAGGACGCCAAGGGCATGATGTTCCGCCATATCCGCTATATGGGCGAGGATGAAAAAGGTGGTGCGGAACGGTCGATGACCACCAAGCGCCTCGCCTACCACAACGACAACAGCGGTAACCGCGACGTGCCGCAGTACCAGACCCTGTTGTGCCTCCACGCCGCCGAAGAAGGCGGCTTCAGTGAATACTGTTCGATGTATTCGCTTTATAACGCCATGGCTGCGGACGCGCCCGTGGAGCTGGAGCGCCTGTTTCAACCCTTTTACCACAATCGCTTCGGCATTCAGGGCGACCGCCAAGCCGTGGCCATCCGTGCCCCGGCGCTGGCCTTCGATGGCAAGAAGCTGTTCGGGCGCTATTCGATCAATAAAATCACCGGCGGCTACCGCGAAGCGGGCGTATCGATGGACAATGAATCGATGGCTGCTCTCGAAACCGTGATTTCCATTATTCCGGCCCGGAAGCTTTCTGCCCAATACCTGCTGCGCCGCGGACAGATGTCGATCATCAATAACCGCGAAGGTTTCCACCATCGCGAAGCCTTCAAGAACGGTGCCGGCCAGGAACAGCAGCGCCACTTGGTTCGCATCTGGTACCGCGAGGAAGGCAGCCCGCTGTTCGACGGCTGAGACGTGAGCCCGACAATAATGCTCACGCTGTATTTCGCGCCCGGCTCCAGTTCGATGGCGGTCCATATCGCACTGCACGAGATTGGCGTGCCCTTCGAAGCGCGGCCCATTTCATTTGCCCAGGGCACACAACGGACGCCTGAATTCCTGTCGCTGAATCCGGAAGGTAAGGTTCCAACTCTGTTGATCGATGGCCGCCCACTGACGGAGGTGGCTGCCATTCTGTTCTACCTCGCCAAACGCTATCCCGAAGCGGACCTGCTGCCAGAGGGCGATGCAGAGGGCGATGCAGAAGCCGAAGCTCAGGTCATTTCATGGATGTCCTTTATCGCTTCGACCGTGCATCCGGCACGTGCCCGGGGCAAGGAACATGCCGAAAAAATTTACGGCATCGCCGACAGGCGATTGGGAAACAAGGGGTGGGCGCTCGGGCGTTACTCGATCGCCGACATTCACCTGTTTCGCCTTTACTGGCGGTTCAACAAATCGCTGCAACCTGCTCCCGGGACATTTCCCAATCTCGCCGCCCATCACGACCGAATGATGGCGCGCCCAGCAGTGCAGCGGACGTGTGAGATCGAGGCGACAATCGGCTACGAGTTGCCTGTTTAGCTCGACAGTGCAGGATCCGGGACCGACATGATCCCGGGCACACTGTCTTACGGCTCGAGTTTGCGGGTCTCGGCACCCGACGCCTTGAAGGCGGCGGCCAGCAGATTGGTATCGGCGCCGACCGACATCAGGCGGAATCCCATGTTGTAGATTTCCTTCATCAAACTGAAGGGGCCGGGCACGCCGCCGATGCCACAATGCTTGCCCTGGTTCTTCGTGCCCTTGGCCACTTTTTCGAGGGCCTTCAGCAACCGGTCGTGGCCGTGTTGGCCGGGGATGCCCATGTCGAGCAAGAGATCGTTGGAACCGACCACGATCATATCGATGCCTTTGACCGCGGCGATAGATTCGATGTTCTTCACCGCCTTCGTCGTCTCGATCTGCGCCATTACGGTGGTCTGGCTGTTGATGTGGGCGCGCACTTCGGCTGCCGGCCAATTCAGGAAGCGCAGTTGCGGCACGGTACTGGAAAAGCCGCGATGGCCAACGGGAGGATACATGCAGGCATCGGCCATCCGCTTGGCGTCAGTTGCCGTATCGACGTGCGGAACGACAATACCCATAGCGCCGAGGTCGAGAACTTGGCCGGCGAGATAGGGCTCATGACCCGGGATGCGCACAAAGGGCGTCACACCCGTGGTCAGGCCCGCAATGCACAACTGGCCTGCCTCCGTCATGCTGAGCCCACCATGCTCCAGGTCGACGAACATGGCATCGAATCCACCGGCCTTGATCGCCATCACCACGTCGACAGAACGGGTCTGGCGGATCGAGGTCATCATCGACATCTTCCCGGAATCGAGAATGGCCCGGGTCCAGTTGCAGATCAGCGTCTTCATGTCTTGGCCGCGGGCCGAGGGGGCAATCGCCACCGACTTCGACTTGGATTTGGCTGTCTTTGCCACAGGGGGTCTCCTCCCACTTGTTGACAGTCGGCGCCGGATCGCGCCGCGCGCGTAGGTCGAGCTGCTCGCCCATACTTTTATAGCGAACCCGTTGCTTTCATGGCGCCATCAAAGTCGTGGCACCATCGAGACTCAGGAAATCCGCTATGCGGCTCGACAGCCCTAGAACATCCCACTAAACTTTTTACAACGAACAATCGTAATTCAAACTGTTGCCAACAGGGAGACCATCAACATGTTACACCGCATCCGCGATTCCGTGCTCGGAGTGCTAGTCGCCTCGACGTTTGCCACGATGGCTGCGGCGGCCCCTTCGCAACTTTCCATCATGGCGCCTGCCGCTCCGGGTGGCGGCTACGATCAGACAGCTCGCTCGATTCAATCCGTGCTACAGGAAAGTAAGACGGTC
Organism: Rhodospirillales bacterium; assembly: GCA_947470575.1. GTDB lineage: Bacteria > Pseudomonadota > Alphaproteobacteria > Rhodospirillales > CAMCUA01 > CAMCUA01. The sequence continues at coordinate 6,066 of CANITX010000094.1, forward strand.
CCCAATGTTCAGGTGACCAACGTTCCCGGCGCCGGCGGCGCTGTCGGACTTGCCCAATTCGCCAACAACGCCAAAGGCGATGCGACCCAGTTGATCGTCGGCGGATATGTCATGGTCGGCGCCCTGATCGCCAATAAGTCGCCCGTTACGCTGGACAACGTCACTCCCCTTGCCCGCCTGACCGGCGAGTCCGATGCCATTGTCGTGCCGGTCAATTCGCCGCTTAAGACGATGGAGGATCTGGTCAAGGCGTTGAAGGCCGATCCCGGCAAGGTCAGTTGGGCCGGCGGGTCCGCAGGTGGCGTCGATCACATCGCCGTCGGGCTGATCGCCAAAAAAGTAGGCGTCGATCCGACCAAGATCAATTATGTGCCCTATTCGGGCGGCGGCGAGGCCTTGGCCGCGATTCTGGGCGGACAGGTGACCGCCGGCATTTCCGGCGTCAGCGAATTCGAAGGCCAGGTTGCCGCCGGCAAGTTGCGGTTGCTCGCTATCACGGGCGGCAAGCGGTTGCCCAACGTCAATGCCCCGACGTTGAAGGAATCCGGCGTCGACGTCGAGGTTGAGAACTGGCGCATGGTTGCCGCCGCGCCGGGCATCACGGCAGCGCAGAAGGCCGACCTGCTTTCGACCATCGAGACGATGGTGAAGAGCGAGGGTTGGAAAAAAATTCTGACCAGCAAGAACTGGGCCGACAGCTACCTTGCCGGTGATGCCTTTGCGACTTACCTCAAAAATCAGACCGCCGATACCACCCAAGTATTGAAGGATATCGGCGTTCTAAAGTGAGCGTCGAAATGACGTCCTTGCAAAGCGAACGCCGCCTCGATCGGGCGGCGTTCGGCATTGCCGTGGCGCTGGCGGCGGTGGCCATTGTCATCGCCGTCGACACCTACAATCTGCCGGAAGGCATCGCATCTTACGCGCGGGTCGGTCCACGGGCTTTTCCCTACGCTATCGCGGCAGCAATGGCGGTATTGGCCATAGCGACGGCGATTGCCGCTTGGCGGGGTAAATTTCCAGAACGCCCCAAGGATGAATACGGCCCTTTTTATTGGATCGTTGGTGGCCTGCTCGTCCAGCTCGCCCTGATCGGCTGGGCCGGATTCGCCATAGCTACCGGTGCCGTCTTTGCCGCCACGGCGCGTGCCTTTGGTCGTGGGCCGCTGTGGATGACCTATCTTATCGGCGTGGGTATTTCGCTCGCCATCTGGCTAGCCTTTGCCAAGGGTCTAAGTCTCGTCCTGCCGGCCGGCCCCCTCGAACGAATGTTCTGAACGACGGGAAGCGCAAACGATGGAAACCTTCCAATTTCTCGCTCAAGGACTTTCGGTCGCGCTTCAGCTCGATAATCTGCTGTTCGGATTGGTCGGCGTCACGCTCGGCACCGCCGTCGGCGTGCTGCCCGGCATCGGTCCTGCGCTGACCGTCGCCCTGCTGCTGCCGATCACCTTCAAGCTCGATCCCGCCGGTTCGCTGATCATGTTCGCCGGCATCTATTACGGCAGCATGTACGGCGGCTCGACGACCTCAATCCTGCTCAACGCACCAGGCGAAAGCGCCTCGGTCGTCACCGCGCTCGAAGGTAACAAGATGGCCCGCGTTGGGCGTGGTGGCCCGGCCCTGGCGACAGCTGCTATCGGCTCCTTCGTTGCCGGTACGATCGCCACCATCGGCCTGGCGCTGTTGGCGCCGTGGGTGGTCGAATTCGCCCTGGCCATGGGGCCAGGCGAATACTTCGCCCTGATGGTGCTGGCATTTGCCACCGTATCGGCTGCCTTTGGCGATTCGACGCTGCGCGGCCTGACCGCGCTGTTCCTGGGCCTGACCCTCGGGCTGGTCGGCATCGATCTACAAAGTGGTCAGGCGCGTCTCAGTTTCGGCATGCCCGATCTGTTCGACGGTATCGAGGTGACCACCGTGGCCGTCGCCCTCTTCGCCGTAGGCGAGACCTTATTTATCGCCTGCGGCGGCGACCGCACCCAGGAAACCATCACACCGGTCAAAGGCTCTCTCTGGATGAGCCGGGAAGATTGGAAGCGTTCCTGGAAGCCATGGCTACGCGGCACGATCATCGGGTTTCCCATCGGCGCCATGCCGGCGGGGGGCGCCGAGATCGGTACATTCCTGTCCTACGCCACCGAAAAGCAGCTAGCGAAAAACCCGGAGGAATTCGGCCACGGCGCCATCGAAGGCGTGGCCGGTCCGGAGGCGGCGAACAACGCCTCCGCCGCCGGTACCTTGGTGCCCCTGCTCACGCTCGGCCTGCCCACCTCGGCGACGGCGGCGATCATGCTTGCAGGCTTTCAGCAGTACGGTCTGCAACCCGGACCGCTGTTGTTCGTTAACCGTCCCGAATTGGTTTGGGGCCTGATTGCCAGCCTGTTCATTGCCAACATCATGCTGCTGGTGCTCAATCTGCCGCTGATCGGCCTGTGGGTGAGGGTTTTGGCGATTCCGCGGCCATGGCTTTACGGCGGTATTCTTACATTCGCCACGCTAGGTACGCTCGGCGCCAATCCATCGCTGGTCGAACTTGGGATGCTGTTGCTGTTTGGCCTTATGGGATACGGCCTCAGGCGTTTCGGCTATCCGATTGCACCGGTGGTAGTAGGTCTGATCCTCGGGCCGCTCGCCGAACAGCAATTGCGCCGGGCATTGTCTATCAGTCAGGGCGATCCGATGATTCTATTCGGCTCGCCGATGGCGGTCATCATGCTGTCCATCGCCTTGATCGCGACCTTTGGTCCGCTGTTGTGGCGCCTGTTCAAGCCGGAGGGCGCACCCTCTTCACTGGCCGGAAACGAAGACTAGACGGGCCCGACCCGGCCCAACACCTTGCGTCGCCGCGTCCGCCCACCCTCGGCGGGCATATCGAGCGCCTTAAGTACGCCGCCCAAGCCGAAATGGGGGATGACCAGGGTTTTCGTTTCTCCCCACGACAGATGCACGTCCAGTCCGGCGCGGATCAACGTCGCGATGGCAGCGAGTACGGTCGGCCGCTCGTAAATCTCGGCGCCTCCCAACGAGCGTGCCACGGCGCAGACCTTGCCGGGCCGACTGGCCAATGGATTGGGTTCCACCGAAAACATGACCTTCAACTTGTCGGGCCTGGCGTCCTCAGGCAGGAAATCGGTGGCCAGCCAGACGCAACGGTAGTCGCGGCAGACGGCGGGGCGGGAATCATAAATGGCGCAGCCCTTGCCTGGCTGGCAATTGGGGCACCATTCGCCGGCCGACTTCTGCAACTCCGGTGCGTCGATCCGAAGAACCTTGCAGCAAACGCCGCAGCTTCCGCAATTCCGTGCCACGCCCTTCCCCGCTCATTGCCATGCCTGCGCCAGTTTAGGCAGCCGCGCGGGGCGTCGCCAGGACTGGATTGCCGCGCCGTCCGCTCGTAATGTCGTAAAGTTCGGGTTAGGGTTGAAAGACACAAACGGACACAGTCCCGGACAGAAGGCTGTCCCATCCAACCGCCACCGACAGGGGGGGGGGAACATGGTCGATCTGGTCAACGAACTGCAGGGTAAAGTCGCCGTCATTACCGGAAGTGCCCGCAACATCGGCCGCGCCACGGCCGAGGAACTGGCCCGCGCCGGAGCCGCTTTGGTCATCAACGCCGTTCAGGCCAAGAACCTCTGCGAGGAAGTGGCCGAAGGCATCCGCTCACGGGGCGGCCGCGCCATTCCCTTCGTTGCCGATGTGCGCGACCCGGACGCGGTGAACGCCATGGCGGCAGCGGCTGCCAAGGAATTCGGCGGTATCGACATCGTCGTGCACAATGCTGCCGTACGCAGCAACACGCCGCTTGAACAAATGGATTTCGACACCTTTCGAAAAAGTGTCGAAATTTCGATCCATGGATGTTTCCATTTAGCCAAGGCCATGATCCCACACATGAAGAACCGCGGCGGCGGCTCCTTCATCGGCGTCGGTGGCCTGAACTCAACGCGCGGCGCACCCGGGCGGGCGCACACCATGGCGGCGAAGGCCGGGCTGGCCGCTTTCATCCGCGGCCTTGCCTACGATTTCGCACCTTATGGTATCCGCGCCAATCAAGTGGTGGTTGGCACCTACGACACCAACCGGGCCAATAATCCCTCGGCGGCGGCACAGCCGCTGCTGCGCGCCCTGCCCGACATTCCGCTCGGCCGCAAAGGCGTTCCCCAGGATCTGGCCAACCTGATCCGTTTCTTGGTCGGTCCCGGCGGCGATTACATCTCCGGTCAGACCATCCATTCCAACGGCGGCGCACTGATGAACATGTGATGTTCCACCGACAGTACTTTCAAGGAGTGGTGCGATGAAGGTCACGAAGCTTTCGGAACATATCGGCGCTGAAGTCACCGGCATCGACCTGCGCCAGCCGGTCGATGCGGCAACGCGCCGGGCCCTCAATACGGCAGTCGTCGACAATATCGCGCTGGTAATCCGCGACCAGAGCTTCACGCCGCAGCAATTCCTCGCCGCCACCTCGCTGTTCGGCGAGCCCATGGAGCCCAACGATCTCGATCACTCCATACCCGGCCTGCCGTTCGTTCACGAGGTATCGAGCCGGCGGCGCAAGTCGGATGGATCCGTGGAAAAATTCGGCGTGCGCTGGCACACTGATCATACGCACGAAGAATTCCCCCCGAAGCACACCGCCCTTTATGCGGTGGAGTTGCCGGCCAAAGGCGGCGGCACCAGTTTTGTCAACATGCGGGCTGGTTATGCATCTCTACCCGAAGAGGTTCGACGGCGCATCGATGGCCTGAAAACCGTCAATGTCGTCTTCGGCAGCGCCGCCAAATACGACAGCAGCGACCGAGCTAATTACCGGGATGATCGGAATATCGCTCCCATTCTCCAGCCATTGGTGCGCACCAATCCGGACTCCGGCACCAAGGCGCTCTATTTCCACCCGAAAAAGACCGAAAACATCGTCGGCATGAGTCCCGAGGAATCGCAGACCTTGCTCAATCGCCTGCTTGCTGACGCGCTGAAGCCGGAATACGTCTATTCCCACCAATGGCGGCCGGGCGATATGCTGATCTGGGACAACCGATCTGCTCTGCACAAGGCCGATTACGACTACGATCCCATGGACGACACCCAGCATCGATTGCTCTACCGCATGCTGATCCGGGGGGAACGGCCGTACTGAGGGCTGGATTATCTCGGTCGGAGCAAGTGGCAAGCGATGGAGGACTTAGGAACAGAGATAACGTTCGCTCCGATGCACCGAAATTATCGACGCGTCCAAGCCGGCGCCAGTTCGGCCTGCTTGTCTTAGCTTGTATGGATTAAGGCACCCAGGCGATCGGGGACGAAATACCGAAGAGTCCCGAAGACAGCATTGCCGGGTACGGCGGAGAACCTCAGACCGCGGATGAAACACTGAGCCAACACGCCAGCCGACAACGCCCGTCTCGAATCCTCAACGATTGCTTTCGAGACAAATGCTTGAATACGCGTTGGCCGTCGTCCCTGGACAAAGCCTAGGCCAAGATCGAATCTTGGAAAGGATGACGGCATATAGGGCATGGATTCTGCGTAGAAAATGACATCGAGCGGGAATGCCACGAGCGTCAAGACGGTGGGGCATTCACGGTGCCGCATCGTATTGCAAGGCTGATGTCGTAAGGATGGCAGGCGTGCCGATAAGGCGAAACACGGTGGCATCGACGTGGCCTCCAATGTTGCCACTACCCCAACTCCTGAACGGCCCCGTGCGACCATCGACTACATAATTCCGCGATAGAGCTTGGTGGAACGCTGCCAACACCTTTGTCATTCCGGGATCGAAATTCGGTGTCCCCTCCAGCCAATTGTTATCAACGACAACGAAGCGAGGAGCATCGCGAAATATCTTCTCGATTTCCATAACGCCGTCGACCGGGGCATATCCTGCAAACAGGTGCAGGCTAAACGGAAATCGGGTGGGGGGCTTCGTACCGCAGGCTAAATAAATCCCTATCAGTCTACCGAATACATAGACATCGCCCTGCTGTTGCAATCGAGGCCCGATGGCAGCGCTGATGGTTGTGATCGGCCCCCATTAGGTGGTCCGGGTTGAATGTTAGTGCATTGCTTCCTCCCTGGCCATTGCCGGCTGTAGGTGGAGCGAAGCGGAACCGGAAGGCGGCAATGGCGGCGTCGCGGTTTCCGGGGCCGGTGGCCGG